>NZ_JADYXD010000001.1:0-452643 GCF_015864475.1 Pseudoalteromonas sp. SWXJZ10B
CTGTGAAAGTGTTATGGCAAGGATGGCTTAAGTTACAAGCCATCCTGGAAGGCTACGATTTAGCAAAATCTCTTGAGCCAGACTTGTGATCAAGAGACAGCTTAAAGAGGCTTAATTAAAAGGTGTTTTACTGCGTTGTTTTATCGCTTTTGGCGGATTCTGGTAGGCCAAAAGCGCGGTCAAACGCCCATGTAAAAATAATTGCATAGATAAAGAAAAACGCAAACAGGCCAAGGTTTGCTATTAATGCATTTAGGGCTGATATATTTAACCACAACGACATTACAGGGATTAGTAATAATACCAACCCACCTTCAAAACCAATGCCGTGCAATAGACGCCTGCCTAAAGTACGCCCTCGCTCAGCTTGCTTTGCTTCCCAGCGTTCAAATAAAGCGTTAAATACATAATTCCAGCCAAGTGCAATACTTGATAAAACAATCGCTAAACCGATTGCTGAAGAGGCTGATTTGTCAAAAATAAAGCTGATAATAGGGCCAACAAAGGCAATGGCAAAAAATTCATATAAGACAGCCTGTAATACTCGGCGTTTTTTAGGAGTCATAATTAATCCCTGTTTAAGATACTTAGCTTAACAATTGATTGATACAGTTAAATTGTACCTCGCGTTTTAAATAATTGTACAGGTATGTTGCTGTAAGTACGCCATAAACGTATCTAAATTACCTGCGTTTATTGGCTATTTTTAGTTTGTTGGATATAAACCAAACAGTTGGCTGGCTTGTTGTTTTCCCCCATATTTATGGATATTACTTACAATCTAAAAAATAGATTGCTTTAATCTAAACAATCAATTTTATTTAATTACCCATTAGCCTTATTGTACTAATCAAGCCAACGCAAAAGGTCGTTTAAAACGAAAGCGTTGATTACTTTTTAAATACATTAAACATAGATGAGGAAATACCATGAGCACTTCATTAATCAATACAAAATTACAACCATTCAATGCAACCGCTTACCACAACGGTGACTTTGTAGAATTGTCTGAAAAAGATGTTCTAGGTAAATGGTCAATCTTCTTCTTTTACCCAGCCGATTTTACGTTTGTATGCCCAACTGAACTTGGCGACATGGCAGATTATTACGCACAATTACAAGAAATGGGCGTAGAAGTATACTCAGTATCTACTGACACTCACTTCACTCATAAAGCATGGCATGACACGTCAGACACTATTGGTAAAATTACTTACCCAATGATTGGCGACCCAACAGGCCGCATTACACGCAGCTTTGGCGTAATGATTGAAGAAGAAGGTTTAGCACTTCGCGGTACATTTGTAATGAACCCAGAAGGCGAAATTAAAATTATCGAAACTCACGATTTAGGTATTGGCCGTAGCGCTAAAGAACTTGTTCGTAAAGTACAAGCTGCACAGTACATTGCAACTCACGACGGAGAAGTTTGCCCTGCATCTTGGCAGCCAGGTGAAGACACACTTGCACCTTCATTAGACCTAGTGGGTAAAATCTAAGTATAGATTTATTCCTACTATAAGGGCAGGTAACTGCCCTTAAATCAACGAACATCCGTTTGTTGGTGCCTCCTATATCAAAATACTTGTTTAAGCACATGCATTATTTGGCATGGGAGGCTTGCTGTTTAAATTTTCCTAAAAGGGTTAAGCCATGTTAGATAACAACATAAAAAATCAATTAAAAAGCCATTTTGAATCGCTTACTCAACCTGTTGAGCTGCTTATTGCCTTGGATGACAGCAAAAAATCAGCAGAAGTAGAAAGCTTAGCAAACGATTTAGCCTCACTGAGCGATAAATTTACGGTAATAAACAACCCCGACACAAGCGCACGTCGCCCGTCAATGGTTGTACATTCACCTATTAAAAACACTCATATTACGTTTGCAGGCGTACCTATGGGCCACGAATTCACAAGTTTAGTGTTAGCGCTTTTACATACTGGCGGACACGCAAGTAAAGCCAAAAGTGAAGACATTGAGCAAATACAATCGCTTACTCAAGAGCTCAACTTTGAAGTATATATAAGTTTAAGTTGCCAAACGTGCCCGCAAGTAGTGCAAGCACTTAATACTATGGCAGCGACAAACAGTAATATTAAAGCGACCATGATTGATGGCGCATTATTTCAAAGTGAGGTAGAAGAGCGAAATATTTTAGCTGTACCGGCTGTGTATTTAAATGGCGAACCATTTAGCCAAGGTGCACTAAGCCTTACCGATATACTTAATAAAGTAGATAGCAAAGGGGCACAGCGCCAAGCTGAATCGCTAAGTAAAAAAGATAAATTTGATGTACTTGTAATTGGTGGCGGGCCTGCGGGCGCATCGGCTGCGATTTACTCAGCACGAAAAGGGTTAAATACAGGTATTGTTGCCGACAGATTTGGCGGACAAGTTGCAGATACATTAGCAATAGAGAACTTTATTTCGATTAAAGCCACTGAAGGGCCAAAATTGGTTGCCCAGCTTGAAGAGCACGTTAAAGAATACGACGTGGATGTAATGCATAATCAGCGCGCAGCAGCACTTGGTTATAACAATGGCTACGAAATTACACTAGAAAATGGCGCAGTACTTAAAGCTAAGTCGCTCGTACTTGCCACCGGTGCACGCTGGCGTGAAATGAACGTACCCGGGGAGCAAGAATATCGCGGCCATGGTGTGGCATATTGCCCACATTGCGACGGCCCTTTATTTAAAGGTAAACCTGTTGCTGTAATTGGCGGTGGTAATTCAGGTATAGAAGCGGCAATCGATTTAGCCAATATTGTACAAAGCGTTACGGTACTTGAATTTGCAGACACATTACGTGCAGATGAAGTGCTTATTCGTAAAGCTAAAAGCATGGCCAATATTACTATTATCAAAAGTGCACAAACAACTGAAGTATTAGGCAATGGTAAAAAAGTAACTGGCTTAATGTACACAGATAGAGTGTCGGGAGAGAGCAAAGAGCTTGAACTTGACGGTATATTTGTACAAATAGGTTTGATACCTAATACAGAATGGTTAAAAGACAGCGATCTTGAATTAAGCAAATTTGGTGAAATACTGATTGATGCTAAAGGCGCGACGTCATTACCAGGCATTTATGGCGCGGGGGATGCAACCAATACTCCGTTTAAACAAATTATTATTGCAATGGGCAGCGGTGCAACAGCAAGTTTAGGTGCATTTGATTATTTAATTCGTCACTCTGAAGACGCTGATCAAAGCGCTGCTTAACATTATTTAATAAAAAATTTAGTAAAAACTCTCTTGATATAACAGCAAGGCTACACCCATAGCTGTTTGTTAACCCAAGCCGCCCTTCTCCAAAGGCGGCTTTTTTAATGCTTAAGAATTAGCACACGATTTAATCGCACCCACCACCAGAATCACCGCCGCTACAATTTGTGTGAGAGTGCGATGAGTTACTGCTAGAGGAAACTGATGAGTCACTGCCAGTATAAGCGGATGATCCACGTGATGACTTAGCACTGATAAATGTAACTAACAGCAATACGCCTGATACGATAACAATTGTTATTGATGAGCTCCATTGCCCAGTGGAAACGCCTTTAAATACTGCAACAATAAGTACTGTTAGTAATATAGTTCTAATTATGTTTTTCATTTTATGTTCTTATTTTTTACCAGTGGCAGTGCAGTAAAAATTAGCTGATTTTTACGGTATGCTCAAGCGCATTAATAACCGCTTTTTCAAGTATGGGTAGTTTAAACGGTTTTGATATAAACATATCCATACCGGCTTGTTTGCAGGCAAGTTTGTCTTGTGATGAAGTATTAGCAGTTATAGCCACTATGTAGGTTTCTTCATGCGAGCAGATGTTTTCTGATCTAAGCTGCTTTGTTGCCTCAAATCCATCGAGTATGGGCATTATGCAGTCCATAAAAATAAGGTCATAATGCTTTTGGCGACATTTTAATACAGCATCTTGGCCATCAACTGCTGAGTCTGCTTTAATATTAAGCTTGCCTAAAGAGGCATGAAGTACTAACCGATTGATGTCGTTATCATCGACTACAAGCACTGATAGTTCACTGCCGTTGATATCTAACGTTGATTTAAGGCTTTCTTGTTTTTGTTCTGTCCCTTTCTCAATAGGAATATTTACTAAAAACGTAGTGCCTTTATTAGGTGTACTTTTTACCTTTATTTTCCCGCCCATATATTCAACAAGCTCTTTTACTATTGCAAGGCCAAGGCCTGTTCCACCTTTTGAATTCTTAGCATCTACTTCTTGAGAAAAAGGAGAAAACAGTGATTCTAAAAAGTTTTTACTCATTCCTCGGCCTGTATCAGACACTTCAATATTTAAACTTAGCTTATTTTTTATTTTAGAAAGGCTGGTGTTTAATGTAACTGAACCATTTTCAGTAAATTTAAGTGCATTACTCAGTAAATTAGAAGCAATCTGACTAAGGCGTGTGTTGTCGCTAAACGCCCAGCAGTTGTCATCAATTGTATTATTTACTTGTAGCGTTACATGCGTGTTTTTAAATAGAGGTGTATACAAAGAAGTTAAATCGGTAAAAATTGTTTTTAGTAAAAAGTCAGTAGGTTCAAGCTTTAGCTCACCATGATTAATTTTAGAAAAATCGAGCACTTCGTTAATAATACTAAGTAAAATATCGGCGCTTCTAAGTCCTATTTTAATTTTTTCAGCGCGAACTTCTTCACTGTGTTCATCAACTAATGTGGTTAGCATACCTGTAATGCCATTCAGTGGGGTTCTTAATTCGTGGCTGATTTTGGCAAATAGCATGCTTCTGTCTTCAAGTAGGCGCTCTGCTTGAGCTTGCTTTTGTTTAAGCTCTTCTCGGAGCATTACTGACTCGGTGACATCTTGGCAGGTGCCAAATAATCGGACACATCGGCCTTCATCAAATTCGGCCTCACCAAAGGTAGCCACCCATAAATGTTTATTTTTAGCGGTTACTATTTCTAGTTCTAGATTCCATTTTTTGCCTTTTTCTATGGCTAATTCTACCGCGCGAGTAATGCCTTCACGACTTGGACCTTCTTTATAAAACTCGACTGCAGAATTCATTTGCGGTTGAAATTGTTCATCCACCTCATGTATGAGGTATGTTTGCTCGCTCCAGGTAATTTTATCGGAGATTAGATCAACCTCCCACGTACCTATATTTGCAACGTTTTCTAACTTTAATAAAGTATTACTATTTTTTATGAGTTGTTCTTTAGCTTGGGTGCGAGCAAATTCCGATCCAAGCCATTGTGCAAATAACTCAATATAATCATAGGCTGCATCATTAAAAGCTGGAGAGCTGTTTATGGATGAAAAGTTAACGGTACCAAATGTTTTTTTACCAATTTTTATTGGCGCGCCAATATAAGACTCTAACTGAAAGTTTATATAACAGGGGTGGTTTGCAATTGCGCTTTGAGATGCTTTATGAAAGGCAAGTGCAGAGCCTGCAGCGAGCGTATGTACGCAATAGGTGCCTTGTAATTCAAACACGGTACCGGGTAAAAGTGAGTTGTCAGGGGTTTTGGCATATAAAACGGTGTAGCTGTTTTCATCTACTTTACTAATAATACCTAGCTCAAGGTCAAATACTTCTAACCCAAACACTAAGAGCTTATTAATTTTATTTTCAAAATCAAGAGATTGATTAGAAACTATATCGTGAAAACATCGTAAAAAATTCAAAAGAAAACACCCCGTAAGCTTTTGTTCAATTTATATAATACATAGGCCAATTAGGGCATTGGTATTAGTTTAAAATCCAGTTTAGCAGTTTTAATTACTAATAACTAAAATTGATACGTATTAAATTTTATAACCTTATGTTTTTATGAACTAAGTTAGTGGTTTATTAATAGTAGTATATACCGCCGAGCATGTAATACTCAGCGGTATACTTTTAATACGTTGAATTTGGGGTATATTGCGGGTTGATATCGCCGCCCACTTCTTCTGGATCTACATCGTTAATAAGCAATGTTTCGCGTACAGCTTCTATGTGATCAAGCACTGTTTGGTAGCGTTCGCCATATTCGTACTTTGTAACTTCAATAGCTTTAGGCATATACGTAAAGGCTATTTTAAGTGCGTGGAGTGCTTCTTCGTTTATTTTTTCGCTCATGATTTTCCTCGAATTTTAAATGTAAGCTAGGGTTAATAAAATAACACCAAATACAATACGATAAATACCAAAACTTACAAAAGTGAAGTTTTCTAAAAATCGAATAAACAGTTTAATAGTAAAATAGGCAACAACAAAAGAGGTAATAAAACCCATAGCAAGGGCAGTTAGGTCATCTAAGCTAAACAGTTGGTAATGTTTAAGTAAGTCGTACCCTGAGGCTGCTGCAAGTACAGGTAAACCAAGTAAAAATGAAAATTCAGCGCTGGCTTTTCGGTTTAAGCCACATAACATGGCACCAACAATAGAGCTCCCAGCACGACTAGTCCCCGGAATTAACGCAAATACTTGTGCTACGCCAATCCAAAGAGCTTGTTTATAAGTAACTTGGGTTACATCGGTAGTTGTGCAGTGAGTTTCTTTATAACTGCGCTCCAATAGTAAAAAAATCACACCGCCTACAATAAACATAACACCTACTACTGGTACGCTAAATAGTGTTTTTATTACATCGCTAAATATAAAGCCAATAATACCCAAGGGAATAAATGCAATGGCAACTTTCACCCATAAATTGAAATGTTTAGGGCTGAACTTGTCTTTATAGTTGGCTAGTACTGCTAAAATGGCGGCAAGCTGGATAATTACTTCGAAGGCGAGGTTAGCATCTGTTGATTCAATGCCTAACCACTTTGACGCTACAATTAAGTGCCCAGTTGATGATATGGGTAAAAATTCTGTTATACCTTCAATAATACCTAAAATAATCGCGTTAATTATATCCACGGTTTACTGCTTCCTGAAAATTAAAAAGCCCGAACTCGGCTTAACTGAAATGACGCATTACTGCGTACCTAAATTGCGAGGCGTAGCATAAAAGCTCTTAAGGCAAACCAACAGTGTTTTTAGACTTAATTTGTTTAATAAATTGCATTAAGCATTAAATGCACAATATAATAGCAATTGTTATCATTTGCATGTGCTGTTTTGTATATGTTTGGGCAAATTTACTGAGCGAATAATGAATAATAAAAAAACGTTTACAGCTACACGGCGAAGGCACCTAATTGCGTGTGTATTAGCGCTAGTTACAGCGGTAATAATGATTCCGGGTATGACAACCTATTTACCGTTTCAAATGAATGAACAAATATTACTGCCTATTTTACTCTTTCCTATTATTTGGACTGCGTTGTTTATTTATGCGTATTTGGCGCAAAAAGTATGGCAACCTTTTGTAGTAATGATTGCATTGTGTGTATTACATGGTTTATTGAGTTTTTGGGCGTTAACGCAGGGGCAGGGATGAAGTCGATTACTTTAAAAAAGCTATTTTTATTACATAGCTGGGTAGGAATTATTACTGCGGTACTGCTATTTATTGTTGCATTTAGTGGGGCGTTAGCAGTTCTGTCGCGACCTGAGTTAAAAATATGGGCTAATCCAGAACTACAATCTAGCCAATACGTTGCCAGCGCGCAAATTAACCGACTAGTAAACGAATACCATAAAAAAGTACCTAGTGAATTTGGCGAAAACATTCATGTGTTTTTACCAAGTGGGCATAACTTTCATTTGTTAACGTTGGTATTTGAATCTCACCATGGCGATGAAAATTACGACCAAGAGGTGGCCAGAGTATTTCAATTTCATCCCGATACGTTGACGCTGGAAAATACTTACTATGGGCCTAGTAAAGAGTTTTACGCCAATAAAAAAACGGATGCGCCAACTTATATAGGTGAGTTTCATGCAGATTTGCATTTAGGGCGACCAATAGGGTTAATACTCACTGGATTTTTAGGTTTAACGCTTTTAGTAAGTGCAGTGACAGGCTTGTTTATTCATCGCAAATTGATAAAAGAGCTCTTTACGTTTAGGCGAGATAAAGGATTAGATATTGCAGTGAGCGATGCTCATAAGGTTATAGGTATTTGGGGGAGCGTTTTTAACATTGTGATTGGTTTTACAGGATCATTTTTAGGGCTCGCGACCATTATTTTACTACCAGCCGCTGCGTTTGTGAGCTTTGGTGGCGATCAAGATAAGTTAATAGAAACGTTTACCGCCATTCCTGAGCCTGTAGTTAGTCACATTAAGCAACCTACAAAAATAGACACTATTTTAGAGCATGCTCATAGTCGTTACCCTAAAGCAATAATTAGAGATGTAACAATAATGGCGCATAACGATGCGAATGCGCAGGTATATTTGCGTTTGTTAGGTGGTGAGGCTGTTGCTTCTCAGTTACTGCATTATCAGGGCAATGGTGAGTTTGTGCAGTCGATGAGTAGTTTTGGTGATATTTCAGGTGTTTCGATAAAAGTAATTGAGTTGATGTTTCCGCTGCACTTTGGGAACTTTGCAGGAGTGTTTGTAAAATTACTTTGGGTATTGCTTGGCTTAAGTACTGCGCTTTTACCTATTTCGGGCATGATGATGTGGCTAACAAAGCGCACACGTGGCAGTAGCCCTTCACTGAGTATGCAGGCATATGCACACTGGAATCGTTTTATTATTGGCAGTTGTGGCGGTTTGGTATTAGCAAGCTTTGTGCTATTTCCTGTGCAAGTTGTACTTAATTATAGCGTTGTTGGTGTGGCGCAAAATAGCTTTTTTGGACCCGTGTTCTTTTATACGTGGTTGGCATGGTTACTCTTAAGTGTATTACCCATTGGTTATAAAAACTACTTTAAGCTGACTCTTTTATTATGCGGCGCTTCGCTTGCTTTGGTGCTGCCACTTAATATTTTACTTGGCGTTAGCAATGTTATTAACCTTAATAGCTCGCTTGTCGCGGTAGTAGATATAAGCTTTATGGTGGTGGGTATCGTGTGTATGTTTGTTGCCTTAAAAATAAAAAAAACACAAAAATTACAAATTGAGGTACAACCCGCATGAACGAGCTACTAATTACAATTGCGATGGTAAGTTTATTATTAATGATGCTCAACCTACGAAAAAACACACTTACATTAGCGACTAAAACATTTTTAAGTGCACTGCTATTTGGTTTAGCGCTGATATGTTTTATGAGTGTTTACGGTATTTTAGGCGGTGCAATATGCACCGTTGTAGGAGCTATGTTAGCTGGTTTACTAACCGCAGTTATTGCGGGTAAAGCACCGCAATTATTAGGTTAAATAATGCAGTTATTTAGCTAAAAAGGTCTTAGCAGTATCAACTCCCATGTTGTAACCACTATTAAGTATTTCAAACTTTTAGTGGTACGCCCAACTTTAAAATTAGCCGGTGGTGCAATGATATTGATTTTGCAGTCACTAGGGCGTGTTGATCTTTGTGGATTGAAATTTGTTCAATCTAGGGGCGATTAAATCGCGGCGCGAGGTTTGTAACCTAGTGGGCTAAGTAAAAACCGAGCAACAAAGAGTTAATCGTCCCTAGAAAGAACCCAAAGGGCAGCGCATGTTTGGTATTTATGCTGCGTTATCGCCTATTCATGGGGAATAACCACACTACATAGGCTCCGCCTTGCCTAAAAACCAAACATACTGCTGCAAATTCACCCACCAAAGATCAGCACGCCCTAGGGTATGTTGATAAATTAAAGCCAGGTACGTATCGCGAAATCAACTGTTTTCTGGTAAGGTTTGGGTTACAAGGCTTTGTTAATAATAAAGAATAAGTATTTATGTTTGACCCTAGCGTAACCATTTTTGAAAGCACACAGAATCAGCTTGCAGAAAGTCCTCTTTGGCACCCTATGCTGAATACTTTTTTTTGGGTCGACATAAATAAAAAATTACTTTTAAGCAAAAAAATACACAGCGAAAGCCAACTAAAAACAGTTAATATGCCTGATACACTAAGTGCAATAGCGTGGATTGATGAGCAGCACTTGTTGCTAGGTACAAGTACTGGTTTATACAAATACCATATTAATTCGTGCACTCGCCACCTTATTCTTAATATTGAAAATACGCAACTAAATAGGCGTTCAAACGACGGCCGCGCTGATCCATGGGGTGGTTTTTGGTTAAGTACAATGGACGTAAATGCTAAAAAGGGTGACGGTAAAATATACCGTTATTATAAACACCAGCTTAAAGTCGTTGTAAGTAACTTGAGTATCCCAAATGGATTGTGCTTTGATAAGCCACGTTTACGCGGTTATTACTGCGACTCTTTAACGAGTTGTATTTATGTATTAGATTTGGATGAGCAAACTGGCGAGCCTTGCTCTGAGCCACGTGTTTTTTATCAATTTAATAATACTGATGTTGACCCCGATGGCTGCGTAACCGACCAATTAGGTAATTTGTGGCTAGCTGTGTGGGGAATGGGGTGTGTTATGTGTTTATCCCCAGGCGGTGAGCTAATTAAAACAATAAAGCTTTGTGCAATAAAACCGACATGCACTGCATTTGGCGGTAAAAATGCTGAATTGTTACTTGTGACATCGGCATTTGATGAATCGATTAATAATACTGTTACTGAACAAGGCGCTGTATTTCAAATCTCAGGCATAAAAAACGGGCAGTTTGAGCCGCCCGTTTTACTGTAATTTATTATACACAGTGCTTGTTTTAAAGTGATGGTTAGCTTTTAGGCTTAACCCACATAACACCCACTTCTTTTTTGGTTACTAAAACCTCAGTACCGGCGCTAATTGGTTGCTCACTTTTGAGTTTCCAGCTAATACCTGAATATTGATGTGTAGTTAAACCTTGTTCTGTTACATCGCTAGTAAGTACAAAAGTAAGTTCAGCAAAATCACTATTCACTTGCTTTTTATCTACGCGATTTTGCATTTTTTTTAATGGTTTCCAAAGTGCAACGGCTAAGCCAGCTGTTACAACTGCATTACTCCAAAGGGCTGTTGTTAATGAGTCAGGTAAAATACCAAAACTCATTAATAATCCTGTAAGGAATAACGATAATCCAAAAAACAACAAAATAAATGTAGAAAGGCCAAGTACTGCTACTTCTATTATTAAAGCAACAATACCAAGTACCATAAGTGTTTGCGGTAAATTTTGCGTAATAAAATCCATACAAACCTCTTTATTTAGTTATTAACCCAGATGCTTTTTATTTAAGCTATTAATGATTGCCATACCTTGGGCAACCATTGAGCTTGCATCTGTCGCGTTGTCTGGCAGTAATACAATTGATGATTCACGAGCAATCGCTTCTTTAGCCGCGATTGCTTTAGTTGCTAAATCTAACTGAATTGCTTTTTGACCTTGCTCTGTATCTGCAGCTTCACCTATTTTAATAAGTGCATTTGCTTGTGCTTCTGCAACCGTAGTAATAGCTGTTGCTTCACCTTCAGCGCGTAAAATTTGCTCGGCTTTGTCGGCTTCAGCAGCAAGTACTTGTGCTTGTTTTTTACCTTCAGCAACGTTGATATTTGCTTGGCGATCACCTTCTGACTCTAAAATTTGAGCTCGTTTAACACGCTCAGCTTTCATTTGTGCTTCCATCGCTTCCATAATAGAGTTAGGCGGCACAATATCTTTAATTTCGTAGCGAAGTACTTGAATACCCCAAGGCTCAGATGCCTGGTTTATAGCTGCAACAATGTTGGTATTAAGTAAATCACGCTCTTCAAATGTTTTATCAAGCTCCATTTTACCTAATTCTGAACGCATTGTTGTTTGCGAAAGTTGTACAACTGCAAATGTATAGTCGTCAACGCCATACGTTGCTTTGTATGGGTCTAGTACCCTAAAGTACAGTACGCCATCAACTATAAGTGAGATGTTATCTTTAGTGATAGCTGACTGCGATGGTACATCTTGAGCTTGTTCTTTTAAGCTACGATCAGCCGAGATTCTATCAATAAATGGAATAATAAAGTTAAGGCCGGCTTCTTTAGTTGATTGGTATTTACCAAAACGTTCGATTAACCAGGCGCGGTTTTGTGGTACAAATTTAACGCTACTTTTTAAAAGCACGATAACAAAAACAAGTAAAAAAGCCTCAACAGTAAAAACCATATCGAGAATTTGTGTGACTGGATCCATTTAAACATTCCTTATAATAATTAAACGCTGAGTGGTTGTATTGTTTATAATTTCAGCGTGTATAGATTATCACTACAGCGAACTTTTAACCACTAAAACTCACTGTAGCGCGCCGACTTAGTCGGTTTTTTTAAAACTGGCTATTTTATTTCTGCCTGCTTCTTTTGCGTTATAAAGGGCTATGTCGGCGTTAGTTATAACTTCTTTAGGTGTTGTTTTTTGATTGGGTATAAGGCTATAAAATCCGATACTCAAAGTGAGGTATTTACTGGCACTTGAAAAGTTATGTTCAATTGCAAGTTCTGCAATTTTTTCCTGAATAAGAACTGCATATCTTTGACAATGATCTGTGTCGACTGCAGGTAAAATTATCGCAAATTCTTCACCACCGAAACGAGCTGCTAGATCACCTTCTCGTTTACACAAATCGTGCAGCGCTTTGGCTACTCGTTTTAGTACTTCATCGCCTAGCTGATGTCCATAGTTATCGTTATAACGCTTAAAAAAATCAATATCACACATTATTAAACTAATGGGTTCTTTATTACGTGCGCCGCGCTTAATTTCGCATTTTAAAGTTTGATCAAAACAGCGTCGGTTAGCAATGTTTGTAAGGCCATCAGTATTAACTTGTTTGTTAAGTTTATGATTGGCATTAATGAGTTGCTGCTGAGCTTGTTGTAGCTCTTGCTTGTAATTTAAATTTTTGAAAGCATTAGCAAGCATTTCACCTACTAACCTTAAGCGAATAAGGTCTAAATCAGTCCAGTTTCGCTTTTGAACAACGCAATCACAGCCTATAAAGCCAACGAGCTCTTTGTCATAACGTAGACCAATGCAAAGTACTGATTTTATTTTTTGTCGCTGGAAAATTGTTTTTTCGCTCATTGCTTGAATGGGTAACGACGTTACATCGTTAACTCTAAATAAGTGAGTACGTGCCATCAAACTAAAAAAGTAGGGGAGATCGCTTTTCGGAAGGTTTTGTAAGTCCTCTTTAAATGCTTGTATATCATTATTGACCCATTCGTGGGTGTTATTTATGGTTTTACCATCCTCGGCAAACTTAAAAAGATAACTTCTATCTGCGTGGCAAACGGTACCAATAGCTTTTAATGCGTAGTTGATATGCTTATCAACGTCGTCGTTTTGAATATCAATTAAGTCAGTTGATATGTTCGAAATAATATTATCAAAATCATATTGTTCATCTACATTATTATTCAATACATCGATTATAATAATGGAGCTTGAGTTAGGTAATTTTGCAAATTTTACATTGAGTAGCAATTTAGATACCTGTTTTGATAAAACAAACTGGCATTGGTTATTTGCAGTGAAATAATCAAAGAATAGCTCCTCGACTAATAGTTCTTTTTTACTGTGATGATTGGTTAAAGTGATGTGTGAAAAATCAATTTTATTAAAATGTGATTTATTTCTTAAGCCAAACAAGTCCTGTGCTTGGCTGTTAACTTTAAATATATTTTCATTGGCATCATAAAGTAATACACAAAACGGCAGTAACTCCAAGTTTCGCCATATTTCATTTGATAGGTTATTACTCACTCAACTCTCCATGTGTTTAAGCCACAATTAAATTGTTATCTATTGTATTTTTATTGTTTTTACTTGGGCGTGTTAATCGTCCTTAGATCGAGCTCAAAAGGCAGCGCATGTTTGGTATTTATGCTGCGTTATCGCCTATTTATGGGGAATAGCCACACTACATAGGCTCTGCCTTGCCTAAAAAACAAAAATACTGGTGTAAATTCAACCACCGAAGTTCAACAAGCCCTACTAATTATTAGCACATTTTTTTTGATTTACTAAGTTTTTAGTGCGTTTGAGGGCAGTACGTATTATAATTGATACTGTATATCATTACCCTTTTCTACTCTAAGCCATCTTTGGTTTATTTGCACTTTAAGTATAGGTTATTCAAGCATTTCATGACAGAAATCACTACACACCAAGCTTCTCGTCGTCGGTTACTTATTGCACTAGCAATTACGTGTTCGTTTATGGTAATTCAGGTTATAGGTGCTTATTATTCTAATTCGCTTGCTGTACTTGCCGATGCGGGGCATTTGTTTGTTCACAATAGCTCGTTATTCATCGCACTGATTGCATCAAGTCTCGCTATTCATTTTGCTAAAACCTATAACGATGGTCATCAAAGAGCCGAGCTTTTGGGTGGTCTGGTGAACGGATTTTTATACCTAGCAATCAGTTTAATTATTTTGTATGAAGGTGGTGAGCGCTATATACACCAGCATGAAGGAAATGAGCTGGCTATTAATAGTTATTTAATGTCGGTTATTGCTGCTATTGGTTTTTTGTTTCATGGTGCTGCTGCATGGGTTTTATATAAAGGCCGCAAAGCGAGTATTAATGTTTACGCGGTATTTTTACATTCATTCTTTGATTTGATTTCTACTGTATCGACATTTGTGGCTGGTATTCTTATATATTTTACGGGCTGGGTTGTTATCGATATTTTATCGAGCATGTTAATCGCCTCTTTCGTGTTGTTTACCGGTGTTAAGGTCATTATTAGTTGTATAAAAGGTTTACGCTTAAATAAGGCCAAACTTCCTAAAGTTGCAGATATTGAAAGTGAGATTACAGATATGGAGCATGTTCACAATGTCCATAACGTCACTGTAACGCGCAAATATAAGGGGGTAGTAGTCGGGGCGCACGTTGTACTTAAAGAGCATTGTACTATTGAAAAACACGATGAAGCATGTCGTATGAAGGTAGAACAACTGTTAGCTGAAAAATTTAATGTACGCAATAGTGTATTACAAATAGAAAGCCACGAATGCCATCACATCCATTAGTAGCATCTAATTAATATAAAAGCGTGTAATAATGATTAGCACGCTTTTAATGTTTCAAATCAAATCAAATCAAATCAAATCAAATCAATGATATTGCTAAAACAATCGCTTTTACGTAAGTCTTTAGCATCCATTGGCCTTGCAAAGTAATAACCTTGCAGTACAGTACACCCAACCTCTGTTAAAAAGATCATCTGTTCGCGCGTTTCTACTCCTTCTGCAATACAGTAAAGATCTAGGTTTTCGGCCAATGAAAGAATGGTCTTAATAATCGATTCATCCCCTTTATCTATACCAATACTGTTTACAAAGCTTTGATCTATTTTAATAACATTAATAGGAAATTGGCTCAAGTAGGTGAGTGACGAGTAACCAGTACCAAAATCATCAAGTAGTAATTTAAACCCAGCAGCTTTTAAGTTTTGTAGCTGCTTGGCTGCTTTGAGTTTATCTTCTAGTAAAATACTCTCTGTTATTTCAAGTCTTAATTGTCTTGGATGAACTTGAGAGTCCGCTAATATGGACATTAACCGCTGGGTTATGTTTGTTTTTAAAATGTGTTTAGGGGATAAGTTTAAAGATATATAAAACAATGGGTTTGCGCTGAGTATAGGTGCAATTTCAATAAGAGCTCGTTGCAATGCTTGCTCAGTAAGGAGTTCTATTAAACCAGTTTCTTCTGCTACCGGTATAAAAAGTGCTGGCGATACCAACTGTCCTTGATTTTTCCAGCGCATGAGTAACTCCACGCCATTTATTGTTTTTTCTTGTATGTCGATAATGGGCTGATAGTGATTAAAAAATCGGTTGTCTTTTACTGCATCTTTTAAATCATTTTCGAGCAGTAACTTTTGTTTTATCAGCTCATTCATTTCATCGCTAAAAAACTTAAAGTCGTTTCTCCCGCCTTGTTTAGCGTGCATCATCGCAACATCGGCATTACGGATAAGTATATCGGTGGTTACAGCATCGAATGGGTATAAAGCGACGCCAATACTGGCTGAAATATTAATAGAGAAGTCTTCAATAATTACTTTATTAGCTAACTCATTACTAATTTTTCTTACTGTATCGCGAAGAGACTGAAGCGATTTTATATTTTGAATCAGCACTAAAAATTCATCACCACTTTGACGGCCAAGTTTTGCGTTTACGCCAAGCATACCGTTTACTCTTTGGGTAATATTACAAAGTAGCTTATCACCAACTGCGTGGCCAAAAGAGTCGTTAACAGGTTTGAACTTATCTAAATCAATAAATAATAATGCGCATTGTGTATTACTTTCATTGGCATGTTTAATCGCGTCTTCAATATTTTTATACATTAAACTACGATTAGGTAGATGCGTTAGAGGATCAAAATTAGCCAAATAGCGCAGTTCGTTTTCTGCACGTTTTTGCTCAGTTAAATCTGTAATAACAACCACGTAGTAGCTTGCAGTATCTTTTGTTACGGCTGTGGCGCTTATATGTATTGGATGTTCGTTACTTTTTGCTGTTTTTATATAAGCATCACTTTGCCAGTTTTCTGTAGCTTTTAATTTTTTTAAAATATTTGCAAACTCTCTACACTTATCTTTACCAATGGCCCTAATAAATAATTTTGGGCTAATTTTAGTGGCTGCTTGTTCACTTGAAAACGTTTCAATAAAACTGTTGTTCGCAGAAAATGGCATTAAATGCTTATCGAGTATAAGTAACCAGTCGTTTATTTGGCTAAACGCTTCACCTAGAATTTTTGCTTGTTGCTCATTAGCCCGTTGCTCCGTGATATTGGTATATATGCCAGAAACATATAGCGGCTCATTTGTTTGAGGATCGTATATAACTTGTCCTGTATCTTGATACCATAACCAATGCCCATTTTTATGCTGTAGACGATAAGTTGCTTGCCAGTTTTGTTGTTTTTTGTACTTGAAGTAGTTTTCCCATTGGTTTTCAAAACGACGTCGGTCATCTGGGTGTATAAGCGCTAAAAATTGTTCTATGTGTACGCGTACAGGCAAGCCTGTATAGCCTAATTCACTTCCTCTGAGCGTACTTACGGAAGCATCTTTAAAATTATAATCCCACACGCCACTTTTGTTATTTTTAAGCGCGAGTTCTGTTTGCTTTTGCGAATGAATAGTCGCTCTATGGGCTTGTTCAATTGCAACTTGGCGGCTGCGGTATTGCCAAAAAATGAAAAACAACACGGCAATTATTAAAACTACATAGGCGACAATAGCAAAGGGCGACTTCCATGGTGCGTAGGCCACGTTGATATTAAGTGTGGCAGGTTCGCTTGTAACAATACCATCGCGATTATGTGCTGATATTTTTAGCGAATAACTACCGGGTTGAAGTTTTGTGAAAAACACTTGGTTAGATTGTAAGTCTTCATATGTAAGGGACGTTGGCCCTGAAAGAATTACCTTATAATATGCTTTGTCTATATTGGGGTAAGAAAAGTTAGAAAAACTAACTGTAAGGCCCATGTCTTCATAACTGAGATCAAGTGGTTGGCTAAGGTATTTATGAGGGTAATAATCGAGCTCTTTGGTAAAAAGATTTATATCGGTAATCGCTACACTATTTTTTTTAAATAATTCTTTTTCATCAAAGTCTAAGGGGTCAAAAAGTAGGGCGCCCGCATTACTACCAAATATAAGCCTGCCATCGTTTAATGTTGTTGCTGCTATAGGAGTAAATTGGTTTATATTCAACCCGTCTTTTACTGAATAACTCACCACATTGAGTGTATCTAGGTTTATTTGATATAAACCATTGTCGGTACTTGCCCATAAAAAACCATTTTCATCAGGAAGTAACGAATAGATAGAGTCAGTATTAAATGAATTTTTTAATCCTATGTAGTGTTTTCTCTCATAAGTAACTGGGTCAACACCAAGCAAGCCTTCGTGGGTGGTTGCCAACCATAAGATATTTCGTTTTGAGTCTAAGTAAAAATTTTCTACAGTGTAAAAAATATCTTCTTTAGGATTAAATGACTGAAATATAGTCGTTAAAGTTTTCGTTTTTTCGTTGTACCTAAAAAAACTTTTTGATGTGCCAAGTACAAACTCTTCAGGATGTGTGTCGAGGGGTTTATAAAAAGCATAAGAAAATAAAGGGTCAACTTGCTCTTTGAGTCCTTTAATAATTCTTGTTTTTCCGGTTGTTTCATTAAAAATATAAAAATTATCATCAGACATAAATGCATATTTATTTGCATCAACTTGGGCAAAACCAAATAAGTTGAGCTGGTTAATTACATTATTGTCTGTGTCTTTATTTTCAATAACTTTACCCGTTTGCTTATCAAAAAGTTTAAAACCATCATAAGTAACAAGCCAAAAAAATTGATCGTTTCCAATTGAAGACGCAAAAATATCAAATACCGCAGATGCTCCGTATATTGCTTTTGAGTCGGTCGAGCTTAAATATACTTCACTTTTATTTGTTGATTTGTTATAGCGCGCAATTCCATCTTCTGTTCCTAGCCATATAATATTATTTTTATCTTGGTAGGTGGCATGAACAGTATTGTTACCGGGTAAAAAAATGTGTTTAAACCGTCGGGTTTTAATTGGCCAGGTAAACACGCCTTGGGTTCTAGATGCGAGCCAAAGCACGCCGGACTTATCAATCATTAGATCGTTGATTGAGTTTTCATTAATATTAAACTTACTTTTTTCATAATTTAATATGAACTCTAACTCTTTGGTTTCGCGGTGATAACTAAATAATCCACTTTCGGTTGCTACAAACTCGCCGTAAACAGTATTGGCATAATCCCATATATTATAATCAGGAATTAATGTTGTAACATTTGCTGCAGATATATTTTTGTTATTATCAAATGCTAATTGATACATACCTTCGACAGTACCAACAAGTAATCCTAATTCATTATCTACACTTAAAAATTTGACGTTTATATTATCTATCGTATTTTTTTCAGGGGGATGAAGAGGGATTTTTACAAGTTCTGAATTATCTATATTTGCAGTGTATAAACCATCATTTGTACCAATATATAAAGTGTTTTTATATATCGTTAATGACCTAATGTAGTCCCTTTTATTTGGGAGTGCTAGCTTAAGTGTAAAGTGTTTACTCGTCTCATCAAATGTATATATTTGACCATCTATGGCGAAGTAAAAAGTATCTTGTTGCTGAGTCATTGCGGAGATTGGAGAAAACATCTTTTTTTCTTTATCTATTTGACCAGAATAGATTTTTTCGGTTTTTAAAGTGAGGGGATCTATTATATACGCACCAGAAAGATCAGTTGAGACAATGATTTTTCCGTCTTCGGCTTTAAATAATGCATAAATATAGTGTTTATCTAAGCCAAAGCCACCATTAAAAGTTTTTACTTTATAACCATCAAAACGGTTTAAACCCTGTTGGGTTGCTATCCATATGAAGCCAATGTCATCTTCTTGCGACTGCAAAACGTAACTTTGCGAGAGACCTTCGTCAGTAGAAATTCGTTGTAATTGTTGAGCATAGTTTTGTGATGCAAAAGTGCTTTGGATGCATAGTAAAAAAACAATGGTGATATGAAAAAAAAGTTTGCTCAAACGCACTTATAAACACTCTCAGTGGAGGATAGGATGATACTTAGCTAGATAGTAAATATAGCATAAGTTTTTATTTTTTAATTGCAAATAATATACGTAAAGTTAAAAGCTCTATTTTCAAATAGTGAGCTAATCTATATAGATAACAGTTAATATTCATAAGGAGAGTATAGTGGTTTTATCTAATATTGATGCAAAAAATAGCGTGTTATTAATAATAGACTTACAAGAGTTGCTTGCTCCTGCAATTAAAGACTTTCCGAATATTTTAAAAAGTACATTGCAGTTAGCGCAGGCGGGTATTATTCACGGCGTCCCAGTCTTAATAACCGAGCAATATGTCAAGGGGTTGGGCGAGACTAATCAGCAAATTAAAAATACGTTACCTAATGCTACGTATTTTCATAAAACGTACTTTAGTGCGTGTGCAGAGCCTGGCTTTGTTGATAAGTTAAAAAGCTATGGTAAAAAGCAAGTTGTTGTTGTTGGCACTGAAGCGCATGTGTGTGTTTTACAAACATGCTTAGATTTAATAGAAAATGGTTTTGAAGTTATTATCGTACACGACGGAGTTGGCTCGAGAAATCCGCAACATAAAAATTTGGCGATTGAACAGCTACGCCAAGCTGGTTCGGTAATTTCATGCGCTGAAATAGTTGTTTTTCAATGGACAAAAAAAGCAGCAACGCCTACGTTTAAAAAAATACTGCCTATAATTAAGTAGACCGCATGTATATAATGTAAATTAAATGTATTATTTTTTGACGTGTCGGTAGTTTATTATTGTGTTCAGTAAACTGAAACTCGTTTTGATACGTATATTGCAGACTGCTTTATAAAACAACAATGCAAACAACAATTTTAAGGTTCTTATGTCTAGTATTGGCCGGTTATTTACAATTATTTTTAGTCTTTTGTTTGTCGAATCTATCGCTATTGGCTTGTATTTCGACACATTAGCGCAGGCCTTTATGATAGGTTTGCCATTGTGTTTATTACCTATATGGCTTTTAAACACACAAGGGGATAGTCCTGTTACCCCGCATGTGGTAGCTGCCGCCATAATGATGTTTTCTTTTTTGCACATTCAACAAACTTTTGGGTTGATTGAAGTCCATTTTGAAATATTTATTTTAATGCCCATGTTAATTGTTTTTGTACAGTGGCGAGTGTTTATTACTACAATTGTATTTGTAGCTGTTCATCATTTATCTTTTTATTATTTACAAACTCAAAATACAGGATTTTATGTATTTGACCCTGATAGGCTTGCTTTTACTACGGTGCTTATTCATGCTGGATACGCAATAGTTGAAGTGTTAGTTGCAGGCTACATTGCCGTAATGTTGCAACGCGAACGTCGTGCTGGCTTATCTTTAAGTTATGCGACAGATCAAATAATGAAAGACCCTGAAAACATTAAACTCTCTCTTCGTGCTGATGACACTAAAAGTGAGGCTGTAACAGGGTTTAACACGTTACTAGATTACTTATCTGATGTTATTAAACAGGTACAAACTCAATCAGAATCACTGCAAAAAAACTCACAAGAGCTTATACATGTTCATGATCAGCTGGCCGGTGGTGCAGTGCAGCGTACACAACAAACTGATGATATTGCTAATTCTGGCGCTCAAGTTGCTAATGGTTTTAAACTTGTAGAAGAAGAAAGTGAGGTACTTAAGCGCCAAGTTGATCACATTACACAATCTGCAGGTGATGCATTAAAAGAAGTGCTTCAAACAGACGCTAAAAGTAGAGAGTTGTTAACACTACTTAACCATACCGAAGAAAAAATAAACCACTTAGTGGCAGCGGGCGATGTTATTTCAGGTCTTCTTAATGAGATATCAGGTATTGCTGAGCAAACAAACTTACTTGCTTTAAATGCCGCTATTGAAGCTGCCCGTGCAGGCGAACATGGTCGAGGTTTTGCTGTCGTTGCTGATGAGGTAAGATCTTTAGCTAACCATAGTAAAGCAACAACAGATAAAATTAGTCTAACATTAAAAGATCTTGTTAATAATAGTAAAACGTCAACACAATCAATGAGTCAGTGTGTGAATTTTGTAGTCGATTTAACAAGTATTAGTGCTGCAATGAAAGAGAATATTTCAGCAATGAGCGAGCAAATAGCCGCAGTATCTTCAAGCTCTGATTCAGTTGCACAAGTTGTAGCTGAGCAGGCAGGTAATACTGAATTAATAGCAAGCAGTACTGATACTATGCGCCAAAATCAGTACCAAGATACGCAAATAGTGCAGCAGTTAACCGCTAAGGTGCAGTTAATCGATGTAAGTATTGATGTGTTAGAGCAAAGCATTGCCAAGTTTAAATAAATCTAACACTTTCGTATTTTCGCTTATAGCTACATGGCTTATTTGTGTTGTTGCAGGGTTAGTTTATTTTCAATTAGAGCAGCTTAAACCGTTTGATAGCTCAAAAGTTTTATTGCAAAAACACTGGTTTAATAACTTTAAAAAGCAATTGGATTGGGTTGATACTGGTGAGCCGTCTTTAGTGCTTATAACAGAAAAAAAATGCGGGTGTACTATACAAGCTAAGCCGCATATTTCATCGTTAACCTCTTTTGCTGCCAATAAAGCTATGAAGGTTGTACAAGTTGAATTAACACCAAAGCTTAAACACGTTATTCCGGCAACGCCTGCCGCCGTTATTATTAATAAAAACGGTGAGTTTGTTTATGCTGGGCCGCTCTCTGAAGGGTTAGCTTGTGCCCAAGGAAGTGGTTTTGTTGAAACTGCGGTCACTAATTTAGCTGCTGGTTTTAACTCAAACCTCTTAATTACACAAACCAAGGGATGTTACTGTGTAAATAATGCATAAACAACGTGCAGGAAAAACTAAAGCTCGCACTTAAATCAACAGTTGCGAGCTTAAATATTGATTAAATTGTAACTAAGCCATAAATACCTAATGACACAAACACACAAGCCGCAATAGCACGTACGGTGTTTAGAGATATTCTTTTTAGTAATGCATTACCAGCGTATATGACAGGCACGTTAGCAATTAGCATACCTAATGTGGTTCCTACCGTTACCCAAAACACAGACTGATATTGTGCCCCTAACAACACCGTCGCTATTTGTGTTTTATCACCAATTTCTGCAATAAAAAATAATACAAAAGCGACTAAAAAAGCCCCGTAGCTATCGTATTTACTACTTACAGCTTCGTCTTTGTCTGGAACTAATAGCCAAAGGCCAACAACAATAAAGCTGATGTTTACAAGCCAAGGCAAATATTCAGAAGAAAAACTATTACTTAACCACTGTCCAAACCACGCTGATAAACCATGATTGAGTAAGGTTGCGGCTAAAATACCAAGAATAAGCGCGCTTTTATTACGAAAACGGGCTGCTAATAGGAGTGATAAAAGCTGAGTTTTGTCGCCTATTTCGGCAAGTGTGACAGTGACGGTTGAGGTTAAAAAAACTTCCATTATTGATTCTTACAGGCGGGAATACTAAACCAAGGCAAACAACTATCTCCCGCCATGAGGATAGTGTCTACCTAGGTCTCGCCGATAACGCTTGCTACAACATTACAAACTTACCATGCACATGAGGTGCAATTATGTTGATAAGTTTACTCATTACTGAGCGGGCTACTCCCCTAAGAGGCGGGCATTATTCCACAAAACTTTTGCGTGGTAAATATTAAGAATCGAATATAGTTAATTTATTCGGGAGTAATAAAGTTAGCTTTTGGCAATTAGTTGATAGTCAGGAAAGGGCGATAAGCCGTCACTCAGGTGAGTTGTCATTAACTTAGTAAGAATAAAAGGAAACTATCTCCTTTTTCATATGTGTAAATAAACTACAGTAAGCATAATATTTATAGCTGGTAATAATTTACACTATTTGATAATAATAGAAGCTCATGAAATAAGGACGTTTTCGCTCTAAGATAGGGAACCTTTGATAAAGCTGTTAGCAGTATGGCATTGACCTGTCGTTAAGGTGACGCAAATGTGTCGTATACAAAAAAGGAGTTTTTGAACAGGATATAGCTTCAATATATTCATGTGAGAAATACAAATGGAAATGAAACTAAACGCTAAAAAAATTATAGAAGAACGTAAAGTCAGAGCTTGGAGTCAGCAACATTTAGCTGATGTTAGTGCTGTAAGTTTAAGAACCATTCAAAGAGTAGAAAATAATGGTTCAGGTTCATTGGAAACTGTTAAAGCATTAGCTTCCTGTTTTGAGCTAGATGTTACTAAGTTA
This sequence comes from Pseudoalteromonas sp. SWXJZ10B, assembly GCF_015864475.1. Taxonomy (NCBI): domain Bacteria; kingdom Pseudomonadati; phylum Pseudomonadota; class Gammaproteobacteria; order Alteromonadales; family Pseudoalteromonadaceae; genus Pseudoalteromonas; species Pseudoalteromonas sp. SWXJZ10B. The sequence goes on from NZ_JADYXD010000001.1 coordinate 23,775, forward strand.
TTCCAGCCTGAAATCCCATTAAAGAAAAATCACTCTAAATCCAAAATAGCAGTGTTATCTTCAATGATTGCAGCCATTTTCAGTAGTGTTTTATTTCTAGTGCCATCTACAATGGCATCAGATATTAAGATACACTCAGATAAAGTTACAACATCTAAAAATAATGATTATCGAGTTTACAGTAACAATGTAGAGATTTTCTTGCCAAAAACTCTTACTTATGAAGTGTTAGTTGATTCAAAGTGGGAAACAGCTACACCGGAAATAGCCAGTGGTAGTGTAAAGATCTATTTGGGTAACTCAGTTGTTTTTATTGAAAAAGCAATAATAACAAAAACTGAAAAAGGAACGAAAATCACTACTAATTATGCAAAATTTACTAACACTGACTAATATACTGCTAATAAGTGTCTAAGGTTGCGACCATCCATCTCCGGCCATTCGACAACATAAGATGTTGATAATAATTGACAAGGTATTTTACTGTGTCGGATGGCGCTTCGCTTATCCGATCTGCACTGGCATAAATCGGAAATAACCGACCCGTAAATTCCGTATTTATACATTAAGGTTTTTAAAGCCTTAATGTAATTAATTTTCAACCATTCAACCATTCAACCATTCAACTATTAAAATATTTAGCTAAACCTAATTTTACTTACATTTAAGGTAGGCTCTAATTAACAATGCTCAATTTATGCACTATACTTTAGCTGAATTTAGTTTAGTTTTTTAAAGCTGTCGCGAATTCTCAATTTAAGTGGCACTGGCCAAAAAAAGTTTAAAATAATACATATTAGTTAAATAACAATTGATAACCATTTTCGTTTAGATTAGTATGTACGCACTAAATGAAATTGAGAGTGGTTTGTATTCATGTATATTTGTCTATGTCACGGTGTGACTGATAAAAAAATTGAGCAAACAATTGACGATGGTGCAACGACCATGCGTGAATTAACTAAAGAGCTTAAAGTAGGCAGCCAATGCGGTAAGTGTTGTGGTTGTACTAAAAAGATCCTTAATCGCAGACTTATTCAAATTGCGGATGTAACGGATCAAGTTGCTTAATTACATATAAAATTCAGATATAAAAAAAGCAGCTTTTTAGCTGCTTTTTTTATGCTTGTTACTATTTACAGTTGAGACTGCAAGTAGTTTTTAATACCCGTATTTTTAATAAGCAATTGTTGGGTTTCTAACCAATCAATTTGCTCTTCTTGCTCATTTAAAATGTGATCAAGGGCTTCGCGGGTAATGTAATCTTTTTTGCTTTCAGCCAGTTTTACTGCGCTTTGCAACTCGCCAATAGTATCAAGTTCAAAACTCATATTAGCTGCAATCATTTCTTCGCTGTTTTCACCAATACGTAATCGGCCTAAGTCTTGAAGATTTGGTAAGCCTTCTAAAAACAAAATACGTTCGATTAAACGATCGGCATTTTTCATTTTTTGAATTGATACTTTGTAATCTGCTTTGTCTAGTTGAGTGAAACCAAAATCTTTAAACATGCGTGCATGTAAAAAGTATTGGTTAATACCAACAAGCTCATTAGCGAGTACTTTATTAAGCGCTGCAATAACGTCTTTATCGCCTTTCATAATATGCTCCTACTAAGCCATTTGTGCTTGATGATAATTTTCAGAACCAATCTTATCAATTAAGCCAAGTTGTTGCTCTAACCAGTAAACATGGTCTTCTTCGGTATCAAATAACAGTTTTTCTAAAATGCTACGAGATTGATAATCTTGTTGTTTTTCACATATTGCGATTACATCTTTAACACATGCAACTACTTCAAGCTCTAGTGTTAAATCGTTTTGCATCATGCTTTTTACATCGTTACCGATAAGTAAATCACGGCGCTTAGTCATATTTGGTACACCTTCTAAAAACAAGATGCGCTTAATAAGCCAGTCTGCGTGATCTTTTTCTTCTTCCATCTCGTGGTTAAGGCGCTCGTATAGTTTGTTTAAACCCCAGTCGTCATACATGCGCGAGTGTATAAAATACTGATCGATTGCTGCTAATTCGTTAGCTAACAATGTATTAAACGCATCGATTACTTTTTGATTACCTTTCATGATAAATCGCCTTAACTATTTCAATTGTATGCAGTGTAGTACAAATAGCTTATATTGCAAGTTTTCTCTATAAAAATCATTGCGTTACTATTGGTTTTGATTCTTATTTAAGTTTGCGTTACTGCTTGGTTTATGGACAGTTTTTTATTTTTATTAGTATCTGAGAATGATTACTAGAGGTATTTATAATTAATAAGTAGAGATACTGCTTTTCATATTATCTTTTTAAATAAATAGGCATGCTGATGCCTATTTATTGAGTCTATCACTAATTAAAACTGGTATTTAGTACCTAGGGTGGCCGTTATTCCTAATCCTTTAATATTATATCCACCGTAGGTGTAAGCCTGTGCGCGGGCAGGGTAGTAATCGCTATTAAATAGGTTTTCTATTCCAAAATACCCACTCCACTTGGCGTTAACATTGTATTGGCCACTTAAGTTGAATGTGTTGTAGCTACTAACAGGACCCTGATCGCCCGAGTATTGGCCTTGCGCATTTTTATCAAAACGCTTTCTGTCGCCTACATATAAAAAGCTCATTGCAAGAGATAGTTCGTCATTTGTTTGCCACGTTACATTCGCTGTTGCTTTAGGTGGACTAATTTGGCTTGCGCCTAGATAGTCATCAGCTTCGGTGTTTTTACCTTCTACGTAACTGTATGTGGCGCTTAATTTAAGGTCTTCGGTAATAGTGTAATTAACTAACCCTTCGTAACCCCATATTTCTTGTGGTGCGCGTACAGGTTCGTAAACACCCGTTGTTTCATTATACTCATTACTTGTACCAAGCTCTGAGGTACTTCTGTAAAGAGCAAATTCAAAACGCACGTTTTCAAACTGTGAAGTAAAACCAACTTCGTAATTATCGATTATTGAAGCTTGGGTTTGAATTAGCGCAATATCGTCGACGGTTGCTGCGCGAAGTAAGCGACCTATATCAGAAATATCAGAGCCCTGTGAGTAACTAAAAAACGGGCTAAAGACATCGGTTAAGTTATATTTAATACCGGCATTATAGGTTGTTGCATCGTAATTAATGGTGTCGCCACGCACATTTAATGGTACTGAACATTGCGATGCGGTTTTGCAAAGTTTTAGCGTTTGGTAGTCTCTTACGCTCAAATCAATGCTTTCGTTTCTTACACCCGCTTTTACAATAATGTCGTCGCTTATTACCCATTTGGTTTGTAAAAAGCCAGCCACACTTTCCATGTCCATTTCTGGCACCCACACACGGCCATCTACTAAAGGTTGGGATGTTTTATCGTTTAAGGCATCAATACCGTAGATTAGGGTGGCTGTTACGTTTTCAAAATCAAACTGGCTATTAAATGTAGCTCTTGCACCTTGCTTATCTGATTTAATAACCGATTGACCACCGCTATAACCTTCATCAAGATTGGCTAAAGCGGTTGAGAAAAAGAATACGTTTTCTATATTTTGTTTATACAGATCGAGGGTCATTTGTGTGTTTTCAAACAACGCGTAATCAACATATTTTAGGGTTATATTTTCGTTGCCTTCTGGGCCTTGCGGTTTACCTTGTTTTTGAAGCGCTAAGGGGACGTGTATAGCGTATGTTTTTTCCCCTATATTGCCATCGCCAGTAACATCGCCTAAATCAGTTTTTTGCTGTGAGCTGTAAAAGTTATAGCTAAACTGCAGTTGCTTTTCGTCGTCAAAATCATAAGTTAGTTTGGTAAAATAGTTTTGCGTTTCAGAGTCGGATAAACCATATTGTAAACCTAAAATATCGCCTTCTGCATCGCGTTGTACGCCGTTTTCTTCATAGCTTGCTGTTAACAGATAGCTTAGTTTATCGAGCTTACCGTTTACTGCTGCCGATATTCTACCGCCGCCACTTTCTGCTAATTTAACCGCACTAAAGCGACTTGAAATACTTATTTCGCCTTCAGGCTTACCATCACTGCGAGCCTGTTTTGTTATGTAGTTAATAATGCCACCTGAGGCACCATTACCATAAATAGACGTTGCGCCTTTTATGACTTCAATGCGCGCTATGGCACTTGCATCAAGCGTTTTCACACCTAAAGAACCATTACGAAGAGGGGTTGATTGCGGTACACCATCAATCATTATTAAAGGCGCACGGCCACGGAGTGTTTGTCCTGAATTGCTTGAACTGCCTGTATCTGGGGCAAGTCCTGGAACCATTTGCGCGAGTAAACTTCCCAGTTCTGAGCTTACTTTTAAATGCTGTTGTATTTGTTGCTGATTAATAACGGTAATAGAGGCAGGTACTTCGTCTATGCTTTCTGATATTCGGCTACCAGATACAATCACGTGCTCTAACTGATCAGAAGTGTATTCATTTTTATTATTTTCATTTGCTAACGTGTTAGCACTTATTGCAACAGCAATAAGGCAAAGCGAAGTTTTTAACATGGGGTGTCTTAGTTGATAATAATTTCCGTAATGGTAATTATTATCAACTAATGGCGCAAGTGTTAATGAGATTTATTTCCATTTATGGCGTTTTAACCAAAAATACACACCGCTTACAATAAAAAACGCGAGTGAAAGGGCTATTAATAACCATAAAAACTGCACTATAGGACCTGCAAAATCACCAATGTGAAACTTATACTTAAAGTTCCATGCTTGTGTTGTGAAGTTAGTTTTACTGGCGTCAAATGAGTTTAATACTTTACCAGTAAATGGGTTGGTCCACACCCAACTGTAAGCGTGGCTTTCGCCAGGGTTTTGCATTCTCAGTGCTATTGCTTCGTCGGCTTTTTTAGGTAAATAAATTCTATATACTTTGCCATCTGGAAATACGTTCTCTGCATTTTTAATTGCTTTGTTATAGTCTAAAGTAGCCTGAGAGGGCTGTATTATTTTCGGTGCTTTAGGCCTTTGTTCTACTTTATTAAACGTTACAAATTCTAATACCGATTGAGTTTGTGTTTTCCAATTAAATGCCATGCCAGTGAAGGCAATAAGTACCAGCGGTATAAAAAAGTAAACACCCAGTACGGTATGTAATTGATACATGAGCACTCTAAATTTGGCTTTGGGTTTTATGGCTAAACGTTTAACTCTGTTTTTGGGCTTTACCCATAAATAAAAGCCGAGTAATACATTGATTAAAAGTAGCAATGCACACACCGACATCCAATTTCTAAAGGTTTTTTCACCCTTACTGTTTTCAAACAACAGCCAGCGATGTAATCCCATCGCAAACCCATAAATCGTGTCGGTTGATTCATAGACGTTTAGTACACTCCCTGAGTAGGGATTAACACTCGCGTAGTGTTTATTGGCTAACCTAAATTGCCATGCGGCGTTTGGCGCTTGTTCGGGCATAAAAAAGGTGATTTTTTGCTTAGTTTGAGCTTGTACATTTTGTATAAGTACATCGTAAGGCATTAAGTTTGTTTGTGGCGTTACGAGCCATTTATTTGGTTCTATTAGGTGCTGTATATCTTTTGCATAAATCATAACAGCACCGGTTAAACTCACTATTAATAAAAATAGTCCGCTAATAAGGGCAAGGCCTAAATGAATTCTACGTAACCAAAGTTTCAAAAACGGTATCTCATTATGAGTTAATGGCAACATTGTAAATGATAATACGAGCTGTTTTCAATTAAATAGTTGTGTATTTGGTTGGATTTCTATTATGCAGTTTTCGATATTAAAATTGTCGTGTAAAAAGCTTTTTAAGGTTAGCAAATCAATTGCTTGCTGAGTGCTAATAACAAGCTCGCAGTAGTTTTCTTTATCGTCTAGTTGCCAAAGCTTAATGCTAACTACCGATTCGATATTAAATTCACTACCAATAGCATTCGATATAGCATGTGTGTCGATGTTATTGGGTGCTGCTTGCATTAAAATTTTGCAGCTTTGCTTTAATAGTAAAATGCCATGATAAATTACATAGATAGAAATAAGTACAGTGGCAATTAAATCGACAATGTACCATTGGTATAAAATAATTAAGGTGCCCGCAATAATTACCACAATAGACGCCATTGCATCAGATACGTTATGAATAAAGGCCGCCTTTATATTTATACTGTGATTTGCACCCGCTCGGTAGGTTAAAAATGCGGTTGCTAAATCGATTACCAATGCTATTGCTGCCACCCACACAACTATCCAGCCATTAATTGGTTGAGGGTTTAAATAGCTCGAAATGGCTTCAAAAATTAAATACACGCCAATTAATATTAATGTACAGCTATTAAAAAGTGTGGCGAGTATTTCAGCGCGTTTATAGCCAAAGTGATGAGTGCCGTCAGCAGGTTTATTACCAACTTTACGTGCAACCAAGGCTATAAATATAGCGGCAGCATCACTTAAATTATGAAGGGCATCGGCTATAAGTGACAAACTGCCCGAAAATATCCCGCCAATAACTTGGGCTACGGTTAGCAATACATTAATAACAACCGCGACGGTGAGTTGTTTATTGCTTTGGTTTTCGTCTACATGACTATGTGAGTGATCGTGCGCCATAATGCTCTCAAATGCTTTGATTGAATATTGCTTATATCATGGGTGATTTAAAACAGCTACAGGAGTTATAGCGTAAATGAACGCAATTGTAAGTTAGTAATAAAGACGTACTTTTTTTGAATGCGTGAATTTAAGATCGTAACGCTAAATGTCGATTTTTTAAGGAGTTTACAGCTCAAAACTTGCGTCTTTATATATTTAGTGCATTAATGTAAGTAATATTAAATGATTAAAAGCTGCTGGGTATTAAGCATGGACAAAGGTTTAAACTTTGGTGAATTAACAGGTAAAGGACAATCTGTTCGAAGTAAGTTAATTATAACCTTTATAATTATAGCCTTAGGGCCACTTTGTATACTTACGTGGTTTAGTCTTGAACACGTAAATCGCACCCTTAAACAAAATGCAGACACTGAACTAAACGAGCTCAATAATATAGGTAAGCAATTTGCTGATATTTGGTTTGCGGACCATGTTAAAGACTTATATTTGCTCAGGACACAGTTTGATATTAGCCCTGCTAAAAAGCAAAAATTAATCAGTCAATTTGTTGAGCAGTACGACTTTGTTAATAATGTAGAGCTTATTGATGTAGACCTCGTTAATTCACTCCCCACATCCCCCTTTTTTAATGTTATTAAAGATCAACGCTTTAACGACATTCGTTCTGGTATTAAAAATACAGGAAAAATTCAATTTCAGTCAATGACTGTCTCAGGGCGTGAGTATCATATTATTGGTTTACCGGTATTAAATGGCGAAAATAAGTTACAAACCATATTGCTCGCAGATATAAATTTAAACGGCTTATTGAATAATCTAAGTAAAATACACACAGCTAATAAAGACATAACATTTTATGTTATGCACAATAATAAAATTCAAAAGAGTAATAATACAGACGATGCCCAACCACTATTTTTCTCTCAGAATGGCTCACCAACACAACGTGTTTTTTCTTATAGTAATAAAGATGAAGCCACTTTATATGGGTATATTAATTCTTTAGAGTTTTTAAATGAATCTGGTTGGCAATTACTTGTATCAAAACCAAAAGACGTTGCATTGCAAGGGTCTAATTATTATAAGCAGCTCGCTATATTAACAAATATGGGGGCGTTACTACTTATATTAACGTCGTCGTGGTGGTTTGGTCGTCGGCTTTCTCGTCCTTTAATTAACTTAGCTAAAATTGTTGAAAACATCACCAAAGGTGATGTGGTTAAAGTGCCAATAATAAACGACAGCATAGAGTTTAATCAGCTTTCATTAGGCCTGCGTAAGTTAGTGGCCGTAAAAGCAGAACAGCAAAGCATACTGCAAAAACAACGCTCTGCACTTCAAATTGCATTAAAACAATTAGCTGAGCAAAAAAGCGCATTAGATGAACATGCCATTGTTGCAGTAACTGATCTGCATGGCACCATTACTTTTGTAAATAAGAAATTTTGCGAAATTAGTGGCTATGATGAATATGAATTAATAGGTCAAAACCATCGTATTTTAAATTCAGGAAAGCACGAAAAAGAATTTTTTAAAAATATGTATAAAACCCTCAAACGCGGAGATGTATGGAACGGGCAAATATGCAATAAAGCGAAGCATGGTGGTTTTTATTGGGTAGATACGACCATTGCGCCATTTTTAGATGAAAGCGGTAAACCGCAAAGCTATATTGCTATTCGTACCGATATGACATTTCTTAAACTGCAAGAACTAGAACTTGAGCAGCATAAAACACAGTTGCAGTTAGTGATAGATACAACTGCTGTAGGTATTTGGGATTGGTATATTGATACTAACGTAGCTGTTTTAAATAACCGTTGGGCTGAAATTATAGGGTATAAACTCAGCGAAATAGAGCCTTGTACAATACAAACTTGGTATAAATTTATTCACCCAGAGGATTTAATTGAATCAGACTTAAAGCTAAAAGCGCACTTTGCTGGTGAAACAGATTACTACGAAAGTGAAGCGCGTATGAAGCATAAAAATGGCCACTGGGTGTGGGTGCTTGATACAGCTAAAGTGGTTGAATGGAATAGTGATGGTTCGCCTAAGCGAATGATAGGTACTCACTTAGATATCTCAGATAAAAAAGCAACTGAACTTGAACTGCAAGGAAGCCGAGATAGATTTGCATCTTTGGTATCAAATATACCGGGTATTATTTATCGGTGTAAATTTGATGATAAATTAAGCACACTTTATATGAGTGAGCAAGCAAGTGAGATAACAGGCTATTCACCTGATGAGTTGATAGGCAATGATGCTCTAAGCTTTTTTGATTTAATATGCGAAGACGATTCTAAAAAAATAAAAGCTGAAATTTTACGCTGTGCCAGTGCTAAGCAGTCATGGTCTGTTGAGTATAGAATTACAGCTCGCGATGGCTCTTTGCATTGGGTAAATGAAAAAGGCCAAGCGATTTACGATGAAACTGGTAACGTTTTGTATTTAGATGGATTTATTTTAGATATTACAGAGCGATACAATACGCAATTAAAAATAAATCGTCAGCAAAGCTTGCTAGAGTCAATGAGTAAGCAAGGGCAGATTGGTGCATGGGAAATTGACTTAGAAGCACATACGCTTTATTGGTCTGATGAAGTTAAAGTTATCCACGAAGTACCAGAGGGTTTTGAGCCTAGTATTGATACCGCAATTGATTTTTATAAACCAGGAGTGCACCGAGATACTATAAATACTTTGTTTGAATGCGCAGTAACATTAGGTGAAAGCTGGAGTGTTGAACTTATTATTTTAACCTATGCTGGGCAAGAACGCTGGGTTAAATCGATGGGGCAAACAGAGTTTAAAGATGGTAAATGTGTGCGTGTTTTTGGCTCATTTCAAAGTATCGATGCACATAAACGCCTTGAACTTGAAAGCGAAAAAGCCAATAGATATAACAAAAACTTAGCCGCGCTTACGGTTGCACCTGAAGTACAAAATAGTGATGTAGAGCAAGTTAAAAAGCTAGCGGTTAAATCTATGTGTGAAGTGCTAAATATTGCACGTGCGTCGGTATGGATTTTTAACGAACAACGAGACGCAATGGCGTGTCATAGCTTATATATAGATGGGCAAGGGTTTGTAGATACAGATGCTGTTTTAACTGCTAAAGACTATCCTGCATATTATAACGCCATTTATGAGCAAAACTTAGTGGCTATTGATGATGTTTATACTCACCCGGCCACTGTTGATTTTATAGAAGCGTATGCAAAACCACTCGATATTAAATCAATACTTGATGCTGTTATAGCAACAGGCGATGGTAATTTAGGTGTTTTATGTGCTGAAACTGTTGGCGAGCACCACTATTGGACGCAAAGTGAAGAAACCTATCTTCGATCATTAGCTACTTTAGTGGGCAGTACGTTGGTTTCTCAAAAACGAAAAGTAATTAGTGAAGAGCTTAAAATTGCGCTTGTAAAAGCAGAGGATGCAGCTATTGCTAAGAGCCAATTTTTAGCAACGATGAGTCACGAAATAAGAACGCCAATGAATGGTGTACTTGGTATGTTAGAGCTTGTTCAATTAGAGTCATTACCTAAACCAATAGAAACTAAAGTCGATATAGCCAAAACAAGTGCACATTCTTTATTGGGTGTCATTAACGATATTTTAGATTTTTCTAAAGCTGAAGCGGGTAAAATTGAGCTTGAAGAAATTAACTTTAATGCCCGCGATTTAATTGGTGAAGTTGCTGCCGCGCAAGCATTTACAGCTCAAGACAAAGGGATTGAAATAATTTTAGATTTGGTTGCACTTGAACCTTCGCAGTTATGCGGTGATCCTGGGCGAATTCGCCAAGTACTTACTAATTTACTAAGTAACGCCGTTAAGTTTACGAGTAAAGGCGAGGTTGTTGTAAGTGCGAAAGTTAATAAAGTGGCTCAAGGCTTAGAATTTATTGTCAGTATAAAAGACTCAGGTATAGGGATCAGTTTAGAAAAACAGCAGCAATTATTTACTCCGTTTTCTCAAGTAGATGCATCAACAACGCGTGAATACGGGGGCAGTGGCTTAGGGCTGGCTATTTGTAAGCAGCTTTGTGAGCTAATGGGTGGGGCAATTTCTCTTAGTAGTGAAGCCGGCGAAGGAAGTACCTTTACTGCCACTATAATGCTGACCCCTGGCGATCAAAAAGAGCGTTATATTCCTAATATTAATATGAAAGAGTTAACGGTTTTAGTTGTTGATGATAACGAAACAAATCGGATAGTAATTTTACAACAGCTTGAGCATTGGGGCGCTAAGGTTGCGCTTGCATGCGATGCACATCAAGCACTTGATATGTGCGCGCAGCAATATGAAAGCAAAAATTGTATGTACGATATTGCAGTGCTTGATATGCAAATGCCAGGAATGGACGGCATAGAGCTTTGTAAAGCACTAAAAGCACATGCACATTATAAATCAATGCCACTTGTAATGATGACTAGTATTGCTGGTATGGAAGGCGCTCAGCGTTATTCTGACGCTGGCTTTCAGGCATATTTTCCTAAACCAGTAACCACTGCCGATTTAATTTCTGCACTGTCGGTTATAACGAGTAATGATGCAGGCGAGACACTTCCACTTGTTACGTCAGGCTATATTTCGTCACTTAAAAAAGAAAAGGTGCAGGAATCTGCCCAAATACTACTTGTAGAAGATAATCCCATTAACCAACAGGTGGCTAAATTAATGCTCAAAAAGCTTAATTGTGACGTTACGATTGCCGGGAATGGTCAATTGGCAATTGATATATTAAAAGCGCATGATTCAGGATTCTTTAAGCTTGTACTTATGGATTGCCAAATGCCAGTTTTGGATGGCTTTGGGGCAACTGCAGCTATACGCGAAGGGGTCGCGGGTGAGCAGCACAAAAATATAAAAATTATTGCCATCACTGCTAATGCAATGGACTCCGATAAAGAGCGCTGTATAACTGCTGGAATGGATGATTACTTGAGTAAACCTATTCAATTAGATATTTTAAAAGATAAATTAGAGCTGTATATTTAAGGTCAAAATACAATGAGTAAACCCGTTATAATACGTGATGCAAAACCAAGTGACGCAAAAACAATTTTGCACTTTATTACCGAACTTGCCATATACGAAAAAGAACCTGATGCGGTAAAAACAGATGAACAAGCAATTCTAGATACTTTGTTTAGCGAAGGATCAACCGCGCACAGCATAATTTGTTTAGAAGGCGATGAGCCAATTGGTTTTGCAGTATATTTTTATAATTACTCTACCTGGTTAGGTAAAAATGGCCTGTACCTAGAAGATTTATATGTAAGCCCTGATAGTCGTGGCAATGGTGCAGGCAAAGCCATTATGAAGCACTTAGCTAATAATGCGATTAGTAATAACTGTGGCCGTTTTGAATGGGTGGTCCTTGATTGGAATAAACCCGCTATCGATTTTTACAATAGCATTGGTGCAAAGCCACAAAACGAATGGATTATATATCGCTTAACAGGGCAGGAATTATTAGATTTCGCTAAATAGTTAATGAAAATCATTTGCATTTGCGTTGTTGGGTGTGTAAGTTAAATACACACTCAATAATTAAATGTGCAGATGATTATATGATCTCAAGTCAAAAACAGCCCCAGCCAGATCTACTCTATCTTGAACAAGCATTAAGCCCTTGGCAGTCGAACATAATGCAAGGTAATTATGCATTTGAACAAGGTGCTTTACTCGAAGCACGCGATAAATACTTATTAGCCAAAACACTCGCAGATCATCTCCTTCAGCAGTTTTTATACGCTCAGATTAATAATAATGCCATTCATGCTATTGAGCATTGTATACCCGCACTTGTTGTTGCTTCACATAATTTAGCTGATACCTATATTGCTATGCAACAGCCTGAAAATGCATGTAAATGGTTATGCGAAGTACACTTAACACTCTCTTCATTAATTAAGCATACTCATTACGATATACAAAAAGTGAGTAAGCATCATTACATTAAAACTTCCTCTGAACTTGTATCATTTGCACAGCGTTATCCTTCTTTTCCAGAACTGATTGAGCAAGTGAATTTTTGCTTATGCTCTAAAGACTCAACAAACAGCCTGCTACATTAAAATAAAGGAGTAATTTATGGCGTTTACCTTGCCAGCACTTAATTATGAATACGATGCGCTTGAGCCTCATTTAGACAGCAAAACTATGCATATTCACCACACATTGCATCATCAAACGTATATCAATAAAGCCAATGCTGCTTTAGCAGATACTGTATATGCAACCGCAAATGCTGAAAAATTACTTAAGGGAATAAACAGCCTGCCTAGTAATTTGCAAAAAGCAGTACAAGAGCATGTAGGAGGGCATTTTAATCACAGCTTATTTTGGCAGATAATGAGCCCACAAGGAGGAGGTGAACCTGAAGGTATTGTGGCTCAGGTTATTAATGAGCAACTAGGCAGTTTTGATAGATTTAAAGACCAATTTACAGCCGCGGCAATTAGCCAATTTGGTAGTGGTTGGGCGTGGTTATGTGTAACGCCGGATGAAAAGTTGATTGTAGAAAATAGTGCTAATCAAGATTGCCCTTTAATGCAGGGAAATATCCCTATTTTGGGACTTGATGTATGGGAGCATGCCTATTATTTGAAGTATCAAAATAAACGTCCTGATTATATTGCTGCATTTTATAATGTAATTAATTGGAAAGAAGTACAAAGGCGTTATTTATTGGCTATTGGTTGAGTGCCGAATATGGCTAGTAATACAGTTTTTTTTGTATAAGCTAGGCTCTATAAGGTTTAATTTATAGAGCCGTTTATGGACACTTCACATTGGCAAAAAGCACGTCAGAGTCGCGATCCTCGTTTTGACGGGCTTTTTTACGTAGCGGTAAAAAGTACCGGTATTTATTGCAGACCTATTTGCCCTGCGCCAACGGCTCACGAAAAAAACGTTGCTTATTATCAGTTTGCTCATAACGCGGCGCAAGATGGTTTTAGACCCTGTATACGATGCAGACCCGATAGTGCCCCAGGCAGCGCAGCATGGCAGGGTACAAAAACGACTGCACTTAGAGCAAAACAGTTAATAGATCAAAATGACGAGCACGATTGCGAAAAATTAGCAGCTCGTTTAGGTGTAAGTAGTCGTTATTTAAGACAGTTGTTTAAGCAGTATTTTGGCGTGTCAATTACGCAATATCGATTATTTAACCAATGTCACTTTGCTAAAAAGCTGATTCAAGAAACACATTTACCCCTTACCGAAATAGCGTTTTCCGCAGGCTTTAAAAGCATTAGGCGCTTTAATGATGCTTTTTTACAGCAGTTAAATATAGCTCCCTCAAAGCTGCGCAGTGGCGATAAAAAACCAACATCAACACTCACTTTAACGCTACCATTTAGGCCGCCTTATAATTGGCCTGCTTTGCAGAGCTTTTTACAAAGGCGTTTGATAAAACCAATGGAGTGGATAACGCAAACGAGTTACGGGCGCACTTTTGCAAGTGAGGAATATAAAGGAAGCTTTACCGCTGAATTTATAGCGAGTAAAAACCATTTTAGTGTATCTATCGATATAGATAATACGGTTTATTTGCAATCGGTTATAAATAATATACGTCGTGTGCTTGATTTAGATGCCGATATTAATTTAATTCAAATGCATTTAAGGGCCAATATAAACAACGCATTTACAGTGTGTGAAGGGCTCAGGCTTCCCGGGATTTGGTCAAGCTTTGAAGCCGGTATAAGGGCAGTACTTGGGCAACAAGTGAGTGTTACTGCCGCGCATAATTTAGTAACAAAGTTAGTTGATGAATTAGGCGAAAAAGAGGGCGATGTTATTTACTTCCCCGCAGCTAAAATTGTTGCTAATAGTGACTTTGCATTTTTTAAAATGCCACAAGCGCGCAAAAATGCACTGCATAACTTAGCCCAGTTTTGTGCTTTAAACTCCGAAAACGACGATTTAGACGAGTGGCTTAGCTTAAAGGGAATGGTCCTTGGACAGTAAATTATGCAAAGTTGCGAGGGCAAAGCCAGCCCGATATATTACTTGATGGCGACTTAGGTGTTAAAAAAGCTCAAGCGGCGGCAAACCCTTTCGTACCTGCTAACAGCGCTCCTTTTCGCTCTTACTTAACTTTTCAACTTTGGCAGCAATTATAATGATCATTCAAACATCCATTTCGAGCCCTATAGACGACATAATTATTCAAGCGACCGAGAAAGGCGTGAGTTACGTTGGGTTTTATCCACCAGTTGAACACCCTCATACGCCATTTGAGCAAGTCGCTAACAAGGCGGTGCTTATTTGTGCTGCGCAGTTAAATGAGTACTTTGCAAAAAAACGCACTACTTTTGATGTACCACTTGATACAAACGGTACAGCATTTCAACAAAGCGTATGGCAAGCACTATTAACGGTGCCTTTTGGGCAATCGCAAACATACGGCTATATTGCAAACCAACTCAATAACCCAAAAGCAGTGAGGGCGGTAGGTGCTGCTAATGGTAAAAATCCGATTAGCATAATAGTGCCTTGTCATAGGATCATTGGCGCAAATGCAAAGCTAACGGGTTATGCAGGGGGGCTTGATAGAAAACGTTGGTTACTGAAACACGAAGGATTAATGTAAATTAATTTAATATTAAGGTAGCATAAGCGCACTTTTTATAAAATGGCACTGCAATGGCTCAATTATACTTTTACTACTCTGCAATGAATGCAGGTAAATCAACCACGTTATTACAATCTGCATTTAATTATAAAGAACGTGGCATGGAACCTGTGATCCTTACTGCTGCCATTGATGATAGACAAGGCGTGGGTAAAGTATCGTCTCGTATTGGCTTGCAAGCAGATGCGCATGTATTTGATGCTAGCAAAGATGTTTTTGATCTTATTCAATCACTCAACAATGATAAAAAACGCCATTGTGTATTAGTTGACGAGTGCCAATTTTTATCAAAAGAACAAGTAATGCAATTAACCGATGTGGTTGATGAGTTAGGTATACCGGTACTGTGTTATGGCTTGCGTAACGACTTTAGAGGCGAGTTATTTATAGGGTCGCAATATTTGCTTGCGTGGGCTGATAAGTTAGTTGAGCTTAAAACTGTATGCCACTGCGGGCGTAAAGCTAACCATGTACTGCGTACCGATGAAAATGGTGATGCAATAGCCGATGGTAACCAAGTAGAAATTGGCGGCAATGACCGATATGTTTCGGTATGCCGCAAACATTATAAAGCCGCGTTAAATATGGGCCGACAAAGCATTTAAAAATGTATCAATATCTTCGCGCGTAATATCTAAATGCGTTACTAGCCTAAGCTGCTTGCTTGGGCTAAATAATATACCTTGTTGTTTAAGCGCTTGTGCAACCTCTTCAATGTTTATACTGCTAGTGTACGTTGCATAAACCATATTAGTGGTGTTGCTCATATCAACAGTAAAACCACTTATCTCACTTAATTTTTGCGCTAAATAGCGTGCATTTGCATGATCGTCTTTTAAGCGATTTACATTGTGCTCAAGTGCGTACTGCCCAGCGGCTGCAAGCATTCCGGCTTGGCGCATACCGCCACCAAGTACTTTTCTCCATCGCCTTGCTTTATTAATAAGTGCTGGTGAACCTAATAATAAAGAGCCAACGGGTGCACCTAAACCTTTAGATAAACAAATAGAAACTGAATCAAAATGTTTTGTAATGTCAGTTATATCAACATTTAGCTCAACAGCGGCATTAAAAGCACGTGCGCCGTCTAAGTGCAGCGCTAAATTATGTGTATTAACAAATTCGCGTGCTTGGGCTAGGTATTCAAGCGGGAGCACTTTGCCGCCAATGGTGTTTTCGAGGCTAAGTAATCGAGTTTTAGCAAAATGGCAATCGTCTGGTTTTATAGCCGCCGCTATTTTACTAAAAGGGATGCTGCCATCAGCTTCGTTTTCGATAGGCTGTGGTTGCACAGATCCTAAAACGGCTGCACCGCCACCTTCAAATTTATAGTTATGCGCATTTTGGCCACAAATATATTCGTCACCTCGCTCACAATGCGCCATTATTGCAAGTAAGTTGGCTTGTGTTCCTGAGCTACAATAAAGTGCGGCTTTAAAGTTAAAACGCTTACACGCATAGGCTTCTAGTTGGTTAACGCTTTCATCATCACCGTATACATCGTCACCAACCGGTGCGCTGTACATAATATCGCGCATTTTTTTTGTTGGTTTTGTAACTGTATCAGAGCGAAAATCTATCATGATTGCCTTATCCTTTTTATTGTTTTAAATGAAATAGCTATTAATCAAGCTCGCTACAAATTTGCTCACGAGTGTCTTTATCAAAGTAAGTCCATGCAATAAAGCGGCTTGTTTTTTGACCTTGTGCCATATCAACTATTTTATATTGTGCTATTGGGTGAGCTTTTAATACTTCTTCAAGAGCTGCAATATTATCTTTTTTGGATACTAACGACGTAAACCACAGTACTTGCTCTGCAAAGTCTTCGCTCTCTTTAATCATGTTAGAGATAAACTGTACTTCACCGCCTTCACACCATAATTCATTATTATGACCACCAAAATTAAGTGCGCTACTGGGTGTTTTGCCTAAGTTTTTCCATTTACGTTCACTGCCTTTAGTTGCTTCTTCTTCATTGGCATGAAACGGAGGATTACAAAGTGTTAAATGAAATAAATCTTTTTGATTTATAATGCCTTTAAAAATATGCGATGCGTTTTTTTGCTGCTTTAAGGTTATTTTCAAACCATTAAACTGCGCAATTTGCTTTGCTATTTTTACTGATGCTGCATCAATATCAGTCCCTGTAAAATGCCATTTATATTCACTTGTACCCGTAAGTGGATAAACTAAGTTAGCGCCAGTGCCAATATCAAGCACTTTAATTTGCTTACCTAAAGGTATTTGTTGTTGATTATCGTCACTTAATAAATCGGCTAAGTAATGAATGTAGTCAACACGCCCTGGTATAGGTGGGCATAAATTATGCTCAGGAATATCCCAAAAATTAATATTGTAGTGTGCTTTTAAAAGCGCCTGATTAAGTGTTTTTACCGCTTTGTTGTCACTAAAATCAATGCTTTTAGTGCCTGCAGGTGTGGTTATAACAAAAGGCAGTAGAGCAGGGTGCTCTGTTGTTAATAAATCGAAGTCGTATCCATTTTTATGTAGGTTACGAGGATGTAATTTTGAACGTGTATTATTTTCTTTCATGGCTTCATTTTAACAACAGATATAATGTGGTGATTGTAACAAATGCTGATGAGTAAAGTGCAGACATTTCCTTTGGTATATTTAATATTGCTGGTAGGATGAGTTGAAAATAATAAAAAGGAATAACTGTGGCGATTTCTCAGCAATCAATAATTATCAATTTAGACGCTCACCAAACACTTCATTTACGTCGAATCAGCGATGATAATCAGCAAGGGCCTGTCGTATTTTTTATGCATGGAGCTGTAGAAAACGGTAAAATTTTTTACACCCATTCTAATAAAGGGCTTGCCCCTTTTTTGGCTGAGCATGGGTACCGATGCTATGTGGCTGATTTACGTGGACGAGGTGATAGTAAGCCAATTATTTCGAGCGAGTCCGAATATGGACAAACTGAGTCTATCCTAGAAGACATCCCTACCTTTATTAAGCAAATAGAGTTGATTGAAGGCAAGAAGCCTGACTACTGGGTCGCTCACTCTTGGGGCGGGGTATTGATGAACAGCGCGTTTGCACGTTTTCCAGAGTATATTAATGATGTAAAAGCGTGTGTGTATTTTGGCTCTAAGCGTTCTTTATTTAATAACCATCCTCAAAAATTATTACAAGCCAATTTAATTTGGTATTTTATGGCACCTTTACTTGCTAAAAAACACGGCTATTTAAATGCTAAAGGTTATAAGTGGGGAAGCGATAACGAAACTCAAAAGTCGCATTATCAAAGTATGCAATGGGCTAAAAAGAAGCCATGGATAGATTCTGATGATAATTTTGATTATGCAAAAGCTCTAAACAACCTGCATTTACCGCCAACGCTTCATATTGCTGCGGTAAAAGATAAAGCATTAGCGCAACCAATCGATATTCAAAAGTTTATGGACGAATCAGGGCCTGGCATTCAACAAATGCGAATTTACGGTCGTAAACACGGGCATAATTTTGATTACGATCATATTAATATGCTTACCCACCGAAGTGCGCGTGATGATCAATTTAAAGATTTACTTAATTGGTTTAAAGCACATCTGTAGGACCTGTTGACCTTTCAGGGTTGAACCCAAAAGGCAGCGCATGTTTGGTCTTTATGCTACGTTATCGCCTATTTATGGGGAACAACCACACTACATAGGCTCTGCCTTGCCTAAATACCAAACAGCCTACTGCAAATTTAACCTCGAAAGATAAACAGGCCCTAATTAATTCTCATCAAGTAACTTTAAAAGCGGTGTTTTGTAACGCTCCCACTTAGCGATTGCGGCGTTATTAATAGGTTGGCGAATAGCATGTTTACTCAACGTGGTTACCGGTGTTTTTTGTTTATAAAACGCTAAGCAACGCTGTTCAAAATGACAGTTTAAAAAACCAAGTAACTGCGTTAGCTGCTCTTTTGGGTTGCTCACTAAATCTTCGTAACTGACATCATAAATTGGCATACTTTTAAAGGAGTACCAATGGCTCATCAGTTTTTCATACACACTATGGTAAAGCTTAAACTCAGGTAGTGAGCAAAAATAAGGCTCGTTTTCGGCAAAGTAATTAGTGAAAATAGAAAACGCAGTAGCATTAAAGTTGCGACTTAAGTTTATAAATTTGGCATTTGGAAATAGGATATATATTAGTCCGAGCGACTGATAATTACTCGGCAGTTTATTTATTATAAAAGGTCTGATGGGCGATGCTGTTTTTAATGTTGCGATATAAAGCTCGCGGGCTTTTTTGATTAAGTCAGGCGTTAAATGCGCTAAACATTGCGGGTAAGCAACTCCCGTTTTTTGCTCGATAAAAGCAACCGCGTTATTACTAATACTCGTACTTTCTCCTAGGCTCGAAAACTGACTATGGCTTGCCAACATTTGCTCCAGGAGGGTAGAGCCACTACGAGGCATACCAATAATAAATACAGGTGTAATATTACCTGTAAATTTTTTATCGGCAGAGGCAATAAATTCCTCGGTGTTGTATTTTATTATTTCATCGTAAAAAGGGATTAAATCTTTAGTGTTAAATTCACTTAATTTTCTTTGTAATTTATTTGCCAATATAAAATAATTAAATGCTTGCTCGGTATCTTCAAGTGCATCGTAACTGTTTGCTAATGCGTAGTAACACACCATTTTTAAACGTAAATTGCTCGTTTGAGTTAGTAAGTGGTGCAAATTACTTACATAATTATGCTCTTTATCAAACCGGCCTAACTGCACAAGTTCAAATAAAATATAAGCTGTTACAGGGTATACCCCAATACTGAGTGCATGAGCAAAGGTTGTATGGGCTTTATCTAACTCGCCATGTGTTAAATAGTGCTGTGCTAAGTAATAATGAGGCTCTGGGTTATGACTTGCTAATTTTTTTGCGTATTCGAGCACCGTTAACGCATCGTTTGGCGAATTAACACCGTTAAATGCATCAGCAAGGGCATGTAATGGTTCAAGCATATGAGGCATGCGCTCACACGCTTTTTGGAGTAAGTACACGGCAGCGTCATAACGCTCTAATCGTAGGGCAATTCTGCCTAAGCCAAATAAAGCTTCACCATTTTCGGGATTACTATTTAATAGCGTTTTAAAATGAAACTCAGCTTCTTTGAGTTTATTTTGTTGAAATAATTGGTTGGCTTTATTAAGTAACATAGTTAGACATTATTATTATTTTTATTAACTATAAAATTAAAAAGGCGAAATGTCTTTAACATTTCGCCTTTGGTTCTTCATGAAAATAGTTTAAAAAGTATATGTTGCTTTAGCGTAGTAAAAGCCACCGTTAATACCAAACGGAGATGTTTCGTAGAACTGACCACCCCAGTTGTTATTAGGGATACCCGTTGCATCTGCAAAATCAAGTTTTTCAGCATCTTGGTCGAATAAGTTTTGAGCGCCTACAGAGAAGCTAACTGATTCATTTAAGAAGTAAGTTACTTCAGCATCAATAGTGACTGCAGCATCTGCTGTTTTAGCTGTTGCATCATAATCAACGTGAACACCTTGGTATTCGCCGTAGTAGTTTGCACGAGCAAATGCAGAAACTGATTCCCATTGTTGAGACAATGTGAACGTTGCACGATGGTTAGGTAAATCTTCTTCTAAGCGTTTAACTTTAAACGCACCTGTAATCTCACTAAATTGAGTTACTTCAGTATCATTCCAGTTATAAGCAAGACTAAATGTAGAGCTACCGCCCATTAGTTCAGCAGTATAGTTTGCAACTAAATCGATACCTTGAGTTGTTGTATCAAAGTCATTTGTAAAAAAGCTTACCTGAGCAAGACCTTGTACATTAGGAACTCCAGCGGCTGTAAGTGTATCTTTATCTGCTTGGCTTAAGTTGATTTTATCTGATTGACTAATACGGTCATCTACTTGAATGTTGTAGTAATCAAGCGTTAAAAATAACTCGCCGATTGTGTATACAGCACCAAGTGTATAGCTTTGTGATTCTTCCGGCTCAAGCTCTGTACCACCTAATTGCACTGCAATAGGGTTTGTTGGTGGAAGAAGCGCTGAATCTTGTAATACACCGCTGTCTAAGCTTGTTTGTACGTTACTTACGTTAGCTTGACCAACTGTAGGTGCACGGAAACCGCTACTTACAGAACCACGAATATTTAAATCTTCAGTTAAATGGTATTGAGCCATTACTTTGTAGTTAGTTGTAGTACCAAAGCTGTCGTAGTCTTCAAAGCGAAGCGCTACGCCCATTAAAAAGTCTTCAGTAAAGGGTGCTTCAACATCAACATACGCTGCATAGTTACGACGAGAAAACTCACCTGCTTGTGATGGTTTAAAACCAGGGAAGCCGTTAGAGCCAATACCAAAACCTTGTGCTGTTAAAGGGCCTGCTGTGTAAGATTCTTCATCACCAGAAATGATAGTGAATGTTTCTTCATGCCATTCAAAACCACCGGCAATGTTTACATCATAAGCTAAACCAAAGTCGACACCCTTTGATAAATCAAAGTTAAAGTTTTTCTCTAGCTGTTCATATTTACCCGGACTGAAGTCACGTGGCGTATCCGCACCTAAAGAAGCATTAACCGTGTCATAGATGAAGTAACGTGATTCATTTAAACCCACAGTACCGCTTAAGTCATAGTAAGTATCTTTTAAGAAACCACCAGTGAATCGTCCTTTAGTACCAATAGTTAAAGAAGTATCAGTAATGTTGCCGCCAAAGTTAGGTGTAAAGCCACCTGGAAGCGTTTCGTTAAAGGCAAAACAATCTGGGTTGTTCGCTACACCATTTATATAAGCAGGATCATCTAATACGTTGCCATCTGTTATTGCAATAGTAGGACAGTTAGCGCTCATATCAGGTGTTAAATCTGCAACAAGTAGTGTTTCGCCACCATCATTTGAGTAAACGCCAGAACGTGTTTGCGGGTTACGGTAGTAAAAGCCACCACGTACATCACGTTCAGAGTAATTACCAAACATGTAAAATTCAGAATCGTTTGTTAGCTCTAAACCTACGTTACCAAAAATTGTAATATCGTCGTTTACTTCTGGTGCGCCCCATACTTGTGCAAGAGAAGATACATCAGGAACACCGGCCGCTGAAAGTGCTGCGGCATCGGCACGTTGAACTGAACGGCTTGTTGCATCAGCTGTTTTATATTGAAAGCTTAAGTTAGCAAAGCCATTGTCGGTAAACGGTAAACCCACGTTACCCGACACTTGTGTTGTATCGCCGTCGCCTTCATAAAATTGACCATGGCGGATTTCTAATTTACCACCTTCAGAAGCGTCTTTTAGTTGGAAGTTCATTACACCGGCAATCGCATCAGAACCATACTGAGCTGCTGCGCCATCACGAAGTACTTCTACTTGTTTAATAGCAATGCTTGGAATAACTGAAATATCTGCGCCTTGCGCGCCATCGTTAATACCACCGCCTAAAAATGCAATTACAGAAGCACGATGACGACGTTTGCCGTTTAAAAGAACCAATGTGCTGTCTGATGGTAAACCACGTAAGTTAGCTGGGCGAACAAGAGAGGCCGCATCACTAATAGGATTTTGATGTACGTTAAAAGATGGCACGGCACCTTTTAAAAGCTCAAGCATGTCGGTATTGCCTGATCTTTCTAATTCTTCGCCGCCAATAATATCGATTGGAACTGGTGAGTCACCGATTGAACGTGGAGCTGAGCGCGTACCTACTACGGCAATTTTCTCTACGTTTTTATTTACTTTAGTTTGCTGTTGCTCGTCTGCTGCAATAGCAGAACCCGAAAAAAACAACCCTGCAGTGGTTGTAGCTAAAGCAAATTTGATTGCTTGGTTTAGCGCATTATTTTTTAATTTCATTCTAATTTTCCCCAGTTAGAATAATTCTTATTTTTGATGCTAATTTCACATCATTTATTTTTAACTTAATTTTTTGTTTCACATAAGTTTGAGGGTTTAGCTCAAAAGCCTAATCAATTAAGCTTACTTTTTGTGAAGTCCTATTTACAGACTATAGATAAAAAACAGGAAGGGCAATTACTAATTAACTATTTGATAACAAAAAGATTCAATTTAAGAAAAAATGCAACAGTGGTGCAAAGTAAAGGCAAAATGAACTAAATAGGTGCAAATAGGGCTTTTTAGGGGAGTGTTAATGCGCTGGAAGTGTTTAAATGTTATTTATTTGTTTCTTTTTTGTGGAGGATTCAATGTTTTGTTCGCATCGCCAAGCTGCTAATTTTTCTTTGTATTCATCCCACACGCAGGGGCAGCAACTGCCTCCACCGCAGCATTCATCAGATTTTGGTTTTTCAGGTTTTTGCGGTAGTTGGTTTGTCATATTCAGTGTTGTTGTATGTATTTAATACTAATTTGGTGCAAAGGATAAGTTAAAGGATGTTGTAAGTAAATTATTCTTTGTGAACCTGTGTTGCTGTGTGAAAATAAAAGTTATGCGATTATATAAAGTTATTCACCGTGCACCTTGGCGGGTAGTTAAAATTAGTAAGAAACGCCAACAGCTGCGTTTTCGTCGTGCTATGGTGGCGCTTAAAATTGCACTTGCTCAAGAAAGGCAAGAAACCAAAGAGATGCTTTCTATTTATAGGCGCTATACCCAAGGCCAAACAAGTAAAGAAGAATTAAAACGCGCTAATGAACAGTTTGTTGATATTTTGAAAGGGTTAGGGCTCGGTGTGTTTGCAGTATTACCTTTTGCCCCGCTTACAATTCCTTTAGTTGTTAAATTAGGGAGTTTAGTGGGAGTTGATGTACTGCCAAGTTCGTTTAATATGAACAAATCTATTAAAGAACTTGATGCTAAAATAGATCAAGAAAATCAAAAGCAAGAATCCAAAAATAGCTTAAAAAAGTAACTAAAATCCCTTCAAATTAGCGATACCTTTTAGGTGCGCTTATTGATATGCTCTTAAGTACCATTTTTATATTATATGAGCTTTTTAATGAGTGCATTACTACGTCATACATCTTCTGGTATTCCTTTATCTTTTATTCTTAAAAACGAATTATCTGACTGGCAAGCACAGCAGCCTGCATTTATACAAAATTGGTTAACTAATACAGGTTTTGAAAAGCAAGGTGTTGCTTTAATCCCTGATGCTAAAACTGGCGAGTTAAGCCACGTATTTTGTTTAATGCAAAGCAACGATGATTTTTGGGCAGCGGGTAATTTAGCAAATACACTGCCTACTGGTACTTATCAAATTCAAGGCGAGAGCGCTTTTGTAGAGCAAGTTGCTTTAGGGTTTGTGCTTGGTGGTTATGAATTTAGTGAATACAAAGAAAAACCAACAGCAAAAGCGCAATTAGCCATTAGCGATAAAGCGTTGTTTGAGCGTATTAGCCAACAAGCTGATGCTATTACACTTGCGCGTGATTTAGTTAATACGCCAGCGGTAGATATGATGCCGCAACATTTATCGCAAGTAATGGAAGATTTAGCTGCAACTTACAATGGCGAATTTTCACAGTGGATTGGCGATGAGTTACTAGAGCAAAACTACCCGACTATTCACATGGTGGGTCGTGCAAGCGAAAATAAACCACGTTTACTTGATTTAAAATGGGGCGCGACAGATGCTCCATTAATTACACTAGTAGGTAAGGGCGTATGTTTTGACTCAGGTGGACTTGATTTAAAGCCAAGCTCTGGCATGCGTAACATGAAAAAAGACATGGGCGGCGCGGCGCACGTAATTGCACTAGCACAGCTTATTATGGCAGCTAACTTACCAATTAGATTACGAGTGCTTGTACCTGCTGTTGAAAATGCAGTATCGCGTAATGCATTTCGCCCAGGCGATGTAATTAAAACGCGCAAAGGTATTATGGTCGAAATTGATAATACCGACGCTGAAGGGCGCTTAGTCTTGTGTGATGCATTAAGTGAAGCACAAAACGATAACCCTGAACTAATTATTGATTTTGCTACTCTTACGGGCGCATGTCGTGTTGCATTAGGCACAGAGCTTCCGGGCTTTTTCTCAACAGAGCGCGATGTAGCAAACGGTATTATTGATGCAGGTTTAAGTGTACACGACCCTGTTTGGCAACTTCCGTTGTTTGAGCAATACAAAAGCTTACTAAAAAGTGATGTAGCCGATATGGCAAACTGCGCAAGTACACCGTTTGGTGGTGCTATTACTGCAGCGCTTTACTTAAAAGAATTTGTTGAACCAACAACACCGTGGGTACACTTTGATGTAATGGCGTGGAACTTACGTGCATTACCAGGTCGTCCAACGGGTGGTGAAGCGTTAGGTATTCGTGCTGTATTTAACTACTTACAAAACCGTTTTAATAAATAAGTTTTTGATTCAATAGTAAGAACTTGAGCTTATGAGTGTTAAACCTCATACAGCTCAAGTGGCAAGTTATCTGGATCGGCAAAAAAGGTAAACTTTTTGCCGGTTATTTCATCCACTCTAATATCCTCAACGTTTACTTCGCACGACTCTAAATACGTTTTAGCACTCTGTACATCCGCTACCTTAAAAGCTAAATGTCTTAAGCCGTGTGCTTCGGGATAGCTTGGTCTTACAGGCGCTCCATCAAACGAAAATAGCTCTATTTGGCTACCATCGGGCATGGCTAAATCTAATTTATATGAATTACGATCAGCTCTAAAGTGCTCATTAATAACGTTAAGTTTAAGTACATTACTATAAAAGTGTTTAGAACGTGCGTAGTCACTACAAATAATCGCAGCGTGATGAATCCCTAAAAGTTTCAAATTTAATTCCTTAAAAAGCAAAAACGCACTTAAATAAGTGCGTTTTAAATGTGGCTTATTACATCTCGTGTTAGCTTGGCTGCGCTTCTTTACATGCTTTAACGGCCGGTGCTACAAGTTCTAAACCGGTTTTATCACATGGCGGTAAAGCGGCATCGCTTACACTAATAGGCGTTACGCGTTCGCCCCATTTTATGTAACTTGCAGCCCACGTAAGGCCTGCACCAAATGCAGCAGACATAATGTTTGAATGCGGTTTAATTAACCCTTGCTCAACGGCTTCACATAACGCAATAGCAATCGTAGCAGCAGAGGTATTACCATACTCACCAATGTTAACCATTACTTTTTCGTCAGGTACTTTTAAACGATGCTGAATAGCCTGAATAATACGTAAGTTAGCTTGGTGTGGAACGAGTACATTAATGTCATCAAGGCTTAAGTTGGCTTGTTTAAGTACATCGTCGCACGCTTCGCTCATGCCTTTGACAGCACGTTTGAAAATTTCACGACCTTCAAATAATAAATCAGATGGACCAATTGGCTCATATTTATTTAAATCACTACCAAAGTTAGTGATGTGTAAAATATCGCGGTCTTCACTGTCGCAACCAGTTTTGGTTGCTAGTAAACCAGCTGGCGTATCTGCCGCTTCAAGTACGACAGCACCTGCGCCATCGCCAAATAAAACAGCGCTGTCGCGACGTGCCCAGTTTACATACCAGGTCATACGCTCAGCGGCAATGACCACTGCTTTTTTGATCATACCCGCTTGAATTTGTGCTGTAGCAGCTTGCAATGCATATAAAAAGCCCGAACATGCCGCGTTTGTATCCATTGCGGCAGCGCCTGTTGCACCAATATTTTTTTGCACTTGTGAGGCAGTATTTGCCACAACTGTAGAAGGTGTACAGGTTGCTAATATCACTAAATCAATATCTTTAGGATCAACGCCTGCGCACGCAATAGCATGCTTAGCTGCAACGGTTGCCAGCTCGGCGGTACTTACATGGCTCACTCGGCGAGATTTAATGCCAGTACGCGTGGTTATCCACTCGTCGGTGGTATCAACTATTTCACTAATTTCATCGTTGCTAATGCTTGCTGGTGGAATGCATTTACCCCAACCAGTGATATGTGCGTAAGGCATAGTATGTTCTCTTAAGGTGGTCTGACATGTATTACTAATGGGTGAGTTATACCAAAAAACGGCTTTCAAGACTAGTTTATAGCATGCTTTGTGTCGTAAATATTCGCAATTACAGGTTATTTAAGGTAATGCTAGTATAAAAAAGGAGCAAGTATGAAAACAACACTAATAACAACATTCACTGCAATAACGCTGGCATTAATAGCAAATGGGGCTTTTGCTCAACAACATAAAATTATTTATGCGGGCAGTTTACTTGCATCCGAGGATCAAAAAGTAAAAACAGAGCAAACGTTAGTCATAACAGATAATACAATAACAGCCATTAAAAACGGCTACCTCACAAAAGCAGAACTTAACCTACCTGATGCCGATATTATCAATCTTAAAAATCAATTTGTAATGCCTGGTCTTATTGATATGCATGTTCACGTTACGTTTGAGCGAGATGCTAAAGCAAACCCTCACCGCTGGGCAACAGAATATGACGCCGATTATGCTTTGCGCTCAATTAAATATTTACAACGTACGCTCGATGCGGGTTTTACATCAGTGCGAGATTTAGGTAGCGATCACAAAGTTATATTTTCGCTAAAACGTGCTATTGACCGAAATGATATTAACGGCCCTCGCATTTTTGCAGAGGGTAATACAATATCGCCTACCGGTGGACACGCAGATATGCACGGTTATCGAAAAGATATTACAGATGCGGTTACAGGCGGGATTGGTATATGTAATGGCGCGGATGATTGTAGCCGTGCGGTACGCGAGGTAATTAAAAGTGGCGCTGATGTAATTAAAATTACTGCCACGGGTGGAGTACTAAGTAATACCGCTGCTGGTGTTAACCAACAACTTACAGATGCAGAGCTGATTGCAATTGTTGATACGGCTCACCACTTAGGGCGTAAAGTTACAGCGCATGCACACGGTACACAAGGTATAAAAGCGGCCTTAAAAGCCGGTGTAGATTCTATTGAGCATGGCTCTTATTTAGATAAAGAGGCAATAAAGTTATTTAAAAAAACGGGAGCTTATTTAGTACCGACGCTTTTAGCGGGTGCAACGGTCAGTGAAGAGGTGCTTACAAATCCAAATATGCCACCGGCAATAGCCGATAAAGTGCGTGAAGTAACTCCAAAAATGCAGGCTTCGTTTAAACTTGCACTGAAGAATAAGGTTAATATAGCTTTTGGAACAGACTCTGGGGTGTCGCGTCATGGGCTCAATGCTAACGAATTTAGTTTAATGGTAAACAATGGTATGAGCGAAGCCCAAGCTATTAAATCAGCAACTATACAAGCAGCTAAACTGCTGGGACAAAGTGCACTCATTGGCGACTTGAGTGTTGGTAAACAAGCAGATATTATCAGTGTGAATGGCTCACCGCTTAAAAATATCGACGTACTTAAAAACGTGCAATTTGTTATGAAAGCTGGGCAAGTTTATAAACAATAGGGAAGGTTATGAGCAGCAAAATAAAAGTGTCGTTGTTTAATCATTTGATTGACGCTGAGCGCCAGTTACTAGACCCAGAAGTTCGCCAATCTGAGCGCGCATTAGATGCTTTACTCGATGATGAATTTATCGAAATTGCTGCCAACGGCACTACGTTCAATAAATACCAAGTGCTTACCCGCTTACCTACCGAGGTTGTGCCACAGTTTTATAATCAGCATTTTAAGGGCCGAATGCTAAGTGATGATGTAGTGCAACTTAGTTATCAAGCTGCTTATAGGCGCTCTGCTCGCAGTGAATTTAATTACTCGTTGCGTATGTCGCTTTGGCGTAAACAAGGCGAGCAATGGAAAATGGTGTTTCATCAAGGAACGCCTTGTGCGCCGTTTTCAATTTCGATGGATGATGATTAAAAACCATATACCCGTTAAAATACCTTTATTAAACATTTGATTGGGCAATTACCTCTTGTTAATGCGTACCGACCCCACTATTAGTCGACTATTAATGCTGCGAAGCGGCGCAATTGCCGTGCAATTAATTGCTGTGCTTAGCGTTTATTTTTTACTAGAACATCAAATTGCATTACTGCCTTTACTGATTGTTATTGCTGTTGAGGCTGTTTTTCAGCTTATTAGCCTGTTTGCTTATCGTAATGTAAGCCAAGCTAAACCTTTGGGTATGTTGATGCAGCTAACTGCAGATGTATTATTTTTAACGGTTTTGCTTTCGCTAAGCGGCGGTGCAACTAATGCATTTGTATCGTTATTATTGCTCCCGATAATGATAGCTGCTGTTACGCTGCGAGAAAAAGGATTAGTTTATATTGCGGTGTTAGCCATTGCCGCATACAGTTTTTTGCTGATAAAGATGCCCGATCACAGTATGCATCAAATGAATATGAGTGGTCACTTTATTGGCATGTGGGTCAATTTTGTTTTAAGTGCTAGTGTAATTGCACTTGTTATTGGCGCAATGAGCAGGGCACTTAAAGAGCGAGAGCGAATTATTGCAAACGTGCGTGAAAAACAATTGCGTAATGAACAGCTTGTTACCCTTGATGGCGCTGCTGCACAAATAACCCATCAACTTGCGACCCCTATAGCAAATTTACAACTATTGTTTGAAGAGTTATTAGAAGATCAACCAAACAACCCTATTGTTAAGCACATGCAAGCGCCGCTTGCTCAGTGCAGTACGCAACTTAACGACTTTAGAAAACTCTCAGAGCAATTACGCCTTAAAAATTCGCAAGAGCATACCACTGTAAAGCAACTGCAAACGCAAATTACAGACACACTTTTACTGCAATACCCTGATCAGCACATTAAATGGATTACGCCACCAATTGCAGCAACGCTATTGAGTGATGCGATGTTATTGCCTGCTATTTTGAATTTATTGCAAAACGCCGCGCTTGCCAATCAAAAGCAAGGTCAAACTCAATTAGAGCTGAGTTGGCAGCAAGACAACTTACATAGCGAATGCGTTTACTTGTTAATTCGCGATTTTGGCCCTGGCTTTTCATCTTCGCAATTAGCAGAGCTGGGCGGGCAACTTATGCCAAGCGATCAGGGAATGGGGCTTGCTGTGCTTTTATCAAATGTTACTTTTGAGCGTTTAAATGGCTCACTTACCTTGTTTAACCATGCAGATGGCGGCGCTGTCGCCAAAGTTAAACTCGCTATTGTAAACACTGAGAATAACGCCTCATGAAGTTACTTATAATTGAAGACGACATTAATTTAGCCAATACACTGGCAAGGCGCTTAACTAAACAAGTCTTTACCTGCGAGGTGGCGCATAATCAAAGTGATGCGTTACTTGCTGCGCGTAAACTATTGCCTGACTTTGTTTTATTAGACATGAAACTAGGTGACGACAACGGACTTGTACTCATAAAGCCGCTGCGTAGTTTGCTCCCCCAAGCACATATTGTTTTACTAACCGGGTTTGCAAGTATTGCAACCGCAGTAGAGGCAATGCGTTTAGGCGCAAACGACTACCTTACTAAACCGGTTGATATGGCAACATTATTAAAAGCGCTTAACACCGAGCCTGTGGCATCGGCATCGAATGTTATTGATGATGCAGTTATGTCGCCGGAGCGCTTAGAGTGGGAGCATATTCAACAAGTGCTTCACAGCAATAATGGCAATGTGTCGGTTACCGCAAGGCAACTTAATATGCACAGGCGCACGTTACAGCGTAAATTACAAAAAAAGCCGGTGCAGCAGTAAAGTACTTAATTTAAGGAAAGTGTTATGAGTGATGATGCAGCTAAATTAATGCTTAATCAAAAAATTATATTATTCGACGCGCAATGTAAGCTATGCAGCGCGTGGTGTAACTTTATTATTAACAACGATGCCAATACCATTTTTAAATTATGTAGCGTGCAATCTCCTAAAGGTGAATTTTTGTTAACACACTTTGGTTTTTCGACGAATGAATATGCCTCAATGGTTTACCTAGAAAACGGTAAAGCTTATACACAAAGTCACGCTTTTTTTAACGTTGTTAAGCAACTTGGTTACCCATACAAACTAGCAAACGTATTTAGTATTTTGCCAAATAGGTTAAATAATTGGTTATACGATAGGGTTGCCTTAAACCGCTATACCTTATTTGGAAAATATCAGTACTGCAGAATTCCCAACCCTGATGATGCCAAACATTATTTATAAATTAGGCATTAATACACTGCAGTATAAGTAGATGCTAGGTTTATGGGGTTGTGTTAAAATCGCCGCGTTTAATTTTAGCTAACGGTATAAAAGGCTTTTTTCATGGCAAACACAGCACATGCACTTCACATTTTGGTTAAGCACAAAGAAATTGCAGAAGATATTATTAAGCAATTAGGTAAAGGTGCAAAGTTTCAAACCTTAGCTAAAAAGTATTCGTCATGCCCATCGGGCAAAAAAGGCGGTGATTTAGGTGAATTTGGACGCGGACAAATGGTCCCACAGTTTGACAAAATTGCGTTTAAAGGCGCAATTTTAGAACCCCACCTAGTTAAAACTAAATTTGGCTGGCATGTTATCAAAGTACTTTATCGTACTTAATTTACTTAAGCAGTTTGGCAATTGACGCCGTGTTGGGGAGCGTCCATCTCATCACCCATTCTAAATTTTATATTTTGACGAACTAATAATTAGGATGGGTGTCATCTTAATTTGGATTTATTAAGCCAATGGGTAAATTTAATGCAAATAAATACCCATTAATTAACATAAAGGGCCTTGTGTTTTTAAACTTGTAAAGCTTATCTCACAGTAATTCAATACTTTTGACATCAAAACCTGGAAAACGAGGATAAATAGAATACCTAGCTTCTTTCCCGAAAAATCTTATTTTGACAAAATAAATTGAAAAATTATTAATCTGGATACTATTATTCCAGACTAATAATACTTAACTTGGTGGTGTTCGAAGGATAAATTTCCTCTTAAATTTTAAATAGTTTATTATTCTGTGATAAAGATAAAACTCGATACTCTGGCTTATCTAACTCATCTGGTAATTTATCCCTAAGTATTGGTACAACAAACTGACAATTTGCATCAATGACTTCCCTGACGAGACCAATAATTTGATTATCATCCACAACTTCCATTTGGTCATGTAAGATGAAATGCAAGTTGGGTATATGCTCTTTATCTGAAAACTTAACATAGGCAATATCAAAGGCAGCAATTTCACCTTTTTTCTTACCTGTTCCTGTTTGCCCATTCAGAGAGTCAATGTACAACTTATAAAAAGATGATTCGGAATTTCTGGCTTTTTCGAACGTGGCGCTCATGGCAAATTTTTCACCATATAGCCTTTGAGATATATCAGAGAAAAACCCGTTAAACGAGGACACTCGTTCTTGTATAATATCGTTTAAGCTAAATATTGAGGCATCTATAACAGATAAATCTTTTTCAATTTTGCTCAATGTTGCTTTTGTTTTTTGTAATTGTTCAGACTTTTCTTCTAATCGACCTTTTTGTTCATACATTCCATTGAGTTCAGTAATAATTACTTGCAGCTCATCAACAGCGTCAGCCTTTTGCAGCGAATCCACAAACTGCTGCTCTTTACTTAAGTTAAGTTGTATGTCAGAAACTGTTTTTATGAGCTGCTCTTGAAGACTTGGCAGCTCTTCAGTTACATAATGGATTTTTTCTGAAATCATTTGATTATGAAATGCAACGATATCTTCGTAGCTCTTCTGGAGACTAGGAATGATCACTTTCGCTTGTGAATATAACTCGGCAATTTGAGATATCTCTCCATTTGCGATATCTCGCTCTAATTCAATTTTGCTTTCTTCAATTAGTTCTTTTCTCAGGCTGAGTTGACTTTGCTTGGCGTATAGTAAGTTCAAACGAGCTCTTACTTCATTTAATGACTCTAAATCGCTTTCATAATCTTCATTGATATTAAAGTTATACTTTTTTCTCTCTAACTGTTCTATATCACGCTCAACAATATTTAAAAATTGTTGTATTTTAGATTCACTATTATCTGAAATTAAACGTTTATACAGTGTATCTTCAATTCTCTTTTCTTCTAATAAGCTACGTTTTTTCTCGGCACTAGGATAATTAACGCCCAACCAAAATAAATATAACGCTTCATACTCTTCAGCCTTACCAAAATTACCAAGCACTCTGACGGTATTTTCCAAACGCTCCGCTTCATCTCGTATGTTTTTAGCTTTCAACTGCTTGAAGGTTGGTTTATCTTCCTCGTAACCAAAAATAAGCTTTTTAAGCTCACTGTCTAAATCTTTTACCTTGACTGTTTTCTCATTGATTTCTAGTATTTTTTTACTGTTACTTAAAAAGTTTCTACGTATCTCAATTTGTCTCGAAAAGGGGTCGTCAAGGTCATCTCTCAACCGAAGTGTTATGACAACACTATTGTTTATTAGAAAAGCTTTAACCTCTTCATTGAGGTTATTCTTAAACTCTTTACTTTGATAAATACCTTTATCTGAACCACCTAAACAAAAATTAATTAATCGTATAACGGTGGTTTTACCAATATTATTACCTGATTGTTTATCACTTCCTTCGGATGATTTTGTTTCATCAACAATGAAGTTTATCCCTTTGTGGAAGTTAATTTTACGTATCGTATGTCCTTCACTTTCTATGGTTAATGATTTTAAGAACATTGTTCAATTATTCCTTTATTTGACCTTATAGTTCCAAGTAAATATAGCCAGTCGATAGTTAATATAAATAACCTTAGAGAAATGTCTTCTTTTACTTTTAATTCTTGGTAAATATCAAAAAAATCCACAGCTCCGCCTTTAGAACTTAATATTTTAAGCGCTTTAGCACCTAAATAATAAACCTGCCGCTGAGGGTGGTTATCTTGATTTACGATCACTTTTTAGGTTCCTCTAGTATCTTACAGCGCATAAAACCATCAACCATTACGATAGAAACTGCAAATTCTACATCTTCATAGGGTAAAGTACTATCATTATTGAGGCTTGCATCAACTTGCTCATGCAAGCTGCGCTTAACATATTCGATAAGCTGATCCGCATGGATTTTTATATTATTCAAGGATTGATCATTACCTAACACTTTTCCTTTAGCCTCTAGGTAAGTATTTCTTACATTTCTTAAAAGTGAAGTTTTACGCCCGTTACCAGAACGTTCAAATTCACTATATAGCGCATTTATCTTGCCCTGGTAACCGCTGTACTCTTGAATGATCGGCGCATTTTCAATAACATCATTATAAGAAATTTTATCGTCGACAGAGAAGCTATTGATAACTGGCTCATCCGTCACTTTATCAATATCAATTCCTGATATTTTATTGATAACGTCTGCCAACAAAGACGGTCGCTGTGATAGGGGTCTTTTTGCAGAACAACGCTCAGCCATTTCACGCTCATGCCTCTTTTTCATTTTTTTCAAAACATCAACTGTATATTTTTCTACATCATCTGTTTCATCATGGTGAGGAGGGCAGAGAAGAATAAGGTTGTCGTAATCAGCGCGCTTATAATCTTCCATATTGCCATTCCAACGTTCACCCCCCTTATTTGCAGCTTCAATATGACAAATATTTGAATGTTTAGCTGATCTATCATCACTCATTTCTTTTTCACAACCAGGAAAAGAGCACTTATTTCTGGATAAACCAAATAAGCGCTTTAATGTTTTATCCGTATAGCTCCTTGGACCTGACATAACTATCCTTTAATTCTAATATTCATTTAGTTAATTTGCTCTAGCTGTGGACGGTTCTCTGATTTACCACTGCATTTTTCAATATATAGCTTTTCACAATAAGCTATATTCAATGCATCAAGTTGAGCATCTTTATTTTGTTCTTCTGTACTTACTCTGGCGTAGCCAATTCTCATTATTTATACCGTAAATAAAAGATAAGAAAATTTTACGTAGATAACTTTACGGGTTTGTTTACACCTAAACAAGTTGTTTTCATGTGAGTATTGATGATCGGGCGAATAGAAAAAATAAATTAAACATGACAGCCATTCTAATTCAAGATATGAGGGGGACTAACGCTGATAATCTCTAATTTTATGTTATTGAGACCATTTTACGATAATCGTATAGGTTGAATTGAAGACAATTTAAACTGCGAAGACACCCATTTAAATTCAAGAAAGTTATTGTGAAAATTCAGACCGAAACCGCGAGCAATTTAGTAGCGCAGCTTTGTTTGTTCAATTAGAGTGGTTGTTTAATTTCTAGGGTTTAAAACAATAGACCCCAACATGAGGCAAATTAACGTGACACCCATCTTAATTGGGATAGCTTTGCTTGTTCAATTAAGGTGCCTGTCTTGCTTTATTCTTCTATATAAATTAGCTGTTTATGTGCGTCGACACTCAAATAAGTTACTGTGTCGGATGGCGCTTTGCTTATCCGACCACCATTTTCAAATATATTTGAAGAGTGGTGGTTACCTTCTCTGCCAGGCTAGTTGTCTAATATTGAATATTCGGTGGGTTTAACTTAAAAAATTAACAAAAAAATTAACAAGACACCCATCCTAAATTTTTACTCCATTAGACAAATATTTTAAGCCGTATAATAACCGCAATGATGCAATATAAGCTGCTTATGCATCGGTCAGCTGTTTGGGACTTTTCAATACCTGAAAGCATCGATGGTATAACGAATGGATTAAATTCAGCTATTAAGAAGGTTGAAAGAGCTACACAGCATTGTGAAGCCCCCCCTGGAATTAGGTGTTAATATGTTTAAAAAAAGCAAAGTTTTTTTTGTCGTAATGTTTTTAGCTTCATTCGCTTGGAGTACTTATTTAGTAACAATTGTTTCAGAAGGTCTGGCTACGAAAAGTTGGCCCGTGGTCGAGGGTACTGTTATTTCTAGTAATGCACTGCGTATACAACATAACCAAGAGCGCTATATTATAGAAGTCGAATACTCTTATTCAGTTGAGAAAAAGCTATTTGTCGGAAACCGAGTATCTAACTTTAACTCTATGCTTGATAGAGCGGATCGAGATTTACAACTTAAGAAATATGAAACGAGCAATAAAGTTAATGTTTATTATAACCCTCAGGAGCGCAGTAAAGCCTACTTAATAGTAGGCGTAGACTACGGTATTTATCTTTTGTTGTTTGCGTGTATAGCAATGGTGTTTTTTTCAGCCGTGAATTTAAGAACGTTATTAAAAAACTGATTTTAACGAGGCTTGTAGCAGAGACAGAAAACTAATTGGGTTAGGTTTTCTTCTTGCCTTTGGTTGATTATTGCTAATCTTGAGGTATTAATTTATACAAATTGATAGGTTATAAAATGACTAGGCCTATTAGGTTATAGTGTACGGACGCGTTATAGGGCAATCCTCCCCGAAAATTAATAGAAGCCAAATATGAAAAAATTTATATCTATATTTAAATTGTTAATTTTAATAGTCGTTGTTTTTTCTGTAAAAGCATTTGCTTTACAGGAAAATATTGAATGTAAAAAAATATTATGGGGTCAACTGTTTAAGAATCAAAGTGATCTGATTGGAACTAAAGTGTGCTTAGTTGGATATTATGGACACCTTGGTTTTTATGAAGATCGTGCAGATCTAGAAAAAATGTCAAAGCAATACTTAGTATTCCCATTTTACGGTGATGTAACTGAGGGGTTTGTTAAGCGTTGTAGTTATAGAATGCTTTTAGTAGAGGGCGTTATTTCCAGCCATGAAAAAAGTAAAGCACCACGAATTAGAAAAGTAACTAGGTTAAGCCCACTCTCGGACCCTGAATATAGCTGCTTAGACCAAATATCAGGCTTTGTGAATTAAAGCGTACTATTGGGTGACGCCAATTATTTGATTGGTTAGCTATAAGTAGATGCTAGGTTTAGGCGGCTGTGTTAAAATCGCCGCGTTTAATTTTAGCTAACGGTATAAAAGGCTTTTTTCATGGCAAACACAGCACATGCACTTCACATTTTGGTTAAGCACAAAGAAATTGCAGAAGACATTATTAAGCAATTAGGTAAAGGTGCAAAGTTTCAAACCTTAGCTAAAAAGTATTCGTCATGCCCATCGGGCAAAAAAGGCGGTGACTTAGGTGAATTTGGACGCGGCCAAATGGTCCCACAGTTTGACAAAATTGCGTTTAAAGGCGCAATTTTAGAGCCCCACCTAGTTAAAACTAAATTTGGCTGGCATGTAATTAAAGTACTTTATCGTACTTAATTTACTTAAACAGTTTGGCAAATTGACGCCGTATTGGGGAGCGTCCATCTCATCACCTATCCTAAATTTTATACTTTGACGAACTAAGAATTAGGATGGGTGTCATCTTAATTTATATTAACTTAAAATAAAGCCGCTAAAACACTCGAAATCCCGTCCAAAACGCCAATTGAAACAACACCAAACCAGCTTTTTATATTCTATGAAAAACACAGTAATCGATTGAACCAAAATAGGAACTCAGCTATGGTTTGTTTATCAATAAAAACAAATTTAAAAACGAGTTAATCTACAGGCTCGTTAGCCTTATGTCTGGAGATTCTTAATTCGTGAATTCTGAAAAAGAAGAGTTATACCAAAGCGCTTTTGATTTGTACTTCAAAATTTTAGAATCAGAAGGTGATCGAGGCGCTGTACTTACCGCTAGTGCATTTATTGAGCACGAACTTTCAAAAATAATGCAACAAAGATTCCCAAAACAAGAAGAAGGTGATAAAGATCACATATTTGGTCCTCATGGTGTATTAAGTGGTTTCGATTCTAAATTGAAATTTGCTTATAGGTTTCATATTTTAACAAAAGAAGAAATATCATTTTTTGATGGTTTTAGAAAAAATATTAGAAATCCTTTTGCTCACACTTTTACAGTGATGAGTTTAGAAATACTTAGAGATAAATTTATCGGAGTATTACAGTCATTTTCACCTATTAATCGTGAGGTAAAAAGATTAGTCGCTGAAAAGGGAATGCGGTTTAGCGAAACTTCGACTAGATATTTGTTTAATATTACAATGGCGCTTATTATGGCTGATTTATCATTCTTTATGATGACACCTAAATTTTTTAAAGTTAAAGTTAAAGTTAAGTGATTGAAAAATAGAGATGAAAATTCATTTCAGCAGTGCAAATAACAGTTGGCTTTGCTCCTGCGTCGCTTATTTTAGCCAACAATTATTTGCCTCTGAATGAGGCGTAGAGGCTGTAGAATTACTCATTTTTAAGAAAAACAGCCTGTTTTATGGGTTCCAAATGCATTACCTAATGCTTTAAAAGCGCTTAGAGTTAATAAATTAACGTGGCACCCATCTTAATTGGGATAGCTTTGCTTGTTCAATTAAGGTGCCTGTCTTGCTTTATTCTTCTATATAAATTAGCTGTTTATGTGCGTCGACACTCAAATAAGTTACTGTGTCGGATGGCGCTTTGCTTATCCGACCACCATTTTTAAATATATTTGAAGAGTGGTGGTTACCTTCTCTGCCAGGCTGGTTGTTTAATATTGAATATTCGGGGGGTTTAACTTAAATTTTTACGCAGACGAAAATAGCGTTGCCTGAGCGTTGTGCCCATCAGCCGAAATTAGTTGAACACTACAAATACCCATCCTGATTTTTATACAGAGAAGTTCATTTACGAGAATCTTAGAGGCTATGTTAGAGATAAGTCGCTTGTGATGTTACGAATAATCACGCGCATTTAATACTGTATATTGACGATAAAATATCAAATAAGTTTATAGTAAGGTGATTATTGTTCGCTTACTTATACGTAATAAAAAAGCTGCAATGTGCAGCCTTTTTAAGTATTAAACAACTATTTAACTCGTTAAGCGTCTTGCTTGGCTTCTTCTTCACTAATTTGTTTTAGTGCTTGAATGAATGAGTCGCTTGGTTGTCCGCCAGTAAGTGCATATTTATCGTTTATGATAAATGTAGGGACGGAAGTAATACCCATCTGTTTAAAGTTGTCTTGCTCTTGGCGTACGTCTTGTACGTATTTGTCTGAATGTAGAATACCGCGCGCAGTTTCTTTATCAAGACCCACTTTTTCAACAACGTCGAGCAACGCTTCTTCTTGATTTAAGTATTTTAAATCGGTGAAGTGTGCTTCAAAAAAGGCGAGTTTTAACTCGGTTTGCTTACCTTCTTCACGTGCCCACATTAATAAACGATGCAAATCAAAGCTGTTGATCATGATGCGTTTGCCATCAAAATTAAAGGTAAACCCAGCACGCTGGCCTGCTTCGAACATGTTTTTACGATTTTCGTCGCCTTGCTCTTCACTTAGGTTGTACTTTTGCATTAAGTGTTCGTTTAAGTCTTGACCTTCAATTGGCATATCTGGATTTAGTTCAAAAGGATGCCACGTAATATCTGCGCTCATTTCGTCTTTAAGTTGCTCTAGTGCAGTTTCTAGGTTTTTGTAACCCACTACACACCAAGGGCACATTACGTCTGAAACGATATCAATTTTAAAGTTTTTCATATTTATCCTTTTGAGGATTGCTTATAACTAAGTATAAAAAAGGATATTGGGACGAAGTATGCATTATCAATCCTCAAACTAAAAAGAGCAGCTAAACAGCTGCTCTTGAAGGTAATCAGTTTTAAGCGTTAAGCCCAAATGGGTCGTCAATGCTATAACTTGGTTGTGTAAACCAATGAGGGCCGTTGTCGGTCATGTAAAAATGATCTTCTAAACGTACGCCAAATTCATCGGGTATAACTAACATTGGCTCGTTACTAAAGCACATGCCTGGGGCAAGTGGGGTTTTATCACCGCCAACTAAGTATGGCCATTCGTGAATGTCTAGCCCAATGCCATGCCCCGTTCGATGCGGGCAACCCGGTGTTTGGTAATGCGGGCCTAACCCTTGCGCGGCTAAATAAGTCCGTGCGCCAGCGTCTACGTCTTCGCAGGTAGCACCGATTTTAGCTGCATTAAATGCCGCCATTTGCGCTGCTTTTTCGTGATCCCAAAACATGCGTTGGCGCATTGTTGGTTCGCCAAATACATAAGTACGGGTTATATCCGATAGGTAATCGTGTACTTTACAGCCGGTATCTATTAATACCATATCGCCTTTTTTAAGTACTTGGGCGTCTTTAACACCATGCGGGAAAGACGTTGCAACACCAAATAAAACAATACAAAAATAGTTACCTGGTGCGCCTACTTTTTGATGTGCTTGCTTAATAAAGGCTTCTACTTCGGTGGTGGTTATTCCCTCATAAAGCATGCTTGCTGTGGCTTGATGCACGGCTAAGGTCATATCCATAGCGCGCTGCATTAAGCTAAGCTCGTGAACTGATTTATGCATACGGCAATGCGCCGTTACAGGTTGTGCGTTTATGAGTGTTAAACCCG
This sequence comes from Pseudoalteromonas sp. SWXJZ10B, assembly GCF_015864475.1. Classification (NCBI taxonomy): domain Bacteria; kingdom Pseudomonadati; phylum Pseudomonadota; class Gammaproteobacteria; order Alteromonadales; family Pseudoalteromonadaceae; genus Pseudoalteromonas; species Pseudoalteromonas sp. SWXJZ10B. Next base: position 64,227 of record NZ_JADYXD010000001.1, read on the forward strand.
TTTGCGCTTTATTAATACCGTCGAATATAAAAAACTGTGCGCTTTCATCAATGCCAATGGTTGCGTTTTCATTAATGTTTAGTTTTTTTAGCACTTCGACAAAAAGTGCGTAAGGGTTTTCGTGCTCTTGCCACCCATGAATAGGCCCATCTATCACTTTAAACCCGTTTAACGAGCCAATCTCAAAGTATGGTGCTATATATTGCACGTCACCAAGGGCGGGTAATATTGCGCCAACCATGCGTTCGCTCGCGTACCATTTCATGCCTGTAAAGTAGGTTAGATTGGTGCCAGCGTTTAAATATATTGCATCTATGTTGTTTGCTAGCATATACGCTTGCGCCTTGGCTATGCGCTCTAAATGTTCGTCAGCAGCAATAGGGGTTAGCGTTTGCGTCATATTACTTAAGCTTGCCAGCGCTTGCTCGCTTGATTGTGTACCTATACCTATGGTGGTCATGTTTTTCTCCTTGGTTTTTAGGCATTGTGCGCAATGTGAAAAGGGAATTCAATTTTATGAGATAACATGCACGCTAAGGTTTTTTTGCATAAGGCAGGCGCATTAATTTATTACTGGTATGGTAGCTATCAAGCCCGGTTACTGCCACTGTTTCTATTGCTTGTAAATCTAAAAAGCCATCACTTTGTAGTGCTGCTTTATCTACATATACATCCATAATTTCGCCAATAACAAGCTCGGTACCATTGATGGCTAAATGTTGGTTTTCTACAAATTTAACCGAGTACTTTAAGCGGCTTTCTTGTACAAAAGGCGCTGCAAAGTCGTTTAAGTATTCAGGTGTTAAGCCTGTAGCATCAAACTCAGACTCGTCTTTATCATAACGAGCTGAGGTTTGATGAGCTTGCTTATAAATTGACTTATTCACTTGGTTTATGGTGTAAGTGCCCGTTTGTAAAATATTTTCAAACGTATGACGCGGCACACTGTGAGGGCGCATTATCATTGCGACTAACGGTGGATTTGCACCTAAGTGAATAACGGAGCTGACAATAGATAGATTGGTATTGCCAAGTAAGTCTTGCGTACCAATTAAATTAGCGCTTTTAAAACCCGAAAGAGAATTAATTAAATGAGTACGGGTATGTTTTTCAAGTGAGTCTATTTGCGCTTTAGTAAAATGCATTAAAAGTCCTTACCACGGTATTGTAGAGCCTTGCCAATCTAAATAAGCAGGTTCACCGTTTAGTTTTAAATCGGGGTTATTGTTTGTTAATTCAAAAAGTTGCTTAGCTACAAATTCAGGCGTAAATAATTTACCTGCAGGTACGTTTTTTTGAAAAGGCTTAGAGAGTGCTGTATCGGTGGTGCCTGGATGAAACAAAACGAGTTTGGTGTTTTTAGCACGACGAGCAAGTTCAATAGACGCCGTTTTAAACAACATGTTAAGCGCCGCCTTAGATGCGCGGTAAGTATACCAACCACCTAATTTATTGTCGTTTATGCTGCCTACGCGCGCACTTAATGCAGTAATAGTACACTGCGTTTTGTGGGTTAACAGCGGCAAAATACTCTGCAAGCAAAGTAGGGGAGTTAGGGTGTTTGAATTTAGAAGTTGGCTAAAATACTCAGCGTCTAAATCCTCCATCTTTTTTTCAGGCATATGGGTTTCGTTGTGCAGTGTACCATTGAATATAATAACTTGTTGTATATCGGCATTTTGCTCTTTTAGGTAATTAGTAACGCGCGCTAAACTTTGTTTTGTGTAGTCAGTATGCAGGTGGACAACACTTGAGCCAGATTCAATACTTTTTGAACTAATACAAACGATCTGATGAGTAGGCGTGTTTATTTGTAGATGTTCTATATATGCATTTGCTATGGCACTGCTTGCGCCGAATAAAACAATAATTTTCATTTATCACCTTTTGCTTTTAGTCCACATTGGCCATTACTGCACTGAGTATTTGGCATTAAAAAGCGACTGATGGGGTGCCGATACTTAGCAAATAATAGGTATCCGCAGTCAGCGAAAAAGCGAATTATTGGCAAGCGAAAAATTTTCAACCAGCCGTGTTTACCCACTATTTTCCATGCTTCGTAAGTTATATCAAGCCCATAAATCATTTCACCTGATTGCTTTTGAGCTTGAAGGTAGTTCATTGCTTTGTCTTTATCAATATACGGGTAGCGCTCACTGAAGTCGCTCGCGTTAAGATCTTCAAGCGTAATTAAGTTTTTGTTATCAGCGTGTTTTAGTTGCTGCATTTCGGTACTACAAAGAGGGCAGTTACCATCGTAAAAAATGATCATGTGAATGCTTTGTGATTATTTTATATATACTTTTTTACGACAAGACATTGCAAATGGATCTATTAAATATCTCTTCATGATGATATTAATAGTGTCCTACGAAAAAATGGAGACTGATAAATGAGTGAACAATACGCCGCCTTGCGAGGTAATGTAAATTTACTAGGGCAACTACTAGGACAAACAATCAAAGATGCCCAAGGTCAAGCGATTTTAGATAAAGTGGAAGAAATTCGTGCTTTATCAAAATCATCTCGCAGTGGTAACGAAGACGACAGACAAGCGCTAATAGATGTTTTACATGCGCTTAGTGATGAAGAGCTTTTACCGGTTGCCCGTTCATTTAATCATTTTTTAAACCTTGCTAATGTAGCAGAGCAATTTCATACCGTTTCGCGTTTTAACGACGTTGGCCTTGGTCAACAAAACCCTCTCACTCAAACATTAAAAACGTTAGCTACAAAAGCAGAACAAGGCCAGTTAGACAGTAATCATTTGGCCGAAACACTCTCAAAACTCCACATAAACTTAGTACTGACCGCTCACCCAACCGAGGTTACGCGCCGTACTATTATTAACAAACACGTTGAACTAAGTGATTGCTTAGCGTCATTAGAGCGAAAAGATAACTTAGTGCAAGAGCGAGACAATATTTTAAATCGTATTGAACAGCTGATTAGCCAAGCTTGGCATACCGACGATATTCGTCGCTCTCGCCCAACGCCAGTTGATGAAGCCAAATGGGGCTATGCAGTAATAGAAAATAGCCTGTGGCATGCGGTTCCGCGCTTTTTACGTGAATTTTCAGCGAATGTTAAAGACCAGTTGAGCTTAGAGTTACCAATAGATTACAGCCCAATTGAGTTTACATCGTGGATGGGTGGAGACCGTGATGGTAATCCGTTTGTAACATCGCAGGTAACAAAAGAAGTGCTTGATCATGGTCGTTGGATGGCACTTAACTTATACATTCAAGACTTAAAAACGTTGTGCGCTGAACTCTCTATGTCAGATGCCAGTGATGAGCTTGTTGAGCTTGCAGGGCAGGAATTTGAACCATATAGAGCAGTAATCAAAAAGCTTAAAAATCAGGTTGCAGAAACAGTGGCGCACTTAGGTGCTAAAATTAAAAATAAGCGCAGCGATTCACAAGATTTAATTACTAATATTAATCAGCTTAAGCACCCAGTTGAAGTGTGCTATCGCTCGTTATTAAAGTGTAATATGAAAGTAGTTGCGGATGGCTTATTACTTGATTTACTGCACCGTATAAATAGCTTTGGTTTGCGTTTAGCCAAACTTGATGTGCGCCAAGATTCATCTCGCCACGGCGATGTGTTTTCAGAACTGACTCGTTATTTAGGTTTAGGCGACTACAACCAATGGCAAGAGCAAGACAAACAAGCATTTTTACTTGCAGAGCTTAACTCGCGCAGACCGCTTATTCCAAAACATTGGCAACCAAGCCCTGATGTACAAGAAGTACTTGATACCTTTGATGTAATTGCCAAGCAAGACGAAGCAACATTTGGTTTGTATATTATTTCGATGGCACGAACAGCGTCAGACATTTTAGCAGTACAACTGTTGCTAAAAGAAAGCGGCTGTAGCTTTGATTTACCAGTAGCACCGTTGTTTGAAACACTCGACGATTTAAACGCAGGCAGTGATGTAATTACCACATTGCTTGATAATGTTTGGTATCGCGGGCACATTAAAAACACCCAAAACGTAATGATTGGTTACTCTGATTCAGCTAAAGATGCTGGCATGATGGCAGCAGGTTGGGCGCAGTACGAAGCAATGGATAAGCTAGTACAGCTTGCTGATGCACGTGGTATTGAGCTTGTTTTATTCCACGGACGTGGTGGTACAGTAGGACGTGGTGGTGCACCCGCTGCACAAGCGCTGCATTCACAACCGCCTGGCTCATTAAAAGGTGGCTTGCGTGTAACCGAGCAAGGCGAGATGATTCGCTTTAAATTTGGTTTACCCGATGTAGCACTGCAAAGCTTAAATATTTACGCAGGCGCAGTTCTGCAAAGTAACTTATTACCGCCGCCGGAGCCAAAACCGCAGTGGCGCGAAGTAATGAAGCTAATAAGTGAGGAGTCGTGTGAGCATTACCGTAATGTAGTTCGCCATGATGAAAACTTTGTACCTTACTTTAGAATGGCAACACCTGAGCTTGAACTGTCTAAGTTACCGCTTGGCTCGCGTCCTGCAAAACGTAATCCTAATGGTGGCGTTGAAAGCCTACGTGCTATTCCGTGGATTTTTGCGTGGAGTCAAAACCGTTTAATGCTTCCTGCATGGTTAGGTGCGTTAACTGGCTTAAAGGCTGCGCTTGATAAATACGGCGCCGAAACACTAAATGAAATGAGCTTACAGTGGCCGTTTTTTAGATCGCGCCTAGAAATGCTAGAAATGGTATTTAGTAAAGCCGATTGTTGGTTGAGTGAGCATTACGATAATGCGCTGGTGGAAGATATGTACAAACCATTGGGTGTAACGCTTCGTAAAGAGCTACAAGAAGCTATTAGCCTAGTACAGTCACTTAGCCCGCAAAAAAGCCTACTAGCCGAACAACCTTGGATTAAGGAGTCGATTAGTTTACGTAACCCGTACACCGATCCACTTAACTTACTACAGGTTGAGCTTTTACGTCGTGCTCGCTCAGAGGAAAAACGCAACGAAGGTGACATTGATAATGCATTAATGATCACGATGACAGGTATTGCAGCAGGTATGCGTAATACCGGTTAACATGTTATGTTGTTAGGTATACCAATTAATTATTTTGTTGGGTATATCAGTTAAAATTAAGGGGAGCACGCGATGTGTTCCCTTTTTTGCGTTAAATAGGCTGGTATTTAACACCCTAACCTTTTAAACTACGTAGCCATTGAATAATTAAAAAATGTTATGGCTTCAGCAACTTTTACTGTACAGCAAGATACAGCACTTACAAATTCGCACATCACATTAAACGTAGCGCAAACAGCGTCATTACGTAGTCAATTAAAATCACAACGTGGCATATTAAATTCTAATAATATTAAACAGTTATGCGCACAACTCAATGTGTCTGATGATGCATTATTACAAGGTTTAGTACCTTTGGCTTCTGAGTATGCTGTTGCGCCGATATCAGATTTTCATGTAGGCGCAATTGTTAAAGCACTTGATGAAAACGATGAGGTAAACTTTTACTTTGGTGCAAATGTAGAATTTAATCATCAAGCATTGAGTTTAGTGGTTCATGCAGAGCAATCGGCTATAAATAACGCATGGTTAAACGGCGCCAAAAAAATAGTTAAAATAGCGATTAGCGATGCACCGTGTGGATATTGCCGCCAGTTTATGAACGAACTCGCTGATGCGAAAGAGTTTGATATTTTATTGCCAGAGCAACACTTTAAGTTGGCAGAATTACTGCCGTACTCGTTTGGGCCGACTGATTTAGGTAACGCGTTTAGCTTGTTTAATCCAGAGCCTCACCAGCAAGTATTTGCAAATGATCAACTAGATGAAAAACTAGCAAGTACAGCATTAAACGCATACGTACCCTATAGTAAAAACTTTAGTGCAGTAAAAATTAGTACATTTGAAAATGGCGATTTTTACGGAAGTTACGCAGAAAACGCAGCGTACAGCCCAAGCTTGTCGCCACTGCAAAGTGCACTTAGCCAATTATTTATCGCAGGGCTTAGCTTTGATGAGCAGACGGTAAAAGGTATTACACTTTTAGAAACCGCAGGCCATGAAAACCAAGCGGGTGTAGCACGTGCTGTACTTGCAAGTTTTAAAAATTTACCGGCAATAGAAGTAATTAGCGCTCAGCTAAAATAACCTCTTAAAAACAATAAAGCACAGGCAAAGCTGTGCTTTATTAAAATGCGCCATTCTATCGAATTAAATAACTCACTAACTGCGTTAAAAATTATTCATATAAGACAACTATACTTCATAATTTTTGCCTTGTTACTGAGCCATTTTCTTATCGTTATAATAGCCCATTAATAATAGAATCCGTATTAATCAAGTAATACTTTAGCCGCTTCTAATACTACCGCTACAGATTTACGCTCAATTTCACCATGGTCAACATTTGGTATTTCTTGGCGAGTACGATTAACAAGTACGCCTGCTACACATGCTGCTTGTAAACCAAGGGCTGCACACATAGTGAATAATGTTGCTGATTCCATTTCGTAGTTCATCACGCCCAGTTTTTGCCACTCTTCGCAGCTACCTTGTAGTGATTTAGGAACGTAACCAGAATGCGTATCGTAACGCTCTTGTCCTGGATAAAATGTATCGCTTGATGCAGTAATACCAATATGAAAATCGATATTTAAGTTTTTACATGCTTGTACCATAGCTTGTGTTGCATAAAAGTCAGACACAGCAGGGTAGCTAAGAGGAGCAAAATGCTGGCTTGCACCGTCTAAACGTACAGACGCTTGGCTAATTAAAATTTCGCCTTCGTTGATATGTGGCTGAATCGCACCTGTTGTACCAATACGTAAAAATTTACGCACGCCAAGTTGTGCTAATTCTTCTACTGCAATCGACGTAGATGGACCACCAATACCCGTGGAACAAACAACCACCGAATGGCCGTTTAGTTGACCTAAGTAAACATGAAACTCACGAGTTTGAGCAAGGCAAGTTGGGTTGTCTAGGAATTGTGAAATGCGTGCAGCACGATCTGGATCGCCCGGTACAATCGCAAGTTTTGCACCTTTAAGATCGTCAATACATAGTCCTAAGTGAAATACCTTTTCCATAGCTAAGCCTTTTTATAATAAATTGTGTCAATCTAGCATCATTGCTAGAAACGTTTATCAAGTACAGGACGATTGTCCGTTTTATCTTAACTCCTCCAATTAAGTCTTAATAATTTTAAGGATTAATTTGATTTATTCATCAACTATGAATATTCAATCAAGTGCTTATATACGTAGGCTTGTTGTGCTGTTGACATGTTCAAGCAGACATAATAAGTATCAACCAAGCGCGTAACTACAATTAAATAGTTTATGGTAAATACTCATTAATATTAAATTAATTCAATGGCTTAAATTTGTATTAAGCACGTAAAAGGTAACGTGTTTATTTATATTAGGCACAGACTTATTTAGCAAAGTGGAATTTATTTGAAGTTTAGGCACTTTTGGTGATTTTGCATAACTAATCAAAAGTAATTAGCTACGTACAGAATAAAAATCGAAGGAGTTTATTATGAGCACACAATTTGAAGCATTTAAAAACAAAGTTGAGCACTGTTTGTGCGCACCTGGTGATGGCGTATACACAGTAAATACTGCAAAAGAGCGCAAAGCCGCACTGCGTGATAAACTTTATGGACAAACTGAAAACGTTGATAATTTGTGGCGCGAGTCTTTAAATGAATTACCAAATTCTCCACATAAAGCCGTTATGTTAGGTATTAGCTCAGACTGTGGCGGTGGTATTTTACGCGGAGCAAACTGGGGGCCACTGTTTGTGCGCTCAGCTTTAATTGATCAGCAACCGCAGTGTCACTCGTTTGATTTAGGCGATGTACGTGTAATCCCACATTTACTTCATGATAAATACCTAAATGATGCAACCATTTCTAATTGCCAAAAAGCCCTGTACGGTAATGAAGATAACGACTATTACGTAAGCCCATTATCAATCACTGAGGATGTATGCGACAGCTTTTACGCGACATTTAAAGATAAAGGGATATTTGGTATTGGTGGCGATCACTCAATTAGTTACCCACTTACCAAAGCGTACTTAAAAGCAAAACGTGAGCAAGGTAAGCGTACCGCTATTATTCACTTTGACGCGCATACCGATTTACTTGTTGAGCGCCTAGGCATAGATTTATGTTTTGGCTCGTGGTGTACGCATATTTTAGAATTTTTACCAGCACCACATCATTTAATACAATTTGGTATACGCTCAAGTGGCAAGCCTAAAGCGCACTGGGAAAGTACCTTTGGCGTTAAGCAACATTGGGCACATGAAATCATTGAGCGCGGCGCAGCAGCGGTTGCTGCCGACGCTATTGCACAATTAAAAGCTGATAACGTTGATGAAGTATACGTAAGCTTTGATATTGATGCGCTTGATGCAGAGTTTGCATCTGCCACAGGTACGCCAGAACATAATGGTTTAACACCACAGCATGCGCTTGATATTTTATCAGCCATTGCGGATGAGTTTCCGATTACGGGTGCGGATATGATGGAAATAGCGCCATTTACCGACAGCTCTTTAGTTGGCCAATCAAGCTCTGAAACGACACTTAGAGAAGGCGCTAAAATTTCAGCCTTTTTAATTAGTGCGATGAACAAGTAAGCTGTAGGAGCTATAAATACTAGCACTATCAGCGTATAAGTGTGCATTACATGACTAAAAACTAGCAGTTCATAAAGCCTCAGCTATATTTATTAAATACTTATAATGAGTTAGTTGAGGCCTTGCTAAATGAAATTATTGATCTTTTTATTGTTCATTAGCTGTATTAAAGTTGATGCAACTGAAATTACAATAGTAACGGAAGTATTTCCGGACTTTCAGTATCTCAATGAAGATAATAAACTCGTTGGCCGTTCTGTCGATAAAGTTCATAAAGCGCTAGAAGGCACTGGTATAAAATACACTATGTTGGCGCATAGTTGGGCCATATCTTACAATGCAGCGTTACGCGATAAAAATACCTGTATATTTTCAATTGTTCGACTACCTAATAGAGAAAGTAAGTTTAACTGGGTAGGCGAACTGGAAAGCTTTGATTCTGCTATTTATGGTCTAAAATCTAGAGGTATAAAGTTAAATACTCTCAATGATGCTAAAAAATATAAAATAGCAGTACTGCGTGATAACTTTAGTCATCACTATTTGCTTGAAAGGGGCTTTAGTGAAAGCAAGCATTTATTACTCATCGATAGCCTAGATAAAATAGATAAACTTATAAGCACTCGTCACGATATTCTTGATTTTGTTGTTCTTAGCAAAAAGCAATTTAGCTATCGAATAAAAACTGAGCCAAGGCTTGAGCTACTCGAGCCATTACTAAATCTAAATACAGCTCAATCTCCATTATTTTTTGCTTGTAATATAAATATGGATCCGGCCTTAGTTGTTCAATTAAAAGTCGCCTTTAAAGGCAATTAAACAGTTTAAAAAAAACAGTTTGATCAATGTAACCTCATGAAATTAAATTACTTTAATATATTTTATAAATATAAATTGCCGCATTTTAAAAACCGATTATAATCCAGCTGCTTTATGTTTAAAAAAGCACTAACTTTTTGGAGCGTTAAATGGGTGATTTAATCGGGATTAGCTTATTGATCTTGATCAGTGCGTTGTTTGCTATGTCAGAAATAGCAATTGCAGCGTCGCGTAAAATAAAACTGCGAGTAATGGCAGATGAAGGGAATATAAAGGCAGCAGCGGTACTAAAGCTACAAGAAAATCCAGGGGCTTTTTTTGCCATGATCCAAATAGCACTCAACGCGATAGCGATATTGGGCGGTATTGTGGGCGAGCAGGCGCTATCTCCTTATGTTGAAAGTGTGTTGGTATTGTTTTATCAAGGTGTGCATTTAGAAAAGATTAGCTTTTTACTTTCATTTTTTACTATTACATCTTTGTTTATATTGTTTGCCGATTTAATGCCGAAGCGTTTAGCGATGATCATGCCAGAAGCCGTTGCAGTTCGTGTAGTAACCATTATGCGCTGGGTTACCTTTGCATTAACCCCGCTGGTGATGTTTTTTAATGGTGTTACTAACTTTGTACTGCGCTTATTTAAGGTGCCGGCTGAGCGAGAAGACAATGTAACAACAGAGGACATTGTTGCCATGATGGATGCAGGTGCTGCATATGGCAGTTTGCAAAAGCAAGAGTATGAACTCATTGGCAATGTGTTTGACCTAGAAGCACGGTTTTTATCAAGCGTGATGACGCCACGTGACCAAATTGTGTATTTTGATTTAAACGAATCTAGCCATGATATTGCCACTAAAATTATAGATCATCCTCATAATCACTTTTTAGTGGTGTCAGGAAATTTAGATAAGTTGCATGGCTCTGTTGAATCTAAAGATATTTTACGACAAGTCCTAAAAGGCGAAGCCGCCAATATAAACGACGACCTAATTGATAAAGATGTTTTTTACTTACCCGAAACATTAAGCCTATCAGAAGCTTTAAATGCGTTTAAAAGTGCAGCAAAACCATTTGCGGTAGTAGTAAACGAATATGCGCTTTCTGTGGGTATTGTTACGGTAAAAGATTTAATGAAAGGGTTTATGGGTGATTTAATCACTCATCAAGGCGACGAATTAATCATAGAACGCGATAAAAATTCATGGCTTGTAGATGGCTTAACCCCAATTACCGATTTAGCAAAAGTACTTGATATAGAAGAATTTCCTGACCAGATGCACTATGAAACGGTCGCTGGCTTTTTAATTTACAATATGAAGCGAATACCTAAACGCGCGGAGCATTTAACTTTTTCAGGTTTTAAGTTTGAAGTTGTTGATGTAGAAGGAATTAGGGTAGAGCAGTTGTTAGTTTCAAGGGTTATTAACCCGCAGAGTGCTAATATCCTTTAAAATAAGGTGTGCGCTTTAGTTTTTATATAAATAGCCAAGCTGTATTTGCTTGGCTTTTTTGTGTCTGCTAAAAACTTCGTTTCTAAAATGAGATATTATTTCAATATGTTAAGTTGTTTTATTTTCATACAGTCTTGATTCTATTTTCATCTAATTAACATTAAATGCAACCTAAGACGTATATTGTACTGAGGAGTGTAAGTTTGTGTAAATTTCTTCTAATTAAGATTCATTATCAGCGCGTTTTAATTTAGAATGATCGTTCACTCTAAACTAAAAGGTATTTAACATGCAGCGTTCCCGCATCGCTTTATTTGTATTGTCAGCCCTCGTCGGTTCTGTTGCTTTAACTGGTTGCGATCAGGCTGCTGAGCAGTCACAAGCTTCAGCTCCTAAAGCTGTACCAGTGGGTGTACTTACATTAAAAAGCCAAGCGCTTACTCTCAAAAAAGAACTTCCTGGTCGTATCAGTGCATTTCAAATTGCTGAAATTCGCCCACAAGTAAGTGGTATTGTGCAATCTCGTTTATTTGTTGAAGGTAAAGAGGTTAAACAAGGCCAGGCTCTGTATCAAATAGACCCTGCGACATTTGAAGCAGACTTAGCAGCAAGTGAAGCAAGTGTTGCACGTGCTCAGGCGAGTATTTCAAGTAGTAAAGCTAAAGCATCTCGTTTTAGCGAGCTTTTAAAAATAAAAGCGGTAAGTCAGCAAGACTTTGATGAAGCAGATGCCGCATACAAACAAGCAAAAGCAGAATTATTAACGGCTAAAGCGCAGTTAAAATCGGCGCAAATTAACCTTGATTACAGCCATGTGTCGTCACCAATTAGTGGTCAAATTAGTAAATCAAGCGTAACTGTAGGTGCACTAGTTAGTGCTAACCAAAGTACTGCACTTGCTACAGTGACTCAGTTAGATCCAATTTATATCGATTTAACACAATCAAGTAATGAGCTTACCAAACTTAAAAAAGCAATATCATCAGGTGCTCTAAGTGTTGATTCGACTAGCCAAACTGACGTTGAACTTATTATGGAAGATGGCTCTGTTTATCCTCATAAAGGCACATTGCAGTTTTCTGAAGTGACAGTTGATCCAAGTACTGGCTCAGTAATACTACGTGCTAAATTTTCAAACCCAGAAAAATTATTACTGCCAGGCATGTATGCCCGAGCTTCTATTGTGGAAGGTGTTAAGGCGGGTGCTATTTTAGCTCCGCAACGTGGTGTTAGCCGTAATTCAAAAGGCGAACCAACAGCAATGGTTGTCAGCAAAGATAACACAGTAGAAAGCCGCGTATTAAAAGTAGATAGAACGATTGGTTCTGATTGGCTTGTTACTGATGGCTTAATGGATGGCGATAAATTAATAGTTGAAGGTTTACAAAAAATCCGCCCTGGTGCACCAGTGAATCCATCTGAAATTCAATCGTCTACTAAAGCCGATCAAGCGCAATAACGGAGAGTTTTAATGTCACGATTTTTTATCGATAGACCGATATTTGCTTGGGTACTCGCTATTGTAGTGATGCTTGCAGGTATTTTGGCGATTAGGAGTTTACCTATTTCGCAGTATCCTTCAATTGCACCACCTGCAGTGAGTATTACTGCAACGTACCCTGGTGCATCTGCACGTACACTTGAAGATACGGTAACGCAAGTTATTGAGCAAAAAATGAAAGGACTTGATGGCCTGCTTTATATGTCATCTACTTCTGAGTCGAGTGGTTCTGCTACGCTTACACTTTCGTTTAGCGCTGAAACTGACCCTGATATTGCACAAGTCCAAGTGCAAAATAAACTAGCAACAGCGACTCCACTATTACCAGAAGCCGTTCAAAGGCAAGGTGTTGTAGTTGCAAAGTCAGCGCGTAACTTTTTAATGGTTTATGCTTTTGTGTCTAAAGATGGCAGCATGACCAATATTGATATTGGCGATTATGTTTCATCAAACGTGCAAGATATTGTCTCGCGTGTTGAAGGCGTAGGTGAAGTGCAGCTGTTTGGTTCTCAGTACGCGATGCGTATTTGGTTAGACCCTTCAAAGTTACAAAATTATAAGCTGACACCTGCTGATATTAGTGCATCAATTAGTGCGCAAAATGCACAAGTATCTGCCGGTCAACTTGGCGGTATGCCTGCCGTTGATGGTCAGCAACTTAATGCAACAGTAACAGCGCAAAGTCGATTACAAACGCCAGAGCAATTTGAACAAATATTGGTTAAAACTAATCCAGATGGCTCTTTTGTACGTCTAGAGGACGTTGCTAGAGTAGAGCTTGGCGGTGAAAGCTACCGCGTTGTTGCTCGTTACGATGGGCAACCTGCATCAGGGTTAGGTATTAAATTAGCCAGTGGTGCTAACGCACTTGATACTGCCGCTGGAGTTAAAAAAGCAATTGAAGAGCTAAAACCGTTTTTCCCTGAAGGGTTAGATGCTGTTATACCTTACGACACAACGCCGTTTGTATCGTTATCTATCGAAAAAGTTATTCACACCTTAATTGAAGCTGTTGTACTTGTTTTTGTAGTTATGTATTTGTTCCTACAAAACTTTAGGGCAACACTTATACCAACAATAGCAGTGCCAGTGGTTTTACTAGGTACGTTTGGTATTTTGTACACCTTTGGTTATTCAATAAATACGCTAACGATGTTTGCGATGGTACTTGCCATAGGCTTATTGGTAGATGACGCAATCGTTGTGGTAGAAAACGTTGAGCGCTTAATGACCGAGGAAAAACTCTCGGCACTTGAAGCTACGCGTAAATCGATGGATGAAATTAAAGGCGCGCTGGTAGGTATTGCCATGGTGCTTTCTGCGGTATTTATCCCAATGGCATTCTTTAGTGGCTCTACCGGTATTATTTATCGTCAGTTTTCTATAACACTGGTATCGGCGATGGGGTTATCTGTTTTAGTTGCTCTTATTTTAACGCCTGCATTGTGTGCAACGCTTTTAAAACCAAGCCATGTACATAACAATGAGACGTTATTTGGCCGATTTTTTACAGGCTTTAACCGTGGTTTTGATAAAACAAATTCAGGTGCACAAAGCTTTGTAGGCCGTATGCTTACGCACTCTAAACGCTACTTACTTATTTATGGCGTGATTGTGGGCGGTATGGTTTATGTATTCTCAAGCTTGCCAACGGCATTTTTACCTGACGAAGACCAAGGTATTTTGTTTAACCAAGTTTCACTGCCAGCAGGCTCTACAACACAGCAAACGCTTGAGGTTGTTAAAAAGGTAGAAAATCACTTTTTAAACGATCAATCTGAAGCTGTGAATGGTATTTTTACCGTTACTGGTTTTAGTTTTGCAGGCTCTGGCCAAAACTCAGCAATTGCCTTTGTTAACCTTAAACATTGGGATGAGCGTCAACGTGACGAGTTATCTGTTCAAGGTGTTGCAGGTAAAGCGATGGGCTACTTTTCAACGATAAAAGAAGCGTTTGTGTTTGCATTCCCGCCACCTGCAATTGTTGAACTGGGTACTGCTAATGGCTTCAATATTTTCTTACAAGACCGTGTAGGCCTTGGCCATGACGCACTTTTGGCGGCACGAAATCAGTTATTAGGTTTAGCAAGCCAAAGTCCAATTTTAGCGGGCGTACGTCCAAATGGACAAGAAGATATGCCAGAACTACAACTTGATACAGATTTGGCAAAAGCCGAAGCGCTTGGTGTGTCGCAAAACGATATTAACAGTACACTTTCGACAGCATGGGGTAGTAGTTATGTGAATGACTTTATTGACCGTGGTCGAGTTAAAAAAGTGTATATGCAAGGTGATGCACAATCGCGCATGGTGCCTGAGGATCTAAATAAGTGGTATGTGCGCAATGATAATGGCGATATGGTGCCGTTTTCAGCGTTCGCTAGTGCTTACTGGACGTATGGTTCGCCACGTTTAGAGCGTTACAATGGTTTTTCAGCAATGGAAATTCAAGGTAGCGCAGCGCCGGGTTACAGTACAGGCCAAGCAATGGATGAAATGGAGCGTTTAGTTAAACAATTACCTAATGGTATTTCGTCTGAGTGGACCGGTATTTCATTCCAAGAGCGCTCAAGTAGTGGTCAAGCACCTTTACTATATGGCTTATCGCTATTGTTTGTATTTTTATGTTTAGCTGCACTTTATGAAAGTTGGTCGGTACCGTTTGCGGTAATGATGATTGTGCCACTGGGTATATTTGGTGCAATTATGGCAGCGCTAGGCGGTGGCTTATCTAACGATATTTACTTGCAGGTTGGCTTGTTGACCACCATTGGTTTGGCATCTAAAAATGCGATACTGATTGTAGAGTTTGCGATTCATAAAATGGATGAAGGACTAGGGCTTGTTGATGCTGCAGTTGCTGCGGTACGCCTTCGTTTACGTCCAATTTTAATGACTTCAATGGCGTTTATTTGTGGTGTAATCCCACTAGCAATCGCCTCAAGCGCGGGCTCTGGTGCGCAAAATGCGCTAGGTATTTCGATTATTGGTGGCACACTTGCATCATCAATATTAGTTGTTGTTTTTGTACCTTTATTCTTTGTTTTAGTTCGCCGTGTATTCCCAGGTAAAGCTAAAGAGACAACGAAGGAGAGTGCAGAATGAGTATTAAAACATTCAGCCTAAGTGCAATTACTTTATTGGTGCTAAGTGGTTGTCAATTAGCGCCAGAGCAAAAAGACCTTGCTCTACCAGTATCTGATGCTTATGCATCAGGTACTGAGCAAAGCGCTGCGCAGCAATTAAATTGGCAGCAGTTTTTTAATGATGAAAAACTACAAACCTTAATTACGCAAAGCCTTGAGCACAATAAAGACATGCAAATTGCAGTGCTTAATGTGCAGCGTGTGCGTGGTTTGTATCAAATTGAAGACTCTGCTTTGTATCCGTCGCTTGATTTAAATGCTTCTGGTACGCGCCAGCGTTTACCGGCTGACTTATCAGGTACTGGCGATGCAGCTATTAGCTCGCAATACAGTGCAACAGTGGGCATTACGTCTTACGAGTTAGATATTTGGGGCAAAGTACGCAATCAATCAGCGCAAGCACTCCAAAATTTATACTCTACAGAGCTTAGCCAATACAGTACGCAGGTGTCTTTAATTTCAGAGTTGGCAAATGCGTGGCTTAGTTACGCGACGGACTTACAACTGCTAGAGCTTGCAAAAGAAACGCTCACCTCTCAGCAAGAGTCATTATCGCTTACGCAAAAAAGCTTTGATTTAGGTGCAACTTCTTCAATTACCCTTGAGCAGCTTAGAAGTACAGTTGCTACAGCAAAAGTAGACATAGCAACGTACAAACGTCTGTTAAAGCGTGATAAAAGTGCCCTAGATTTATTAGTGGGTAAATCTGTTTCAGCTGATTTACTGCCTAGTAAAGACCTGACCAACTTGATCAGTATGCCAGAAGTGCCGGTCGGTTTACCGTCTGACCTGTTATCGCAACGCCCTGATATTAAAGCCGCTGAGCATTTAATGCTTGCTGCAAATGCCAATATTGGTATTGCACGTGCGGCGTTTTATCCAAGTATTAGCTTAACAGCCAATGCCGGGTCTGCTTCAAGTGATTTAAGTGGCTTGTTTGATTCGGGCTCAGGTACATGGAGTTTTGTGCCGTCAATTAGCTTACCTATTTTTAATATGGGACGTAACCAAGCAAATCTTGATGTAGCAAAAGCCGATCAAGCAATTGCGGTGGCAACGTACCAGCAAAAAATTCAAAATGCGTTTCGCGAAGTTGCCGATGCTCTTGCTGATAGAGAAGGTTACCAAGAGCAATTAAGTGCACTTGATATGCTTATAAGTAGCCGACAAATCACATTTGATTTATCAAAAATGCGTTACGAAAAAGGCGCAGATAGCTACTTGCAAGTACTTGATGCTCAGCGTACATGGTACGGCGCACAGCAACAGTTAATTTCGGGTCAGCAAGCGTATCTTGCAAGCCAAATTAACTTGTACAAAGCGCTTGGTGGCGGATGGAATACGAGCGACAAAACAACTCAGGAAGAGCAGTAATATTAGCAGCTCGCTGGCGAGCTGCATTTTAATGATACAGCGAGGCTATTTATAGTGCTCGCTTTACTGAGTTTAAGACTTAGTAGTGGAGTTGAACATGAAGCCTAAAGCAAGAAGGCAAACAGATCCCGCGATAGCGCAAGCTAGGCGCGAACAAATACTAACAGCTGCTGCAGAGTGTTTTCACCGAAAAGGTTACCACGGTGCAGGCATGGCTGAAATATCTAAAACGGCAGGGATGAGTGCAGGCCATATTTATAATTACTTTGAAAGTAAAGAAGCAATTATAGAAAGCATTATTGAAAAAGACATGGAAGAGATGTTTTCTATCTTCCAACAGTTTGAAGATCATCCTGGTGATGTACTTCAAGCGCTCATTGATGGCTTAAACATTGGTGTGCAAAGGCACATGGACACGGGATCGTGTGTTATTGATTTAGACATGATGGCTGAAGCAGGTCGAAATGTTAAAGTGGCAACACTTTTACGCGAAACTGATGTTCAGGCAAGAGATCGCATGAGACAGCTTTTAACAAGTGAGCGAAGTGCGCTAAAAGATATTGATGAACTTGAACTTGAAAGCCGAATTAATGTTATTTTTTCGATGATGGCGGGGTTATTACTCAGAAAGTTACTTTACCCTGAGCTAACCGAAGAAACGGTACTAATAGCACTTCGCCCTGCAATGAAAACATTACTGATGCCATTTGATGAAGCGCAGTAACGCTCAAAATAAATAACCAAAAGTAAGCTAGCCAATATTTTGGCTAGCTTTTTTATTTTAGTCTATTTAAAAGCGCTCGATTGACCACTGAAGTGCAATGATTGCGATAGCAACGGAGCCCATTGGCATTAACCACTTTTTATACCAAGTGTAGTGTCGTACATAAATGAGTATTGGTAAGGCTACTAGTAAGATACTAAGTTGGCCGATTTCGACGCCTAAATTAAACGCTAAAATGCTAAGCAGTTGATAGTCGCTCGACAAGCCAAGTTCGCCAAGTACGCTCGCAA
Source organism: Pseudoalteromonas sp. SWXJZ10B (assembly GCF_015864475.1). Classification (NCBI taxonomy): domain Bacteria; kingdom Pseudomonadati; phylum Pseudomonadota; class Gammaproteobacteria; order Alteromonadales; family Pseudoalteromonadaceae; genus Pseudoalteromonas; species Pseudoalteromonas sp. SWXJZ10B. The sequence continues at coordinate 82,161 of NZ_JADYXD010000001.1, forward strand.
ATCCCATCCCATGTAGTAAACCAAAAGCAAAAGTAAGCCAACCTAAACGAAGTACCAACGGCCACACATTATTTAATGCTGCAAATAAAACCGATATAGCAATTCCAAGTTCTACCCAGCGGCTATTTGGTGATACAAGGTTCATAGCGGTGCCGGTAAGCGTAATAGAGTGCGCAAGCGTAAACGCGGTTACTATCCATGCTGTGTGTTTAATAATTTGTTTTTTAGAGCTAATACCTTGCCATGCTTTATCGCTGCGTTTTAAAACACAGGTAAGTAACAGGGCGATTAAAAATAAAATATGATCAATACCAATCCAAATATGTAAAACACCCTGATACACGTATTGATTAAACGTACTTAAATAACTTGTTTGCTCAAAGCTGAACGTTTGTTGTGCCTCGTTGATATTAAATACACGAGATACACCGTTTATATTTACGATGGATTTATGATTGGCATCGGTTTTAAAAAAAGCGGAATAGGAAAGGGAGATTGCTTCATTGTCATCACAGCTAAACAGCAGCGGAATAACCAAATAAGGCTGGTTAAAATGGTTATCTAGCTGATAGATACCTTCACTTTTTAAAGGGCATGATTGCGCGTTTTGCGTGATATTTAAATTTTCTTCAATGAAGTTATTAATTGAGCTGCGTTTTGCTTTTATTTCTGCCCACGAAATTTGCCCATTTTTGTCTAAATCCAGAGGCACTGCGTGCTCTAAGTCGGCTATATTAATTTGCCAGGTACCCGTGTATTGGTTTTTGTTGGTGTCGTTATTGTTCTCGCTATTTAAGGTTATATAACTTGTACTTAATTGATGGGCAAAGCTGTAAGTTGAAAAAATGCACAGCATTAAAGTGAGTATAAATAGATAAGGCGTTTTCATAGTGTGTCTCGTTGCATCGCTTTTGCTTGAGTAAGTAATTGCTCATCGGTGCTCATTTTAGCCTGTTGCCAATTAATATGAGCCCAGTAAAGTGCTTTTTCGCGATTTGGTTGTACATCAAGGTAATATTTAGCTAAGTCACTTGCATGAAAAGAATCTTTGCGAAGCTCTCGTAGTGTAACTCTTTGCGCCATTGTATTTTGCCATTTTTTATCGCGTTTATTTAGTTTTTTTTCTGCGATTGAAAGTCTTAACAAAATAGCATCCTCTAAATTACTTTTATCAGGTAGCAGTACGCTTAATGTATTTAATACTTGTTGTGGTTGATTTAGAGCAATTTGAATATCGGCCCATAAAACAATAAGGCTCACAGGGGCTTGAACTAAATCTACACTTTGTAAGTGAGACAACGCTTGTTTGTAGTTATTTAAACGGTAGCTCATTTCACTTAAAACATGGTTTGTAGCTAGGCTAGTTTGATTATTATTTATAATTTTTACTAATGCTTGGTAGCTGTCTAAAACGCTTTCATGTTGGCTTTGTACATCGAGTACACAGGTGCTAGCAGTAATAGTGCTTACTTGCCCAATTAAGGCTACGCAGTGTTTTTTTGCTTGTGCGAACTTACCTTGAGTCATAAATATATTGGCTAGCAATAAATGGCTATTACTATGTTTTGGCTCTCCAATCAAAACGTTGTTAGCAATATCAATAGCTTCGTCAAAAAGGTGCTCTTTTTGTAAAACGCGAGCATATAAGTAACCAATTTGAGATGAGGGTGTTTGTTTATATAGCTGGGCTAAACGGGTTTTAAGTAGCCCCTGTAAGCGCTCTGTTTGGCCTGCATATTGGCTGTTAGTGACTAATGTATTTATTTCCTCAACAGACAGAGAAGCACTAAGCGTTGAATTACTTTTGGCAATAACTGCATCATCTTTTGGGGTAAAAGGCGCAGCGCTTAACGCAATGGGTGTTAGGCAGAAAGTAATAAATGCGACGGACTTAAAAATTGATAAATGCATTATAAATATCCTTTGAAAAAAGCCATCCATGGCCTGTCAGCTTAATTACTTGGTTAGTTACCGTTTGTTGAAATTAATCCATCAACATCGGTATCGGTGTTTGTAAACACCCGACCGTTAACAGTTAACGGCTCTGCATTTGGGGCTTGATTAAATGCATCGGTTGCAAATTGAGCAAAGTCGACTTGTAGTGCGTCAATTGTAATGTTCACTGTTGCAGTTACTTGCGAATTAACGCCATCACTTACACCAAACATAAAACTATCTGAACCTGTCACTTCTTTATGCGGTGTATAGGTAAAGTTACCATCGCTATTAACGGTAACAGTTCCAAGAGTTGGCTCACTTGTTAACGAGTAAGTAAGCGAATCGCCATCATTGTCGGTTGCGCTAAGCATATCGGTAATGCTTACTTCAGTTTGTGTAGTTAGCATTGCATCACTTGCGGTAGGCGCTGTGTTTACAACCGGTGTAGGTTGTTTTTTATCGTCATCGCTACTACATGCTCCCAATGTTAATGCACTGAGGAGAACACAAATATGGGTAGTTTTTAAATTACGCATTATTTTACTCCTTATTTAGAGCCAGCAAGCGGTGTTGCAAGGTATGGGAATGATGAATCCATCATTGTTGCATCAATAGGCGCGCCGTCTGTAAATGGCACTGTGCCTGTATTAGCATCCTCTGGTGCACAAAGTCCTAAATCAGTGTCTTCACCATTTACAGGAATAGGATGACATAAACGACCCATCACAACACGAAGTGCAATATCAACCACATCATCACCCGGGCGACGACCATTTGGGAAGCCGGCTAAATCATTACCCGCTACACCAAATGCAGATTGATCAGCTTGCGCTGTTGCTGCAATGCCTGTATTTAAACGTAGCATTTCTGAAGGTGTTACAGTTGCTTGTTGATTAACGCCTGCAAAACCTGTTAAAAATGCAGTGATTAAATCAGTACGCGGGAAGTTTGTGGGTGCCAGTGTTTCTAAGTTTGCGCCAAGGGTCGTATTAACAGCATCTTTAAATAAAATGTTTAATAACTCTGGTAGTGCTGGATGAGATACATAATCTAAAAATTGTGCATCATCTTTAGGGTGAGCAGTGGAAAATGTGTCTTTGTCTTTAATGCCAATTACAAGCTCGTTTACAAGCGGGCTACCCAAGCGTGAAACTTGTGTTAAAGCACCACCATTAACGGCGTTATTAGCAAATTTAGCATTAGGGTTTAATACGCGAGCTTGAGGTAGGCTTGCTGTTGTCCACGAACCTATTACGCCGTTACCTTCACCAACAATACAGCTTTTAGGTATTTCGATAGCGATTGATGTTACGTTTTTATCTGCAAGGTCGTCGTTATCAGCTGATTGTGTTATACCACCTGGAAAACCACCGCCGTCACCAGCACCAGGGGCGCTATCACCCTCTACAGGTACATAGTTAACTAAATCAAATGTTTTGCCTAGGTTAACTACAAATGGGTCTTTACGTTGTCCTACAAAAACTTGTGCCATGCTTTCACAGTTAGGAATTGAAACCTGATACACAAATTGGTCAGCGTAAGTTTGGTAATCGCTCATTGAACCAAATGTTTTATTGCCCACATAATCAAGTGGTTTAGAAAATGTACTTGAGTTTGATGCTGTGTTGTTTAGTAGCGTTGTTTCGCCAGTACGCTGCGCGCCGCTAATCATACTCATTGTGTATGATTCGCTAAAATTTGCAGCGCTGTCATCACCGGCAGATACACCGCCTACATTTTTAAGCGGTACAGACACGGTACGCTGATTACCTTCAGGTCCAACAGTTAATTGCACACCTTGGTTATCATTAGGAAGCATGCTTTTAAAGTTAAACGCAAATGTAATATCTTCAACAGCATCGCCGTCGTTATCTATATGAATGCTGTAGGTAGCATCTGGGTCCATTGCAAAGTAATTAGGACCGCCGTATGCATCTTGCAGCGGGATATAGTTAGCAATTAATGTTACAAAATCATCACGACCTTGCTCGTAACTATTAAATATATAAAAATCGGTTGAATCTAAAGTCGGGAAACGGCTTATATTTGGCGCTTCTCTGTGACTTGATGCTTCACTTGGTGCACTTACAAACGTACTACATATTACTACTGCGAGTATTGATGGAGTTAAAGCTTTCATGACTTTGTCCTTTAGTTTTGATTGAAGTCATAGCTAATAACGGGGCAGGATTTAAATTGGATGCAAAAAAGTTAAATTATTTTTATTTTTTGTTAAAAAAGTTTTAAAGAAGGTTGGCTGCTTTAAGTAAACAGCCAACTTTAGTCATAATAGTAGGGTTATAAAAGTACCAGCTCTGTGGTGTATAGTACCTCAGTAGGAGATCCATTTGGTGAGCCACCAATAGGTTCTAAGCTCACTGCTAACAATGCGATATCACTTGCGTTAAAGCGGTTATCTTTAAATAATATTTTACTGCCTTGCTTGGGCAGTAAACCCAGTGAAATAGGTGCATCTTGCCCTTTTAAAATCATCCACAACTCATAATCTTTATTAGTTTGGGCAACCAATTGGCTACTGGCTTTAATTGAGAGCCCTTGCTCGCTTACATCAATAAACCACAATGATTGTTTATCTTGATTTTGAACCAAAGCAATTTGTTGAGTGTGCATAACATCGGTACTAGGTTGAATAACCAAAAAGGCTAAAACAATACACGCAGCAGTTGCCACAAAAGACCATGTACGCCAAATTGAAGGCTTGGTATGTATGACTGTTTTACTTGTTTGTGGCCTGTTTTCAATACGCTGTAGTATATTTACCCATACATCGTCACGTGGCGTTTGCGGTGTAATAGCACTCGCTAAGTTGTTTAGGTTTTGCTCCCATAGACTTGTTGCTTCACGTGCTTGATTTGAGTTAAGTAACAGACGCTGAAAACGCTTACGGGCAAGCCCTCTAAGTGTGCCAAGCACGTACTGCCCAGCAAGCGCGTCTAATAGTTCGGGTTTATTATAATTCATAATGTTAAACACCTTTGTAGCTGCATAAGCCCACGCCTGATCCAGCTTTTAACTGTACCTAATGGCGTCTCTATATGATCCACTAGCTCGCTATGACTCAGCCCCTTATAATAAGCTAAGTGAATAGCTTGTTTTTGTTGCGGCTCAAGTTGTTCGATACAATTAACCAGTTTCGTTTCTTCATCGTAATTAACGTCAACACTTTCATTTTCATATTCGTCATCGCCTAACGACTGCTCTTTTCGTACTTTGTGATAGCGCAGTGAGTCAAGACTTCTATACCTAACTATACTTATCATCCAACTAATAACGGTGCCTTTAGAGGCGTTATATTCAGATGCGTTATGCCAAATTTTTATAAAAGCGTCTTGTAGTGCCTCTTCCGCATAAGCTCTGTTAGTGAGCATATTTAAACTAATAGCAAAAAGTTTGCCGCTAGTTTGTTGATATAAACTTGAGAAAGCATTTTTGTCTCCTTGTGCTGTTGCGCACAAAAGAGGGAGTAAATCATCGTTATCCATAGGGGTCCTGTTTTTCTTATTATCATTGAGTAAACGCTTGAGAGTGTGATTTGGATGCAAAAAATTTAATTGATTTTTAGATTAGCTGCTTTATACGTTAGTACAAGCAATAACCGATCAGTGTTTGAAATTTAGACGTGTAGGTATAATTTATTCACATGTTTGTAAAAAATGTACAAAGAGCAGATTGTACTTAAATTTATTTTATTATTAACATTATATATCAATAGCTTATGATTTTAATTTGAATTTAAAATGCCATTTATATGGCGTGATATTTGCAAAAGAGTACATAAAGCCGTTTAAATTAAAATTAGAAAATCGGAATTATTTACACAAAGGAGAAACTATGTGGGCTGCAATTGGTTATTCACTTTTAGCATTACTACTTATTTTTATTGGTTGGGAAGTAAACTCTGTTTACTTTGCTATTGTTTTTTATTGGACTGCACTGTCACTTTTATTAGTGAGTACCGCATATATTTTTAATACAGCAAAAATATTTAGAAAACGTGAAAATGGGGTGATCCCATTTTATATACGTTGGGCGTTTGTGCCATTTTTATTTGGTGTGCAAATTTATAATGCCTGGTCACGTAAGCGCGATAAAGTGCCGCCAATTCAAAAAATAAACGAAAACCTATTTTTAGCTTGCCGATTATTTCCCTCAGACATAGACACATTAAAAGATAACGGAATTACTGCAATTTTAGACGTTACGTGTGAATTTGACGGACTCGAGTGGAGTTCAACACAAGAGAATATAAATTACTTAAACATTCCGGTGCTCGATCATAGTATTCCTACCCATTCTCAGTTAAATCAGGCTATTAATTGGATACATCATCATATTAAAGAAAACCGTCGCGTAGTTGTACATTGTGCTTTAGGCCGTGGGCGGTCAGTTTTTGTAATGGCGGCTTATTTATTGAGTCAAAACAAAAATGCAGATGTACATGAAGTACTTGCACAAATAAAGGAAACCCGCGAAACCGCAAACTTAAATAAGCATCAGCTGCGTCATTTAGCTAAGCGTCATAAAAAAGGCGAGCTGCTGATTAAAAACAAAGCAGTTTTAATTGCAAATCCAGTATCTGGTACACGATTATGGCAAGAAAAAGAGCACTTAATTGTTGCGCGGTTATCGGCCTATTACGATTTAAAAGTACTTACTACTTCACAAGACGTAAACGGTATTGAGCTTGCTAAACAAGCGATTACGCAAAAACCAGACATGATAATAGCGTGTGGAGGCGATGGTACAGTGGCCGAAGTTGCAAGCGTACTTGTAAATACACAATGTAAGCTAGGTATTATACCAATGGGGACTGCAAACGCACTTGCGCATGTATTGATGGGGATTAGCTCTAAATTTATTCCTGTTGAACAAGCCTGTGATTTAATAATTGATGGTCAAACAAGCACAATAGATACCGCTTATTGTAATAACGAATTAGTACTTTTATTAGCGGGCATTGGTTTTGAGCAATCAATGATTGAAAAAGCAGATAGAGAGTCGAAAAATAAGTCGGGGCAACTTGCCTATTTAAATGGCTTTTTTGAAGCGTTTGGCGAGCAAAAATCACAGTTACTTAGTGTGAAACTCGATGATAATGAGCCGAAAGAAATATGTACAAATAGCTTTATTGTGGCTAATGCTGCGCCTTTTACAACGTTATTGGCTCAAGGTGGTGGGCAGCCAGATCATAGTGACGGGCTTCTTGATGTGAATTGGCTAACACCAAATAATGAAAATTCTACGACAATATTGAGCATTGCAGAACTGATGTTTAGCAGTTTAACTCAAACACATTTAGCTATAAATTCGCATCATACAAATGCTAAAAGAGTCGAGGTGACAGGTGAAGGAGAGCTTAAGTACGTACTTGACGGTGAAGTTAAAACTGCTCACAAACTCGTTATTACTATTGAGCCGGCCTCATTAAATGTGATTTGCAAAGAGCAATAAATCGCGCTAATTACAATCAAAAAAGGAGCTAAATTAGCTCCTTTTTTACATCATTTTTTAATTGATGGCCAAACAAACCCTGTTGTATCCGGCGCTTGAGAAGATGTTTCTCTCGGCGCACTTTTTGGTCTACGAATAGGTTTGTTATTTATAGTGTGAATATAAAGTGCTTCCACTTTATCGCGAGCCCAAGGCGTTTTACGCAAAAACTTTAAACTCGATTTAATGCTCGGTTGATCAGTAAAGCATTTGATTTTTACTTGCTCGCCAAGTGTTCTCCAGCCAAGTCGCTGTTCTAACTCAACAAGTATTTGTTCTAACGTTACCCCATGTAAAGGGTTTTTAGGTTGATTATCCATAGCCATACTACTTATTTAAACTGCGTGCATTGTAGCTCAAATCAGCTTTTAGCGCTAATTCACAGTGATTGTTTTAGGAGCTGTTGGGTAAATAGCATTACCCTGTTTATCTATTTTAAGCCAAATGAGTTGGCTGTTACTGTGCTGGGGTGTTTTAGCACCGCACAAAAGTGTAAATGAGTGAATTTGTATTAATGCGCCTTCGCTATAGCGTTTGTTGTCGTACCAACAGTTTGATTCTTCATTTACAAACTGGTTTGCATCAATAATTGAATGGGTTTTAAGGGTTGTTGCTTCACTAAGTATTGAATACGATAAGCTGCTAAAACAAAAGCATAGAATTAAAAAGTTACGCATTAGAGGCCTTTAAATAGGGAGGGTTAAAAATAATACATTAGGCTAAAAAACGTGCTAGTGTAAAGTACACAAAGTGATTTTAATTATAAACTTAGTTACTCACAGAACAACTTGGATTCAAATAAAAAGGTGCACACAATGCAATTTAATCAAACAATGATCGAAGAATTCACACTATTAGCAAAGTTTCCTCGCGACAGTAAAATGCAGGGTATTAAATTACACTCAGACGCAGAGCCAAGCTTACTTAGTGCAGCGCAACGTTTATTTGAAAAAGGGATTATAGATAGCCCAGATGGCGGATATTTAACTGATCTGGGCTTAGATTTAATTGAGCACATTACGGTTATTCATAGTGCGCTACAAAGCTAGCTAACCTGAACTCTAGTTAGTTACTGAACTAGCTTAATTTGCATCGGGTTGATTTTGCGGTGCAGCATCATTAAATGCAGCTAATTTATTACAGTGTTCGTAAATAGCTGCAATTTTTGGATAAGCGCTCATATTTACGTTAAAACGAATTGCATTAAATACTTGCGGCACTAAACAAATGTCAGCAAGTGTTGGTTGATTACCAAAACAGTAGTCATCATTTTCGTTTAGCATCAGTTCTATTTTTTCAAAACCAACTTCTATCCAATGTCGATACCACTTATTTTTAGCCTCGTCATCAACACCTAATTCGTTCGATAAATACTTCAGCACGCGTAAATTATCAACAGGATGAATATCGCAGGCAATGGCAAAGCTTAAATTTCTTATTTGTGCTTTTTGCCACGCAGTTCCTGTAATTAATGGCGATTGCGGATAAGTTTCATCAAGCCATTCCAGTATTGCAAGCGATTGTGCTAAAACACCATTATCGGTTTCAAGTGCAGGTAGTAACCCTTGCGGATTAGTCGCTAAGTATTCTTCCCCAAGCTGCTCCGATTTTAAAAGGTTAACAATAGCAAGTTCATGATCAATTGCTTTTAAGTTAAGCGCTATACGTACCCTATAGGCCGCTGATGAGCGAAAGTAGCTGTATAATTTCATAATTAATCCTGTGAACCTGTAAATTGTTTTTTAATAGTACGCCAGCAATCGGTATAGTTTGGTTGGCGCTCTTTGCCTTCTAGTGCATATTTTGTTGGTGAAATTATATAGCGCGACTCAAACATAAAGGCCAATGTGTTTTCGTATTTTTGTGGTGTAAGCTCAGCATTTGAGGCTTTTTCAAATACGTCGGCTTCAGGTCCATGTGGCGACATACAATTGTGTAAACTTGCACCACCAGGTACAAAACCATGCTCTTTTGCATCATACACACCCTCAATCAAGCCCATAAATTCACTCATAATATTGCGGTGATAATACGGCGGGCGGAATGTATTTTCGGCTACCATCCAACGTGGTGGAAATATCACAAAATCGACATTTGCCATACCCTCAGTAGCAGAAGGAGAGGTTAGCACGGTAAATATAGACGGGTCGGGGTGATCAAAGCTCACTGTATTTATTACATTAAAACGCGATAAGTCGTATTTATAGGGTGAGCTATTACCGGTCCATGCAACCACATCAAAAGGAGAGTGCTTAATTTCACAGCTAAATAAATTACCGTTGAATTTAGATACAAGCTCAAAGTCACCTTTTTTATCTTCAAAGGCAGCAACGGGGTATTGAAAGTCTCTGTCGTTGGCGTAACCGTTTGCACCAACAGGTCCTCGCTCTGCAAGCTCTAACGCATGGCCATAATTTTCACAAATATAACCCCGCGCTGTATCATCAATTAAATCAACAGAGAACTTAATTCCTCTGGGAATTACAGCAATTTCACCTGGTTTAATGCTTAACTTGCCGCACTCGGTGTGAATTAATAACTCACCTTGCTGAGGAACAAACAACATTTCGCCATCGGCATTGCAAAAGTAACGTCCTTGCATTGACTGATTAGCGACATATAGATGAATGCCAATACCCGATTGCCCATTAGCACTGCCATTAGCTGCCATCGTTACCAAGCCATCAATAAAGTCAGTAGGCTGTGAAGGCATATCAATAGGATTCCAACGTAGCATTGTTGGTGGTGTTACGGCCTCAGTAATTGGGGCTGTTCTTATTAGGCCGTTATCAATTGCTTGGTAATCACCTTGCACTACCGAAGGACGAAGGCGGTAAAACCAAGTGCGGCGATTTGAAGCGCGAGGAGCCGTAAATGCAGTCGAACTAAATTGCTCAGTGTATAAATCGTATTTAACCTTTTGTGGGCTAAATTGTCCTATTGGCAGTGCACCGGGTAGCGCTTGTGTTTCAAATTCATTACCAAAACCTGTCATATAATTTAATTGTGTCGCCATTACTGACTCCTGTGAGAGGGGGGGTTGGTTTAATATTATTTTTATTTCAGTTAAGATACTCTCAAGTGAGACTAATATCAAATGTGCAACTATGCATCTGCGTAAATATTAATGAACACCAAAGTAAACCTTACAAAGCTGGGATAACTAAAAATGAAAATCGATTTAGCAACGTTTTTACCTTATCAATTAACGAATGTAGCAACACGTGTAAGTAACGACTTTGCCGAGGTTTATCAAACTAAGTACGGTTTAAATATTCCCCAGTGGCGAATACTTGCTAATTTAGCGCAGTATGGCCAAAGCAACGCAAAGGATTTATGCACGCAAGCAAATATGGACAAGTCGACAGTGTCGCGCGCGGTAAAAGTTTTAATAGATAAAGGTTTAGTGAGAAGTGAGCTAAATGAGCAAGACAAACGCGCAGCATTACTTGTACTGAGCCAAGCAGGGCAAAGCTTATATGAGCAAATAGCACCCGATGCATTGAATTGGGAAAAACAATTACTGAGCACTTTAACTAACGAAGAATACGAAGTGCTAGTGAGTATTTTTGAAAAGTTAAATAATAAATTAAAGGCATAAAAAAGCCCACCAAAGTGGGCTTTTAAAAGATGTTTTAGGTTACAGTTCTAAATTAGAAAGTGTAACGAAGACCTACACGCATTTGCCATACAGATGCATCAGTTTGTACTGATGTATTTGCATTATTTCCGTTAAAGCCTGAGTAAACGTAACGGCCTTGATCATCAAGTGATGTTTCGATCATGCTAGCGCCTACGAAAGGACCTTTTTTAAGTACGCCCCAATCATCGTTTAACAGATTTGTAAGGTTATCAATTACGAAGAATGCTTCACCTTTGTGACCTTCCATAAAACCAGGAAGCTCTTGAGTTAACTTAAAGTTAAACTTAACAAACCAATCAGAGTTTTCAGCGTTACGGCTAGTCGTTTGACCACGTTCTAAACCATTTGATGCGATAAAATCATTGAATTCATTGATATCAGCAGCGCTCATGTCGTAAACAACGTTAGGATCGTTTTCAAGTGGAACATACAATAGCTGGCGGTTGCCATTCCAGTTGTTGTCACCAAAAGTATCTTTATCACTGCCATCAAATGTGTAGCTGTATGGTAGGCCTTTATATGCTTCACCGAATAGGTTAAAGCGAGTAGCAAATCCATCAACAAACTCATGACTATAACCAAGAGTCATAGTAAAACGATGTGGAATTTCGTAATCAGATGAAGCAACACCTGGGTTACCTGGATCTGTTAGCGCAATATTACCGTAGTTTGAACCAGCTACAGAGCTAGTCATTGGGTTAACATCATCAGAATCTGTGTATGCATAACCAAAGTTAACGCTTACGCCATTATCAAACATTTTGCTAACAGCTAGTGAGATAACTGATGAATCACCGCTATCACCGCTAACATTTGTTAGTAAGTATTCGTTTGAACGACCTTCAATTGATTCGTAAATAGGGCGGCCGTCAAACGTAGTTGTACCTGTATCTTGAAGTGCGATGTCACGCATTAACGCAGCATCTTTTTTCTTCGAGTATAAGTAATCAAGAGAGATTACGTACTCGTTTTCAGTTGTGTACGTTGCACCAAGTGAGTATTTCCACTCTGATGGGATTTCAAAGTCTGGGTCAACAGCGTTTGCTTGTGAATCGCCTGAGCCGATTACAGTGTCAGCTACTGCATCAAATTGAGACTGAGGTACTTCAAATCCTGGAGTACCATTATTTACATTAGGTGTTGCGAACAAGTCGATAGAACCAAACTGGTTTGCACTAATGTTAGTAATGCCGTCGTTTGAGTAAGAGTTAGATAACCAAACGTTAGGGTTACCGCCTGAGAACAAGCCAACACCTGCACGTACTTCAAGTGCATCTGTCGCGTACCATTGGAAGCCTACACGAGGTTGAATTAAATCAATACCATCAAATGTACTTTGGTTACTGTAGCCATAGCGATCAGTAAAGTTTTGATTTAAGTTAGGTACATCATCACTGGTGTATTTATCGTAACGTAAACCAAACGTAATATTTGCGTCTAAGTCAGTAAACGAATACTCGTCTTGCACGTAAAATGTATGCTGAGCGTACGAAAAACTCGCAGCAGCATCGTTTGGATCATTTGTAGCAGCAGCATTGTTGTAGTAAACAGCACTTGCAATACCATTTTCAAAATCATCAACATTGTTGAAACGGTATTCACCTTCAGTATGCTGAACGAATAAGTTAAATACATCTAACTCTTCAAACTCGTAACCAGCAGTAATTGTGTGCTGATCAAGGTAGTAAGTACCTGCAACTTTAAATGTAGTTGTATCGTAGTCTAAGTCATTAGATTGACGTGAGTCATCTGGACCAATATAAACTGTACCACCATCTTCGGTACGAATTTGCATTTCACCAAAGCTGCTTGCTGCATCTAGTGATTGTACTGTTGCATCTAGCTCAGACTTACCAATACGTACTTCAGTAGAGAAGTCATCTGACCAATCAGAGTAAACAGATGCAATGATTGAAGTGAATTCTGCACTTTGGTCATAAAAGTGATTAGATAGTGATACACGGCTAGAACCAGTATCAGACTGTGAAACAGTATTACCATCGTTGTAGTTATAGATTAAGTTTGCACGGTGATCTTCGTTGATGTTCCAATCTAGTTTAACTAAGATTTTTTCATCTTCAACAGGCATACTTGAAGGCATTCCGCCTACATCGTAACCATATACAGTTTGAGCAACGCTTGTGATACGCGAGATATCATCAGCAGTTACACTGCCGCTGCTTAAACCATCGTAGTTAAACTGTTGAACACCTTCAAGTTTTTCATATGAAGTAAATAAAAATAGTTTATCTTCAATTAGTGGAAGACCTACGTTGAAGCCGTAACGTTTTTCGGTGTAGTTACCGTTATCAACGTCATCACCTTCAATTTTATCACCCTTGAAAGAGTCACTAGTGTAATCGTAGAAAACAGCGCCATGAACATCATTGCCACCAGATTTGGTTACAGCGTTGATGTTACACGATGTAAAACCACCGTATTGAACGTCAAACGGTGCAAGTTCAGCTGAAACTTGTTCAATTGAATCAAAAGAGAAAGGGGCGCGAATAGTAGGGTAACCATTTGAGCTTAAGCCGAAGTTATCGTTCATACGAACGCCGTCTAGCGTTAAGCTGTTGTAGCGAGGGTTACCACCACCACAGTTAATTGAACCACGGCTATCATCAATTGTGATACGCGGGTCGATACGAATAATGTCTTTTAAATCACGGTTAATAGCTGGTGTATTTTCAAGATCAGTTAGCGTAAATGTAGACGCCGGACCAGTACCACCTGACATAGAGCTGATTGGTGCGCCAGAAACTACAATTTGTTCCATGCTTGATTGTGACTCAAGAGAAACGTTTACTGGGTAATCGTTACCAATATTAAGAATTATGTTATTGAATTCTTGGTCTGCATATACATCTGAATCAACAACTACTTTATAAGGACCGCCAACTCGCAGGCCTTTAGCTGTGAAATAACCAGCGTCATTTACTTCAGTTGTTTTTACTGATCCAGAAGGTACGTGTAAAATTGTTACTTTAGTGCCGGCTGCTGGGTTGCCGTTAGGCCCCATCACTTGACCTTTAATTGCTGAGGTCGTTTCGTTAGCCATTGCAGCGCCACTTACACCAACACATGCTGCAATAGCAAGTGAAAGAGCTGTTTTGCGTAATTGAGTTTTCATTTAATTTTCCCGTGTAGTTATTAATTAAATTTTTATATTTTTATTTTAAAATTTTTCAAAATAAACAGTTGAAGTTCATTTATTCAAAATCCGTTACTAGTGTACCTTATTTATTCGTTACAAATAAAATACAACTGCAATATATTTTTAATAAATAGTACTATTTTTGTCTATTTGAGTGTTTTTTCGAGCAATAACTCTATATCGGGGTATATATTACGTGGGCTTTATGACAAACATGTGAAATTGGGGTGTGAAAAACAAAAAACCCATTACAATTTTGCAATGGGTTTTGTTAACAAATAACTTAATGTGTTATTACTTACCTATTAAGACTTAAAACTTGTAGCTAATACCAACTTTAGCCTGCCAAGCTGATGACGATGAACTGATTTGCGAGTAATTACGCACATCCGCACCGCCAAAACTGTTGTCTATTTTATATCTACCTTGATCATCAAGACCACCAAAGTCATAAATAGTTTGGTTAGAGTAACCTAAGCGTTTTTCTACACCCCAGTCGCTGTTTAGAAGGTTTGCGAAATTATCAATCATTAGATAAACCTCACCAGTGTGACCTTCAGCAAAGCCAGGTATTTCTTGCTTAATGCTAACATCCATTGTAGTAACCCAAGGTTGAGTTGCTGTATTTTTACCTAAAATCCCACCACGTTGAGATATACCAGCACGCTCTAATAACGGTTCTAACTCAGCCCAAGTCATTTTAGAATCAGCCCAATTTACATTCGGATCATCAGCACCTGTAGGGATATAAGGTAAGTAAGCACCATTAGTGAATAAAGAGCTAGTATCACCTAAGTCTTCATCTTTATACATATTCATTGTGTAACTAAATGGGCGACCTGAACGACGTTCAAAATAAACATTGAACTTGGTTGCATATCCTTCAAAAAATTCAGTGTTATACGCTAAGTTAATTTTAAAGCTGTGCTCAACTTCGTAAAAGCCACGTGCTGCAATATCTTCATTACGATTTACTGTAATATTGTGCTTATAGTTACCTTCTGCCTGAGAAGCTGAACCTGCTGACGATTCTGTAACATCTTGGTGAGCATAGCTTGCCGATACAAACAGGCCATTGTCCCATTGTTTAGCAATACCCGTTGAAATAATAATTGAACGACCATCATCCGATGAATTAGTCATTTCTATGTCAACATTATCGCCACTGTAAATACTTTGATTGATAACACGTTCGCCGTCCGCAGCTAAGCCTACTGGGTTAATAGACGAATTATGCCATACCGCTTCATTTTCTTTTTTATGGTAAGCAATTTCAGCTTGCCATTTAAATCCATCACCTAATAGTTCAGAATCAAACTCATATTCAAAACCTATTTGAGTACGAATACTTGAAGGCAATTTAAAGTCAGGGTCGATATACGCAACGCTACCAGCACCTTGCTCTAATGTATTTTTTATTTCATCAGGAACCTGAGTAATATCAGCTGTGTTATTTGCATAGTAATCATTAATTACATCGTTTTGTGCTGATACTAAAGTAATGCCATCACTTTGGAATGAATTGTTATACCAAACATTTGGAATGCCGCCTTGGAAACGACCAATACCACCATTAATAGTAAGCGCTTCTGTTACGTAGTACTTAAAGCCAACACGAGGAAGTATAATGTCTAGGCCATCAAGATTTTCTTGGTTAGTAAAGCCATACGTATTAGCAAAATTTTCATTTAGAGTTGGTTTATCATCAGATGACAAACGCTCATAACGAACACCTGCTGTAACTTCTAAATCATCACCTACATAAAAAGTATCTTCTATGTAAAGCGCTAGCTGGTTACGTCTTACATCATATGCTGTATCAGCTGAATCATTAGTGTAAGCATTTTGATAAGAGAAATCATAAGAACCAATTTCACGGTTTTCAAAATTTTCTAAGCTATCAAATTTCCACGTTCCAAGAGAGTTTTGAGCAAACAAGTTATATAAACGAAGTGACTCGTACTGAGCTCCAAAGTTTATTTCATGCTCATCCATTAAATACGTAGCGTCTAACGTAAAAGTTAGGTTTTGTGTTTCTGAACGGTTTGCATGGCGGTATTGATCTGTACCAAAGTTGTAAGAAGGACCATTTCGACCGTCTTCCTCAACAGTAATGCTTCCTAAGTTAGAGCGAGTTGCGCTATCAGAGGTAACATCTTTATACGACACACCAATTTCTGTTGAAAAGTTTTCAGTCCAATCAGAGTAAAGTTTAGATGAAAAGTTATTAAACTTAGTTACGTATGCATAAGTGCTTGAAACTAAGGCTATATTATCACCGCCTGTGCTAGAGTTACGCTCATCTTGGTCGTCTTGCCATTGATAAGTGAAATCTAAACGGTGGTCATCACTTGCGTTCCAGCTTAATTTAACAAGCAAGTTTTTGTTTGTATCTTCTGGCGCACCGGCTAATGAATCAGTTAAGCCGTATTCATTATTTAAGATAGAAATGAAACGATTATAGTTAGCTTCAGAAGTATTAAATTCATTTGAAGCACCAGAACCGTCAAAGCCGTAATCTAGATCTAATTCACTTGACCATTCTGCATAGTTAACAAAGTAAAACAGTTCATCTTCAATAATCGCTCCACCGACATTAAAACCAAATCTTTCTTCAGTTTTAATCGGCTCTACTTTATTTGTAGAGTAAGTTTTATGACCTAGCTCATCAAGATCGTCTTCTTGTACAATATTATCAACATCGCCAGCTATCTCAGGAGTAGATATTTCATAAAAGCCAGAGAACTTAAACTCATTTGTACCAGATTTTGTTACTGCGTTAATAGTACCGCCACCAAAGTTACCTTTAGAAGCTGAGAAAGGAGATACATCAACAGAAACTTGTTCAATAGCATCAAGTGCTACAGGAGGCTGAGAAGTAGGGTAGCCACCAAAGTTCAAGCCAAAGTCATCATTTTGACCAATACCGTCAACTGTTAAACCGTTGGTACGAGGGTTACTACCTGCAAACGTTAGCTCACCATTACCATTAATACTGGCAAGTGGGTTTAAGCGCGCAATATCTTTAATGTCACGATTAAAGCTTGGCATATTTTCAATAGTGTCAGAGCCAAATGTACTGCTAGAGCCACCTGATTGTTGAACAATCTTATAACCAGACACTTCAATCTTTTCGATGTTTAGCGGAGCAAGCTGCGAGCTTAAACGGTAAGTTTCACCAAGGTTCAAGTATATATTTTCAACAGTGGTATCGTTAAACGTATCAGAATCAATGATAACCATGTAAGGACCACCTACACGTAAACCATTAGCGATAAACGTACCACTTTCGTTTGTAGTTAGTTCGCTAATAGTACCTGTTGGTTGGTGAATTACTTTGATTTTAACGTTTGCAGCACTGCCACCTGAAGGCGTTGTAATTTTACCACGCATTGCAGATGAAGTATCAGCAGCCATTGCGCTTGTAGAAACACCTAGAGCTAAAATTACCGCTCCAGTTAATTTCGAAAGGCGAAGCTTAGTCATAATGTTGATTTCCCGTGTGTAGGTTATATAAATTTAATACAGTTTATTTGTCAGTCGTCATTTTCAGTGCCGTTTCTAACTCTTTTGCAGAAGGGTCAAATAGGGCATTTAGTAATCCAGCTAATCGAATACCCGCTTGTTGTAAGCGCGTCTTTATAATTGGAGTATTGTTATATATGTAGCTATAACCAATTTCGTTGTTGGTATATTTATAAATTTTTGTGGCTAAATTATGAGATTCTTCAACCCATGTCATAGGTGAGCTTTGTAAATACTCAGCAATTAACTCGCTGTTATTTGTATCAATAAATTGTGCGTACTCAGTAAACGATAAATTCTCGTTCTCAACTAACTTTGTATCCCAAAGGCTGTGAAGATTTGTTTCTTCGTTAAAAAATGAAACCTTAATACGGTTGCCACCTCTATCTTCACTTCGACCAGCATGAAATGGTTGGTGACTGTCGCCCACCAAATGTACTAAAAAACGTAAACTGAACTGTTTAGCATCTAAGGTGCTATTTTTATCAGTGAGCGTTTGCATTGAATAGTGAATGCCTTCTAGGATATTACTTACAGATTCTTTGTTTTTAGTGTGCTCGTGATTGAAGCTGAAAGATTTTCCTGGTGCTGCATTAATATAATGCCAACGAGATGATTGCTTTTGCCAAAACTCGCCAGGGGCAGAGCGCATTTCATCAGGCCACGTTGATATTTGTGCAAGTGATTCACCATCAAGGTAGGGTTGTATTGCCGCTTTAGTTGTTTCGCTTATATGAGATTCTGCAATCTTACCTACAATGCGGTGGCCATTTTGACCCCAAGCATGTGAGTCAGTGCTTGTAAATATTGCACTAATCAAAAGCGCAGAAGATATCGAGTACTTTATATTGCTATGCATTAGAACTTCCTTAATGAATATTTCATGGCGTTGCTACAGGCTAATGCGGTCAATTGTCCTTACTTTTGGTGTTGATAGGAAGGACTCATTAAAATTCATAGTTTCTTATTCACATTACTTTTAAATCAATAGTTTATGTTTAACAGGTAAAATTACTTGTTGTAATAAGTAAGCGAAATTGTTCAAATGCACTATATAGTCTATTTTTGAGTGGCATTGCTTTGAATTTTAAAAATATCGTGTTGCACAAAATGTTAATTGTTACATTTTTGTTTCTATTATTGGTCGTTACGTGGGTTTGCGGTCAAGTTAGTGTATACAATGATGAATTACACTTTCCAGTTATGATCGAAACCTCAACAGAGTGTCAAACAACTGCAACAAGTAACAAAGGCCAATTAATTGTTTTTACGCAATCAAAAAAAATAGCTAAGTTATTAACACAAAAGTTATGCTCTGATAACGTGGTGGCTAAGCAATATGGCTCTGTAAAAGGGTATTGGGGGTATAGAACGGCAGACAGCTTTGAGTTTGTGGGTAAAGGAATTGCTGACTTAATTTTGGCTAAAAACAATATTATGGCAGCCTTTAAAGCAGAGTCGACCTATAACTACCAGCCCGTTGTTGGCTTTTCTGACTACACGGCTTTTTTTATATCTTCTAAAGAAAAACCTAGAGTTACTAAACAATACTTTTTAGATAAGCGCATAGGTTTGCTTGATTATCCGACCAGCCGATCAGGGCATATTTTACCAAAGCAAACGTTTAAAGAGTTGGATATTAATTTAGCCAATTTGAAAATCACTTATGCTAGCTCTCATAACGAATTACGTGATTTACTCGCTAATGGAAAAGTAGATATTATTGCTTCGTTTTGGAAAGAGAGCGACGAAAAACGTTTTTCAAAAAACTATATTACGCCATTGAGTAATAATATTTCTGGAACAAGATGGTATTTAAAAATGCAGCAAAACAACACTGATTTATTATGCGCAGTGCAGGAAAATTTGCTTGATATGTCTAAAGATCAAAGTTTGCATTACTATCAAAACGTCCAGCCATTTTGGCGCTGTGGCGCCAGCTCAGTAGGCTTAAAAGAGGAGGTTGGTGATGAGTAAGTATAAGCAATTACTTGTTATTATAAGTTTGTTTTTTATTTTGTCGTCTGTCTTTTATATTTCTGTAACTCAAAAAAGCCAGCAAGTAGCTAAACAAAAAATTACGCAGATAGAAAGGCAAATAGCACTCGACTTACCCTTACTCGATTTATCAAATGAGCTGCTAAAGCATTCAGGTAATAAAGATGCAGTTAACAGCTACATTAAAACTTTAAACAGCTACATTAATTCGAACGAGCTCAAAGTTGTTGCTATTGCACCAAAAAACGAGATGGTAACACCTGTAAACTCACACCAAATAATACGTAGTTTGAGCACTAATAATGGGTTCGTATTAGTTGTATTTAACGTCCAACAAGCCCACTTTACATTGAGCCATTTTATTTACTATTTTATATTTTTAGTATTAAGTGTATTGATTAGTTTTTGGGTGAAATTTGCGTTTATTAAACAGAGCAATAAGCAGTTTAATAATGCACAGCATCAATCAATTGAAGAGCCTACGCCGCTGATACTTATTGTTGACCTTAACGATAAAACATTATCAAGTAGTTGTAATACAGAACAAAAAATGTGTTTAGCCAATAAGCCATTGTGCTTTTATTTAGCACTTGTAGAGTATTGTACAAATAACGATGATGTAGCGCTTAGTCATAATAAAGATGTGCCAGAGGAGCTGCTAGAGCTTGCTAACAAGTATTTTTATAGGTTGGTCGAACTCGGCCATACGGTTAGAAAAAGGCCTAACTTTAATAATAGCCTAGAAAAAACCCTGAGCGAAGTACGTGCTGCATTAGATGAAGTACTCAGTGAGTATCCTGAAGAAAAAGAGTTATATTATCCACCTAAAGCATACGGGGAGGGTTCTCGCTCTCGTCTGCATAGTTATGGGCTGGCAAATATTAAAAAGGGCAGTATTGAAATAATAGGAAAGTAACAAGGTTACTTTCCTATTATTAGAGGCTATTTAGGAGTAAATTCAGCCGTTTTAAGAGGGCTGTTTTTTGATATAAAATCTTGAAGTGCTTGGGCATCTGTTTCGTCTGTACTAACAAAGCCTTTTTTATTTGTAAGCGCAGGATAGCCATCACCGCCTGATGCGTTATAGCTATTTAAGCTCATACGGTAAGTTTTATTTTTGTTCAAAGGTTGGCCGTTAATAACAACATTAACTAACTGATTATTTTTACGCTCAAACGATAGTTTATGGTATTGCAAGTAAGCGCCAGCATCCGGTGGGAAGCTCGTTACTGTATTTAAATAGTCCCATAAATCACTGCCTTGCCAATCCATGTAAGTAATACGATTTTTAAAAGGATGTACTTTTAAAATATCTTTATAGCTCACTTCACCAGCCTCTATTGAGCTGCGAATACCACCACCACTTATTAGTCCAAAGTCTGCACCCACTACATCCATTTGAGCTTGAATAATTACGCGTGCAAGATTTGTTTGTTGGTAGCGAACTTTGTTTCTGTCACCTTCTAAGCGAGCATCTACTTCACCAATGGTACCTTCAATTTGTTTAGCGCCTTTAGCTTGGTATACCGCTAAATAAGATTCAAGTTTTGAGTCTGGTTTAATGTACTCGTTTGCTAATACTTCTTTAGTTGAGCCATCAGCTTGTACTTTATCTACATACAAATTAACTGGCATCAGTTTGTAGTCTAGTAACGTTAATTTTCCGTTTTCAAGCTTAAACTCAGCTTTACCAACATACTTACCCCATTCATGGGCTTGCATAATGTAAGTACCGTTTTGTTGGTCTGGTTTACAGGCAAGACCTGGTTTAAAGCTATCGTCATTTACATTTGTATCGCTCATACATACAGGTTCTTGAGAGTGGCCACCAATGATCATATCAAGGGTGTTTGCAGGAAGTGAGCGAGCGAGTGTTACATCACCGGGTGCGTTAATACCAAAGCTAGCATCAACATAATGACCCATATGAGTCAGGGCGATTGTAATGTCAGGGTTATACTTAGCTTTTATTTCTTTAGCTAGTTTTGCTGTAACGTCAACAGGGTCTTTAAACTCTAAGTGCCCAATATACTGAGGATTACCAATTTTAGCTGTGTCGGTTGTTGTTAAACCAATAACAGCAATAGTTAATCCATTCTTTTTGAATATTTTATAGCTATCAAACGCGTGTTCGCCTGACTCTTTTTCAAATATATTGGCTGATAGAAAAGGAAAGTTCACCCATTTTTGCTGTTGCTTCAATACATCAATAGGGTTGTCGAATTCGTGATTACCCAATGCCATTGCATCGTAACCAATCAGCGACATTCCTTTAAAGTCAGGCTCTGCTTTTTGTAAGTCTGACTCAGGAATACCTGTATTTATATCACCACCAGAGAGTAGTAATACTGCATGACCTTGCTTTTGAGCTTTATTGCGTAAAGAGTCAATTAACGTTTTGCGAGCGGCCATACCGTATTCGCCTTTTTCGTTTTGCCAAAAACGCCCGTGGTTATCATTAGTATGAAGAACAGTTAAATATTTAGTCGGGGTAGCGCTAAACACGGATTCAGGAGCAGGAGATGTGCATCCGAGTACACTAAAAATAACCGAAAATAAAATAATTATACGCATAAAATACCTATGGATTAAGGTCTACTTAATTTATCAGGCAGCTAGTTTAAACTAGTTCCATGCTAAAAAAACGTACTTATTTACATTTTATTTGGAAGGGGCTGTTAATTGGTTTGTGGCAGCACGTTCACGACGCTTCAACTCCGTATTCGCATACTCTCGCTTGTGGTGATTAGTACCTATCATCCAGGTTAAAAAGCTTGCTGGCAGTTTTGTATAGGGTTCGCCTTTGTGTAAACCAAAGTCGCAAATTGCATGTTTAGTGTGTGGCATTATAAGATCCTGTTGTTTTGTGTTTTTTAAAGGTAACAAAAAGTAGCCATACTCTTAAGATGATTTAATTTTAAATAATTAGATTTATATAGCTAAAAAGAATATAAGTAATGGTATATGTAATTAATTTGTTATCAACACGGTCTAATTTGTATCAACTCGCACTTTAGAATCGATTTTAATCGCCTATGGCATTAATGTGTTAACGCATTAACAATTATCTAAAAATATAACAACAGGAATACAACATGAAAAAACTTTTACTTGGCTCAGTACTCGCCGCAGCAAGCTTTACAAGTGCTGCCACTATTGTCGAAATGAACACGAGCCAAGGTGTCATAGAAATTAACTTGTTTGATCAACAAACACCTAAAACAGTTGCAAATTTTTTAAGCTACGTTCAAGACGATTCATATAACGAAACAGTAATTCACCGCTCTGTTAGTAACTTTGTTATTCAAGGGGGGGGATTTACATTTTCTGACTCGCTAGATGCGATTACCACAAAACCTGCTGTAGAAAATGAACCCGTTTTTTCTAATGTTAAGGGCACCATTGCGATGGCTAAACTATCGGGTGATGCTAATAGCGCAACAAGCCAGTGGTTTTTTAATATTACAGACAATAGTGCAGCACTTGATACGCAAAACGGTGGCTTTACTGTGTTTGGACAAATTACTGCAGCAAGCCAATCAACGTTAGATAAAATTGCAGCATTAGTACACTGTGGTGAAACACCCGTTGTTGGTATTACTGCTGAACAATGTGCAAGCACTGATGTAACAATTAGCAGTGCTAATTTAGTGACTATTCAAAACGTGGCGGTAATGGATGATGATCCTAATTCAGCCGCAGGTCTTACTGTTACTGAAAATACGCTAATTGATTCTGACACATCAACAGATTCAGGTAGCAGTTCTGGCGGCGGATTAATTTGGCTTTTAGGTGCTTTTTTACTTGCGGTTCCTCGTTTAAAGCGTGCTAAATAATTAAAATTAACGGTAATGTGGATGGCGGAAACCAGCCGCCCACATTATTATTAAACTTTGCTGTTTAAAGCATTACTCGCCAAACCATTGCCAGCCAAATTGTAAACACACAAATACACCCTAGTAAAAACACTTTAAAACGTGCTCGTACGTTATTTTCACCTAAATGAATAACACTATGCACAATACGTGTTGCTACAAATAAACAGGCCAGTATAGCCACAAGTGTACTGGCGCTATTTAGTTGTAGTGCAAGTAAACATCCCGCGTAAAAAAGCACAGGTATTTCAAACTGATTCGAAAAGTTTCTATCTGCAACCCTAATAGTGTCGCCAGCCTTATCTAACTGCATTGTTTTAAAATCGCTTAAATCTAGCTGATTGTTTTTAGCTGCTGCAAAGCGCCTTTTACCCATAATGAGCATGACAACCAGTGAAAGCGTAACTTGTGCAAACATGGCAAGTATGATGATTTTTTCCATCGTTTTTCCTTATTATTATTTAGGGTTTGTGTATATTTTGATATTGAGTGAATTTTAATCACGGAAGGTTGGCAGACTCGTAACTAATATTCGATTATGAAGACATTTTTCACAATGTGTTACACAAAATAGCGTTATTTTGTAGAAAGTTATTAATCGAAAATGTTAGTTTAGCTTAACTATATTGCTTTGAATTGGCGCATGCTATTTTGCGCAATACTTTTTAATGGAAAACAAAAATGAAAAAGATTATTGGTTTTAGTGCTATTGCACTTGCAGTTTTAAGTGGTTGTTCAAATACAGCTTCGGTTTCTGTGGCGCCTCAGGCCTCTTTACTATCAGATACGTTAGTTGTAAGCCCTAATGATAACCGCGAATATAAAACACTTAAATTAGCAAACGACATTGAAGTTATTTTAGTGTCTGATCCTAGTGCTGAAAAATCAGCAGCGGCATTAAGCGTAGGTGTTGGTTTACTGCACGACCCGATGTCGCAACAAGGTATGGCGCATTATTTAGAGCACATGCTGTTTTTAGGCACAGATCGTTACCCAGACACAAAAGGGTATTCTGATTTTATGACCAAAAATGGTGGTGCGCACAATGCGTATACGTGGCTCGATATTACTAATTACATGTTTAAAATTAATAACGACGCGTTTGATGAAGGACTAGATCGTTTTTCTGATTTTTTTAAAGCGCCTAAGTTATACCCAGAGTACACAGACAAAGAAAAAAATGCAGTAAATGCTGAATGGTCAATGCGCCGCGAAATGGACTTTTTTGGTCAGTTTAAATTAGCACGTAAAATGATGGGCGATCACCCCGCTAATCGCTTTTTAATTGGTAACCTAGAAACCCTTGGTGATAAAGAAGGCAGTTCTCTTCACAAAGAAACGGTTGATTTTTATAATAAATATTACTCTTCAAATATTATGAAAGTAGCGCTTATTTCTAATTTATCGATTGCAGAAATGGAGCAAAAAGCGCAAAAATACTTTGCTGATATAAAAAATAAAAACATCGAAAAACCAACAGTAACTGCAAAACTTGATTTTGATAACGCTGGCGGAAAACGCGTGTTTTATGCACCAAATGAAGATGTAAAACAGCTACAACTTGATTTCACCATTGCTAATAATAATAGCGAATTCGCGCTTAAACCAAATCGGTTTGTAGCATATTTACTAAGTAATGAAATGCCGGGCAGCCCAGCGCAACTGCTTCGCGACAAAGGGTGGGTGTCTCAGCTTTCGGCTTCAGCTGCACCAAATCAATATGGTAACTACGGGTCATTAAACGTAAACGCAGAGCTTACAGATGAAGGCATGAGAAATCGTGACGAAATAGTTGCGACTATTATGCAGTACATCGATTTAATTAAAAAAGAAGGCGTTGATAGCAAGTACTTCAACGAAATTCGTACATCACTAAATAACCAGTTTAAGTTTTTAGAAAAAGGTGATGAGTTTAATTATGTAAGCTCGCTTACACAAAGCATGCAAGACTATCCGTTAAATCACGCTATTAATGCGCCATATTATTATGCAAAATTTGATGCTGACGCTGTAAACAATGTACTTAAGCAGTTAAATGCCGATACTCTCCGTATTTGGTATGTATCGCAGCAAGAAGAAACAGACTCACAACTACACTTTTACGACGGTAAATACCGCATTAGTGATATTAGCGATGATGAAATTGCCAGCTGGAAAAAGCCAAGCGAGTTTAAGCTAGCATTACCAACTGTAAACAATTTATTACCTGAAAACTTTGCAATAAAAACCCAAGCTTTTAAAGAGCAAAAACACCCTGAGCTTGCTTACGATAAAAATGGTGTAAAAGTATGGCGCCAAGCAAGTCAAAAATTTGCAGAGCAACCCAAAGGGCTTGTTGAAGTATATATAAATACCCAACCGGGTTTGAACGACATTAAAGCAGAAGTTTTATACT
Source organism: Pseudoalteromonas sp. SWXJZ10B (assembly GCF_015864475.1). NCBI lineage: Bacteria > Pseudomonadati > Pseudomonadota > Gammaproteobacteria > Alteromonadales > Pseudoalteromonadaceae > Pseudoalteromonas > Pseudoalteromonas sp. SWXJZ10B. The sequence goes on from NZ_JADYXD010000001.1 coordinate 108,203, forward strand.
CTGTTTGGGCTGATTTATATAACATTCAACAAAGTCAGTTAAGTACCGAAGCGGCAATCGCTGGTATGAGCGTAAGCCTTGCACCGAGTAACGGTCTTGTTTTATCTATGAGTGGTTTTACAGATAAACAAGATGTATTACTTAAACAAGCTTTAACCGGATTAAAAGCCGATGAAACAGCACAAGCATTTAGCCAAGCTGTTGATCGCTTTAAACGTAATTTACTAAACCAACAAAAACAGTTTCCGTATGCACAAGCATTTGGTGAATATTCAAAACTAACGCGTACAGGTGGTTTTGATACAGATGCGCTTATTAAAGCCGCTGACTCACTGAGTGTTGCCGACTTAGCACAATTAAAAACAGCTACGTTTGCACAAAATGATTTACGCGTATTTAGTTACGGTAACTACAACCAACAAGATATTAACGCAATTGCAGAAGAGCTAAGCGCAACACTACCAAGTAATCATACACGTACTGAATTTGCACGTAGTAAAGCATGGTTACCACAACCAGGTGAAACGCTGGTACTGCAAAAAGACATTGATGTAGCGGACGTAGCCGTAGTTGATATGACCGTTCATCCAATTGCTGGCTATAAACAAAAAGCACAGGCGGCAGTATTACAAAGCCACTTTAGAACAGTTGCGTTTGATAAAATGCGTACTGAGGAGCAGCTTGCTTATGCAGTAGGTGCATTGGCTCGCCCAATTGAAGATTATTCGGCAATTGGTTTGTTTATACAAACACCAGTTAAAGGCCCTAAAGAAATTCAAAATCGTTTCGATAAGTTTAAAAAAGAATATGCTGTTGAGCTTGATAACATGAGTGAAGAGACGTTTGAGCAACTTAAAAACTCAACCCTTGTATCACTTAAAGAGCAGCCTAAAAACTTAAGCGACGAAATGAGCCCACTTATAAGCGATTGGTACCGTGAAAACTTTACCTTTGATTCTAAGCAAAAGCTGATTGATGAAGTTGAAAAAGTAACGCTCGCTGATATAAAAGATTACTACAAGCAAACAATGCTTAACCCTAATGCAGCACGTTTAAATGTGCAGTTACGCGGGACTAAGTTTATAGAAAGTGACTTTGCTGATTTACCTAATCAAACAAAAATCACAACGCTTGATGCCTATTACAATGGTATTAAACTACAAAAGTAACCTTTATTCGTACGGTTAAAAATAAACCCCAATGTATCGCTACATTGGGGTTTATTATTTTTTAAGCTAATTTAAGCCATTATTAAAAAGCCTATTACGGCAAGTGCCGCAGCAATTAGTGTATATGGCAATTGTGTAACCGCATGGCTCATTAAATTACAACCAGAACCTTGCGCTGCGAGCACCGTTGAATCTGAGTAAAAGCACGCTTGGCTACCAAAAGAAGAAGCCGATAATAGCGCACCAATTACCAAGGGGATGTTTGCATCAACCGCATTTGCCAGTGGCATAACAATCGGAATTGATACAGCAAAAATACCCCAGCTAGACCCTGTTGCAAACGCTAAAATAGCCATCGAAATAAACACCACAGCCGGTAAGTATCCAGCGGTCATATAAGGGCTTAAGCTACCAATAACAAACTGAGGCAAACCAATTAAGTCGCATACGTCTTTGAATATAAACGCCGCTATAACAGTGCCAATAGCGGGGATCATACTTTTAAAGCCATCAAGCATGCGCTCAATCATTTCACTTACGCTCATTAATTTTTGTAGCGCATAAAACGGGAGAGTGACCGCCATTGTTGCTAGTAAGCCTTTGTATACGTCTATTTCAAAGTAAACAGTAAATGCGACCAGTAAAATGATCGGCACTAAAAAATTACGTAATTTACCTTTAGGATCGGCATCTTCAAAGTTTTCTTCAGCTGCTTTTACTGCGTATTCATCCGCTGTTTGAACATCATTGTATTGAGCTGGATCGACTTGAGCTTGCTCAATTTGCGCCATTTGTTCTGCTTTTTTCATTGGACCAATCGCAGGAATAATACCCAGCACAACAAGTAAAACAACAAGCACTGCAAACCACGCGTAAAACATGTACGGAATAGCTTGAATATAAACAGCAATACCTTTGCCTTCTTCAGCAATACCGTTATCCACCAGTAAGCCACCAAAAAATACCGCCCAGGTAGATAAAGGGACAAGTACACAAATAGGTGCAGCAGTTGAGTCAACAACATAGGCAAGCATTTCGCGGCTAACTTTAAATTTATCGGTAATGCGTTTCATGGTTTCACCCACGGTAAGCGCATTTAAGTAGTCATCAATAAAAATAACCACACCCAAGCAAAAGGTCATAAACAAAGATGAACGCTTACCTTTGGTGTATTTAAGGGCTAACTTACCAAAAGCCGACGCGCCACCTGTACGTACTAATAGCGCGATAAGAGCACCAAAACCACCACATACAAGTATTAGCCAGCCGATGGTTTCGTCTGTCATCACTTTTAGCGATGTACTCGCAAAGTTAGTAAGTACTTGTGCAGGGTCGGCTATAACTAAACCAACTAATGCACCAATAAGTAAAGATAAAATAGGGCGGCGTAATACAACAGCCAATACAACCACCACTAACGGTGGTAGTAAACTCAACGCAGAAGGTTCAAGCATTTAAGTATTCACAAAATTAAAAGCATGCATAAAAATTAAAAAATATTAATTTTAAGCTGCTTATACAAAAACAAAGAAGATGATAAGTTTGTTGTTAAATCATTTTCCAAGTCACTGCTTTTGTACGCGAGGGAGGGACACATAAACAGTTATGTTAAATAGCAGCTTAAGTGAAACGCGTTGGCTTTGGCGCCAGACGGTGCAAGGAGTGCAAACCGCTATTGTTGTGCCTGTAAAAACATCAGCGCAAAAATAATCTGCTTTTGTATTTCAGTCAACAAAAAAACACATGATTGATAAAATTTATTAGAGGCGGCTTTAATAGTGTGATTCATATGGCTCACTTTTTTGTGGCGCGGAGTGTTGAGCAGGATGAAAATTATTAAAGAAGGAGTTTTAAGCGAAAGGTACGGCGGTAATTGATGATAAAACCGCCGTGCTTGCATTTTTACTCAATGATTAGAGTCTTGCTTGTTCTATTTGTTTTGCAACATTTAGGTTTATATTGAGCCATGTTGCTTCAAGCGTTGAAACTAAACCATCGTAGCCGTCATCATCAATAGCTACTACGTTTGAGAAGTTATGAATGCTGATCAAACGCCTGCCGGTCTCTGGGTGTGTGTAATATAATCGCCAAAGACCAGAAATATCAGCGTTACCTTGCATATCGCCATTAAAGTGGTGAATCTCGTACTCAAGTTCATAAAACGTTTGTTGATCGAGTTCAGTAATCACCGGTAAGCCCTTTATCACCATCCAGTTAGGCATAGCATTAAAAAGTGTTTGCTGGGCTGTTGCTGTGAGCATTACATCCGGCGATTCACCCCACAGGTTGTAATTAGCAGCATGTATTTGGTTGCTATCTATTTTCATAGCGATGCCTAAATTATTTAAAGCACCTCTAAGTACAACTGTTTGTATTCTTAATTGTGCGTCTGTATCAGCAACGTTTCGAGATGATGCACCAATAGGCTGCTCAAACTGATAATACTGTGTCGCAGTTTGTATTGATGAACTACAACCTGCCAATAGTAATAATAAACTTGCAGTTAAAAATAACGATTTCATTATTGCTTCCTTGGTTTTGGATCTGCTGGTAATGATTTATCAAAAATTAGCATATTAGGTTGCTCGTTCAAACCGCGAGTAAGTGGCTGTAGGCCTTCACTTAAACGTTTAAATTCTTTTAACGTTTGCTGTATTTGATGATGAAGCTCAGAGCCTGCTTGGTAACTGGCCATGGTTTTATCAAATTGGCGCATAGTTACTTCAAACTGCTCCATACTTTTTGTCATCTTTTCGAAATTACGATTAAAGTCGCCTGGTAAGTTTTGTGTATCTTTTTGGCTTAGCAGCTCTCGCATTTCATTAGCAAGCGCTCGGTAATCGGTAAATGTGGCTTGCATTTGTTCTAAGCTATCTTCAACTTTTAAGTTATTTACTTTATTAAGTACGTCAGATACTTGGTCTGCTAATACGGTTATGCCGCTAGAAATACTCGGAAAAACATCATACTGCACAAGTTTACCTAGGTGCGCTTGCGGTGCATCTGGGTATATATCAAAATCAACGTACACTGCACCCGTTAATAAATTACCAGGCTTTAACGAGGCGCGCATACCACTTTCAATCCAGCCTTTTAAACTACCTTGCCAATACTCTTTAGCTGAGGCACTGTCGTGATACAAGCGTCCGTATTCTACTTTTATAAGTACTGGAACCGCCGTATTATGGTTTCTAAAGTGGGCAGGTTTACCGTCAATAATTACATTGGCAGGGGTTTCAACAACAGTACCTACACGCATACCTCTATATTCGACAGGAGCACCAGTGCGTAGTCCTCGAACTGATTGTTCAAATTCAATGAGGTAGTAATCAAAATCGTAAAAGCGCTCTTCTAGCGCTTCTTTATAGCTTTGGCTTAACGAAAAGCTATGCCCATCTTGTGCTATTTCACCCGGGGCCTGTTGTTCAGGTAAGCCAACCGAAATGCCGCCTTTTAAAAGTTTACTTAAAGAGCCCGTATTAATATTGATGCCATCGGCAGATAGGTCAATTTCAATCCCTGCGTTCACCCAAAAAATAGAGTTCATGGTGATGAGATTTTGATAAGGTTCTTTAATAAATACGCCGTACTTCATTGCTTGGTTTTCCCAATCAAAAGTGGCGGTTTCTATTTGACCTATTTTGTAATTTTTGAAAAATATACCGGTACTCACATCAAGCACTTCAGCGTTGTAACTCATTAATTTGAAACGGCCACCTTTCACATCTTTACCAATGAGGGCGGGTTCGTCTTGTAATTTAAAACGCTCTTTTAGCTCTTTACTTTCACCGGGTGAAAACTCTAAATATACACCAGACAATAGCGTGCTCATTCCGCTAATACCCGTTTCATCAATGCGTGGTTTTACGACCCAAATTTTGGCATCATCAGTTAATAAGTTATTGTAGTTTTTGTCTATTTGCGCACGGGCAATAACGCTGTCTTGGGTGTCTGATAGTCGAACATGATCAATTTGACCTATTTTTACACTGCGCACTTTTATTTCAGTTTTACCTGCAATAATGCCCTCAGCTTGTGGCATTTCGATAAAAATTGTAGGGCCTTTATTAGCTTGGTATTGGTATAACATCCACATGCCCACTAACAGCGCAATTGCCGGAATGATCCAGATAGCGGAAATTTTCGGTTCTTTTGTTATTTCGGCAGTTTCGGTCATGCTTTGTTCTCTGATTTTTTGTTTTTAGGGGAATCCCACAACAAGCGTGGGTCAAAGGCATGGGCAGCCATCATTTGGCATATTACCATAACTGTAAAAAATACAATGCCTAATCCTGGTGTTACTGACATTAAATTACCCAGTTGAACTAAGGCAACTAAAATAGCAACCACGAATACATCTATCATCGACCATTTTCCAATAAACTCAGTCAGTTGATAAATTCGGGTGTAACTTTTTGTATGTCTATTGGCAGGCCTCGTTACCATAAAGCATAAAAAGCTCAATACAAAAGCTTTAGCAAGTGGCACCACAACGCTGGCTAAAAATATAATAGCGGCAATAGGGTAGGAGCCACTTTTCCAAAGTGTAATTACGCCACCAATTAAAGTTGAAGGGGATTCATCCCCAAGGCTAGTGGTATGCATAATAGGCAAAACATTAGCTGGAATATAACAAACAACAGAGGTAATTAGCCAAGCTGCTGCTTTTTGTACGCTGTAAGGGTTTCTGACATGTGTTTTAGTATGGCAACGCTGGCATACATTACCTGTACAAAGTTGATGGCACACATGGCAAGCTTTAATATTTTCATCTATTGCACGTTTAGCATGCTCTGCGCCTTCGAGTACTTTTACAGGCTTTATTTGAGCCCATAAGCGTGGGCGATTTAAGTGAACAAGCGCGGCTATGTATAAAATAACAAACCCCACATAAGCCCAAAAACTCGTGCCAAAGCTAATATCAGCCAGCGACATGATTTTAACCATACTAACAAGTACGCCAATTAAAAATATTTCCGACATAATCCAGGGCTCTAACGCAAGGGTGAACTTTAGTAGTCGCCTTGCTATGCCCTCTGGTAATGTTTTTAAAAGCCCAAGATGCAAAGGAATTAAAATAAGAAGCAAACCCATAGGCAGAGCAATAATGCTCAAATCGATAAATAAGCCAAGCAGTTCACTATCGTAATTAAATAAAATCCGAGCCGCGTCGGGCAGAGTAATAGTTTGAGTAATACCACTACTGCTAAAAGAAATAAAAGGGTAAAACATACTGCTCAGCAGCATTAATAGTGCGCTAAAGCTTAGTGCAACTATACGACTATCGTGATTAACATCGGCTTCGCAAAGTTTATGGTGGCAATGTGGGCATATCGCCATTTGTTTTGCGATTATGCGAGGTATATCTATGATCAGATCGCAGCAGGGGCATACAGTTTGCAATTTAATACCAAGCAAGAAGAATATTTCTTCAATTTTGCTATATTTAATACATTAATACAACGCGTTCTGCTATCAAGCTGTTCGTTATATAAAGGAAGCATGTGAAATATTATTTTTACTACATATTAATGTGGCTCTTTATTTGCTCGCAAAATGCTGTGGCTATTAATAAAGAGCGAGAGGTAATCATCGCTGCGAGCGCATCAATTCACCCCTATGTTTTTGTAAAAACGGACTCGGGTATACACCTAAATTTAATAAAAGCCGCGTTAAATGCCAATGGATTTGCTAATATTAATGTGCAATATATGTCGAATAAACGCGCTGAGCATCAATTACATAATAAAGGAGTAGATATACTTTTAAATTATGCTGGAGGAATTAGTGCGGGTATTTATCCAAGTAAAACGGTACTTAGTTATGAAAATGTGGCCATTACACTCAAGCGAAATAAATATAACATCGATAAAATAGAAGGCATGTTTAATAAAAACGTTCTTGCTTTTCAAAATGCAACGGCATATCTGCCTCCTATATTTAAAAGGAATGTTAAACACTTTAGCTCATATCAAGAGGTTATTAATCAAAAAGCGCAGGTAGATAAGCTGTTAAAAGGTTGGGTTGATGTAATTGTGTTAGATAAGCGTATTTTTTACTATTACTACAATCAACATAAATCCCCCGAAGCTGTGCAAATTTACACTTTATTTCCAAAAGCAGATCGACCTGCTTATTTTAACAACTTCTCTTTAGCTACTGAGTTTGATATTGGTTTGGCGCTCATCAAGCAAAATGGTACTTATAAAAGGATTGTTGATGAAGGCCAAACCCATTCATCAATCAAATAAAGCCACTGTTTGACGTGTAAGCGCTATTAGCTCACCCGACTGCGACCATATACAGCCATCCTCTAAACCGTAACCATCTTTTGAATGATGAGTAATTGCTTCAAAGCCAAGCCATTCTCCAGGTGTTAAGTTTGGCTCTTGCACAAATTCTAAATACCACGACATGCTACTTGCAGGAGCGGGTTGTTTAAACATTTGTAAAAGTGTTGGCGGCCATGCATCGGTAAGTGCAATCACATGGGCTTCAGTTATTTGTTCGGGCGTATGTTTAAAGCGCATCCAGCCACCTAAATGAGAAGTTTCTGCACTACTAAATGGCATAGCACCTTGTTGGGGGCATAAATCAACATGTTGGAAAAATTCAGGCATCTGACCTTTTATAAAAGGTAACGTGTGGCGCTCATCTACTGGCTTTAAACCCAAAGACTTCGAAACAGGCACATTAATACCCGACTCTCTACTTTTAGCAAAACACGCTTGTACAATTACGCACACTTGTTCATTTTGAATCGCTTTGGCGAGTACCTGTGTACTGCTTTTACCTTGGCGCAGTATTTCAACAGACAATGAAAAAGAGGTATCGGCAAGTAATGGCCCTACAAAATTAGTACTGAGTGAAAGTAAGCGACGATCATCCGTTACCTTGCCTCTGATTGCTTGATATAACAGTGCAGCCGAAAGCCCACCAAAAGCAGTTCTGCCCTGACACCAGTTTTCTGGGAATTGCATTGTGCAAGTTGATTGTTCGGTATTGTCTGAATTTCCAATTTTTGAAGCTTGCTGAAGTAATTGTTCAAAATGCATAGAAGATATCCTTTTATAGTGCGATTTAATAAATTTATAACACAATCAAACTAGTCAGACCAGTAATTAAAAGCGACTCCAGCGGTGTAAAAATCATCATTCCTTACAATTATTAGGGTTATTTTGTAAATAAATCATAAAAAATGAATTTTTTTTCATTTTTACAGTTGAAATAAGTTTGGCGCATCCCTATTTACTATGTCATCGAACGTATTAACGAATATTGAAGTTGGAGAAGTTTCATGGGTAAAATTATTGGAATCGATTTAGGTACTACAAACTCTTGTGTTGCAGTACTTGATGGTGGCAAAGCACGTGTTATTGAAAACGCGGAAGGCGATCGCACAACCCCGTCTATTATTGCTTACACGCAAGACGGCGAAACATTAGTAGGTCAATCTGCTAAGCGTCAAGCGGTTACTAACCCGACAAACACATTATTTGCAATTAAGCGTTTAATTGGTCGTCGTTTTGAAGACGAAGAAGTACAACGCGATATCGGCATCATGCCGTTTAAAATTGTTAAAGCTGATAACGGCGATGCATGGGTAGAAGCGGGCGGCGAAAAACGCGCTGCACCACAAATTTCTGCTGAAGTACTGAAAAAAATGAAGAAAACAGCTGAAGACTTCTTAGGTGAAGAAGTAACTGAAGCCGTAATCACAGTACCTGCATACTTTAATGATTCACAACGTCAAGCTACGAAAGATGCTGGTCGTATTGCGGGTCTTGAAGTTAAACGTATTATCAATGAGCCAACTGCTGCGGCACTTGCTTACGGTATGGATAAAAACCGTGGCGAAAACGTAGTTGCAGTATATGACTTAGGTGGCGGTACTTTCGATTTATCAATCATTGAAATTGATGAAGTTGAAGGCGAGCACACTTTTGAAGTACTTGCTACAAACGGCGACACTCACTTAGGTGGTGAAGATTTCGATAACCGCGTAATCAACTACTTAGTAGCTGAATTCAAGAAAGATCAAGGCTTAGACCTTAAAAATGATCCGCTTGCAATGCAACGTGTTAAAGAAGCCGCTGAAAAAGCAAAAATTGAGCTTTCATCTGCACAGTCTACAGAAGTAAATCTTCCGTATGTAACTGCTGATGCATCTGGTCCTAAGCACATGAACGTGAAACTAACACGCGCTAAGCTTGAGTCACTAGTTGAAGATTTAGTAACTAAAACAATTGAGCCACTTAAACGTGCACTTGCTGATGCTGATTTATCAGTAAGCGACATCAACGACATTATTCTTGTTGGTGGTCAAACACGTATGCCTTTAGTACAAAAAATCGTTGCAGAGTTCTTCGGTAAAGAGCCTCGTAAAGATGTTAACCCTGATGAAGCAGTAGCCGTAGGCGCAGCGATTCAAGGTGGTGTACTTGCTGGTGACGTTAAAGATGTACTATTACTAGACGTTTCTCCATTATCTCTAGGTATTGAGACAATGGGTTCAGTAATGACTGCATTGATTGAGAAAAACACGACGATTCCTACTAAGAAATCGCAAACTTTCTCAACAGCTGAAGATAATCAATCTGCTGTAACAATTCATGTACTTCAAGGTGAGCGTAAACGTTCAAGTGACAATAAATCTCTAGGTCAATTTAACCTAGAAGGTATTCGTCCAGCACAACGTGGTACACCACAAATCGAAGTTACATTTGATGTTGATGCCGATGGTATCTTACATGTATCTGCTAAAGATAAAGATACAGGTAAAGAGCAAAAAATTACGATTCAAGCATCTTCTGGTTTAAGCGATGACGAAATTGAAGCGATGGTTCGTGATGCAGAAGCACATGCTGAAGACGATAAAAAGTTTGAAGAACTTGTAGCTGCTCGTAACCAAGCTGACGCTTTAGTTCACGGTACACGTAAGCAAATTGAAGAAGCTGGCGATGCATTACCAAACGAAGACAAAGAAGCAATTGAAGCTGCTGTTGTAGATTTAGAAGCTGCAATTAAGAGCGACAATAAAGAAGAGATTGAAGCTAAAACTCAAGCTCTTGCTGAAAAGTCTCAAAAACTAATGGAAATTGCTCAAGCGAAAGCACAGCAAGGTTCAGCAGACGCTGGCGAACAACAGTCAACTAAGCAAGACGACGACGTTGTTGATGCAGAGTTCGAAGAAGTGAAAGACGACAAGTAATTGTTGCTACCGCTTCTCGCTAGCCAAAAACACTTAACTCAGTTAGGTGTTTAGGTTAGGATGAACAATTGAGGCGCGCGAGCAATAGCTTGTCGCGCCTTTTGCATGTATTCAAGGTTTAAAAATTCAATGATAAATCGATGCGATTTATCGATTTATCCTGCAGCTTACGCTGTAAACAGAAAAGAGTAGTGTGATAGATATGTCAAAACGCGATTATTACGAAGTCCTCGGCGTAAGCAAAGATGCGAGTGAGCGAGACATAAAAAAAGCGTATAAACGCTTAGCGATGAAATATCATCCAGATCGTACCGCAGGCGATAAAGATCTCGAAATAAAATTTAAAGAAGTTAAAGAAGCGTACGAAATTTTAACCGACGATCAAAAACGTCAAATGTATGACCAACATGGTCACGCAGCCTTTGAACAAGGTGGTGGCGGTGGTCACGGTGGTTTTGGTGGCGGACATGGCGACTTTGGTGATGTATTTGGCGACGTATTTGGCGATATTTTTGGTGGCGGCGGTGGTCGACGTCAATCTCGTCAACAACGTGGATCTGATTTACGTTACAACATGGACTTAAGCTTAGAAGAAGCTGTTCGTGGTAAAGAAGTTGAAATTAAAGTACCTACATGGGTTGGTTGTGAGCCATGTGATGGCAGTGGTGCTAAAGCGGGTTCTAAACCTAAAACATGTACTACATGTCATGGTGCTGGCCAAGTGCAAATGCGCCAAGGTTTCTTTGCTGTTCAGCAAACGTGTCCAACGTGTCAGGGGCAAGGTCAAATTATTTCAGACCCTTGTAACAGTTGTCATGGACAAGGCCGCGTAGAAAAAACTAAAACGCTTTCAGTTAAAATTCCAGCTGGCGTTGATACAGGCGACCGTATCCGCTTAACGGGTGAAGGCGAAGCCGGAATGCATGGCGCGCCATCGGGCGACTTGTATGTGCAAGTATCGGTTCGTGAACATGAAATATTTGTACGTGAAGCGAATAATTTATATTGTGAAGTACCAATTAGCTTTACTACAGCAGGCCTTGGTGGAGAAATTCAGGTGCCAACACTTGATGGTCGTGCAAAACTTAAAATACCGTCTGAAACTCAAACGGGCAAAATGTTCCGTATGCGTGGCAAAGGTGTTAAGTCTGTACGCAGTGGTGCACAAGGCGATCTAATTTGTAAAGTGGTAATCGAAACGCCAGTTAATCTTAACGAGCGTCAACGTGAACTACTTCAAGAGTTAGATGAAAGCATGGGCACAGATAGCTCTAAAAACCGTCCTAAAGAGCAAGGCTTTTTTGACGGTGTTAAAAAGTTTTTTGATGATTTAACTAAATAAATTTAAATTATTATGAACAAAAAACGACGCTTTTAGCGTCGTTTTTTTTGCTTTAAACTTAATTTTTGTTACTGTGAATAAAAAAGATGAAACAGCATGACACCAGCAATAGATCTACTTAAAAAGCAAAAAAAAACCTTTGAAGTACTCAGTTATGAGCACGATAAGAATAATAGTCACTACGGGCTTGAAGCCGTTGAAAAGTTAAATTTAGACAGTGCACAAGTATTTAAAACCTTAGTACTTGAAACACATGAAGGGCAACTGATTGTTGCTGTTACGCCTGTATCTCAACAAGTTAATTTAAAACAGTTAGCTAAACTATGTGGTGCTAAAAAAGTAATTATGGCTGCCCCACAAAAAGTACAAGTTAGTACCGGTTATATTTTAGGAGGGGTGAGTCCGCTTGGACAAAAAAAACGTCTAGCTACGTTTATTCATAGCAGTGCTTCTCTCTTTGACACTATTTATGTGAGCGCCGGAAAAAGAGGCTTAGAAATAGCACTCTCGCCAACTGATTTAGCCTTATTGACCAATGCAAAATTTGGCGATTTATAAATTTTATTTTTATAATTATCTTCTATACCAAAAATTAATTTAAGTTAGGCTATTTGCTCAATCCCCTATTTATAACTACATTGGGAGTATCTTTATACCGTTAATATTTAATACCAAACGGTATTACACTTTTTGTATACGGCTGTCTGTATGAACCTCTTATATGTAGATTATTTTGCGATACTAGTGGCTGCACTGTCTTCTTTTATGCTTGGTGGTATATGGTATTCAAAAGCTCTCTTTAAAAATGCATGGCTAGAAAGTATTGGCTTAACTGATCTGGATTTACAATCGGCTAACCCTAAGTTGATATTTGGTGGCAGTTTTTTTTTAGTTTTTATAGCGGCTTTAATGCTATCTCTTTTTTTAGGTAAGGATGCAAGCGTAGGTGAAAGTATAGGAACCGGCTTCGTGATCGGCTTTTTTTGGATCAGTAGTTCATTTGGATTGAGCTATATATTTGAGCAACGCCCTCTAAAGCTTTTTTTAATTAACGGGGGGTACTATATTTTACAATTTTCGTTAATGGGGCTCATTTTAGGGATATGGCCGTAAGATTTAAATAATCAGCAAATCCAAATTTGATCCTTATCTACGAGTAGAGTAGTTTTATATAATCCCATTTATACAATTTGGTAAAGAAACTAATGAAAATATTAGTTGTTGATGATATGCCACTCATGCGACACGTATTAATTAATATGCTTAGAAAACTAGAGTATAGCAATATCGTTGAAGCAACTGATGGATTGCAAGCTTTGGTATTTCTGCGCAACCAGCATTTCGATTTGGTTATTACTGACCTTCATATGCCAAAAATGGATGGCGTTAGTTTACTTACTAACATTCGAAAAGATAAAGAACTCGCTGATATTCCCGTTTTAATGGTTACTTGTGAAGACAGTACAGATAAAGTTAAGCAAGTTATTGCAGCTAAAGTATCAGGATTTATAGTCAAACCTTTTAATATGAATGTATTGTCATCTCAGTTAAACCGCTTCTTTTTTAAAGATTAGGATGTGTTTATTTTATAAAGGTTATATGTAATGGGGCTTTATAGATTAAGTCTGCCGTATCTAAATTCTAAGTCAGAGGTGGTAACCTTTACCCATCTAAACTGATATAATTGCTAATTACTCTTTATATAATACCGCAGGACGTAATGGCAAAACCTAACAAAAAAGGCCCTACTAAAACGGTTGATATTTTTTGCTCTGCTTGTAAAGCCTCTTTATTTAAATATCGAAAAGGGGGAAAAGGAGCATTAATTAAGTGCTTTAAAGAGCGTATTAGCCAAGACTTTACAACAGAGGCTTGTATTTGCCCTAACTGTAGCCGGCCATTTGCCCGAGAAGCGATTATTCGCGGTGCGCCGGCCTATAAAATAATTGGCGGCAAAGTAACCTTTAAATAAGGTATATGAAGTAATACTAAACCGCAATAATACTTAATTAAGCGAATAAGTATAAAGCCTTGTGCATGCGGACATATGGCCTTGTTAGAATTTACCATATTGATAGAATCGCCCGGTTTGCTGTTTCAATGAATGAAAAAATACCCTCCCCATGGATCGGGCCAGTTTATTGGGTTATTTAAAAATGGATAAAGGATAGTTTCGTGATAGCACTCTTATTTGACATCATAGGCATGACAGGTACTTTTTTGGTAGTTGGTTCATTTTTTTTACTGCAGCTAGGTAAAACATCTCCAGCTAGCTTAACGTATAATATGATGAATTTAACAGGGGCAATTTTACTGTTAATTAGCCTTTGTTATAACTTTAATTTAGCGAGCTTTGTAATCGAGATATTTTGGATTGCAGCGTCGTTAATTGGCTTATATAAATATGTTAAAAATAGATCAACATTAGCTACAAATTAATTTTTTTTAATTTAATGCTAAACAGATCGCTGTAAACATAGTTGTTTACGGCGATTTTTGTTTTTAAACACTTTAAAACTGTTGTTAACAAAAAGTTTATATCTCTGCTAGAGATTAGCCGTTACACTAGCGCCCTAAAATTTTCTTGGCTATTTTTTGCGAGTTCTTCATGTTTTCTTTTTCTAAAAAAATCATTACTGTTTGTGTGTTACTCGTACTTATATTAGTTGTTACGTTTTGGCTTGGTCGCTCTCATGATGTTGAGCAAGCAACCTACCAGGCTGAGCGCCAAGTTACGCAATTAAATAACTATATTGATACTGAGCTTGCTCGTTTTTCTGCTATTCCCCAATTACTTACCTATAACTCGTTAATGATAGACTTTGTAGATGCGCAGCCACAGCACTATAACGCTATTAATAACTACCTTGCTGATATTCAACAAGCCAGCGGTGCCTCGGATATTTTTGTTCTAAATACTCAAGGCGAAGTTATTGCCAGTAGTAATTGGCAAGCAGATTATACTTTTTTAGGTAGCAACTTTGCGTTTAGACCTTATTTCAAACGTGCATTTGCAGGCGAAAAAGTAGCGTACTTTGCATTAGGCATGCGCTCTAAAGAGCGTGGTATTTACTTTTCACAAGCAGTATATCGCGACAATAAAGCCATTGGTGTTGTTGTGTTAAAAGTGAATGTAAGTAAATTTGAGGATGACAGAGAGCTTCTAAATACTTCAAAGGGTAGTCACTTTTTTTTGCAGCTTGCAGATGAGGTAATTGCAATGTCAGATATGCAAACGTGGCGATTAAACAGCTTCACTGAACTTGATATAACTATGCGCAGAGATATTAAATCTCGTCGGGCTTATTTAGATCATCAGCCTTTGTATATAAAGCAGTTTCAATTTTCTAATGAAGGTATTAAACATTTAAAAATAGATAAAAAACTTTACGTAATGTCGCAAAGACCTTTACGATATTTTAATGCCACAATGAACGTACTCGTTGATATAACAAAAGTTAATTCAGCTCAACTGCCTCGCTTATTTTGGGTATTTATTATCTGTAGCTTAGTTATTATTATTAGTTATATTTTATTAACTCGGTTTGCGGGCTATAAAAAGCTGGTGTACTCCAGACATAGCCTTGAACTTGAAGTCCTTGAGCGCACTCAGGCTTTGGAAAAAGTACAAACGGCTTTAGTGCAGTCTGCAAAGCTTGCGACAATAGGACAGCTAAGTGCAGGAATCAACCACGAAATAAACCAGCCGCTCAGTGCTATTAATACTTATTTAGCTTCGGCAAAGCGTTTATTAGCTAAAGGAAATACTTCAGCACTTGGTGAAAGCTTAGTAGTGATTGAGGGATTAGTTAATCGAGTGCACCAAATTGTAGGTCAGTTAAAGCATTTTAGTAAACCTTCAAAAATGCAGCTCAGACCTTACCCTCTTGCAGGGCTTGTTAATAACGCATTAATGATTTCTAGCGCGCAGTTAAAGCAAGATAACGTACAAGTAGAGCCACCTCAGTTTGATGAAACAGTCGTTGTGTGGGTCGATTCGCTTAAATTTGAACAAGTACTCGTTAATTTAATTACTAATGCTAGCCAAGCTATGAATGGCGCAATTATTCGTAACTTAAGTTTTCAGCTGGAGTGTTTTGAAGAGCGAGTAAAACTGTCGATTTTAGATACTGGCTCTGGTATTGAGCAACATGCATTTGGTAATTTATTTGAACCTTTTTATAGTACTAAATCAAGTAAAGGTTTAGGCCTTGGTTTATCTATATCAAAACAAATAATAGATTCGTTTAATGGTTGTTTGAGCGCGCACAATCGAGTTGAAGGCGGGGCTGAATTTATAATTAGCCTCTCTAACAGGCAGGAAAATAAAGATGATTGATAGCTCCCCATGTAATCACATAATAGTCATTGATGATGAAGCAATGATCAGAGACTCTTTAAAGCAATTGCTCACTCTCGAAGGATACACCGTTGAGTGCTTTAATGACGCAAGTACCGCCCTTAGCAAACTCAATAGGCGCTTTGCTGGAGTTGTGCTGAGCGATATAAATATGCCGAACATGGATGGCTTAACGCTTTTAGAGCAAATAACGGCTTTTGATAGTGAGCTCCCTGTAATATTTTTAACTGGTTACGCTGATGTATCGATAGCAGTTAAAGCGATGCAATTAGGTGCGTATGATTTATTTGAAAAACCAGTTAACGAACATCTTCTTGATTGCATAGCACGAGCGTGCGACAAACGAAGCCTTGTTATGGAGAACCGCGCATTAAAAGTGGCTGTACAGAAAACCTCAGCCCCAGGTGTACGCATACTAGGTGACACACCTAAAATGCAACACATGATGCACTTATTAAACACAATTATAGATACCCCAACCGATGTAATGATTGAAGGTGAAACTGGCACAGGTAAAGAACTTGTAGCGCGGTATCTACACGATCAGAGTAATCGCTCTAGCTGTAATTTTGTTGCTATTAATTGTGGCGCAGTACCAGAGCAGTTAATAGAAAGCGAATTGTTTGGTTCAGCAAGTGGTGCCTATACAGGGGCTACTCAAAGTCGAAAAGGTAAGTTTGAATATGCACAAGGTGGTACGGTCTTTTTAGATGAAATAGAAAGCACTCCAATGGCACTGCAAGTTAAGTTATTACGCGTATTAGAAGAGCGAAAAGTAACACCTGTAGGCGATAACAAAGCAATTGATTTAGACATCAGAATTGTTGCAGCTACAAAAGTAGACTTACTTGCGTTAGTTGAAAAGGGTGATTTTAGAGCTGATTTATACTACAGACTTAGTTTGGTTAACGTTAATATTCCGCCATTACGAGAGCGAAAAGCTGACATATTACTTTTGTTTAAACACTTTAGCTCTATTGCTGCAACTCGCTATCATAAGCCGCCGGCAGCAGTAAATTACGAAATACAACAGCGGTTAGTTGCCCATGACTGGCCGGGCAATGTGAGAGAGCTAAGAAATCAAGCAGAGCGAGCTGTATTACTTGGTGCCGAACTTGCCTTTGCTGAAGTTAAAACACAACAATTAGGTGGCTTATCTCCCGATTTAAGTTTATCTGAAAAAGTCTCTTTTTATGAGCAGTCACTTATTGAGTACGCGCTTGAGCAAAACCACGGCAGTATTAAAAACACCATGGAAACACTGCAAATTGCTCGTAAAACACTTTACGATAAAATGAGTAAATACAATCTTAATAGAGATATGTTTACTGACTAAATGTGTGGGTTTGGTGACAGGACCTACTTTCTTATGTGTGGTAATTCACACGTTTTTATTTAAATCAAACGATTTGTTTTAGTAAGTTATTGAAATAGATTGCTTTTATACACTTGGCAGTAAAGTTGCCTTATTAGCGCTACAACAAGTAGATTCTAATAATTAGGGCACACGATGACAAAAACTACACACACCTGTATTTTATTTCTATCCTATGGTTGCTTAGCTACATTTTCACACACATCTTTTGCTGCAGAGTACGCTGTATACGGTAAAGCTGAAGTACAAATTGCCAGTACTGATACGGGCATAATGCGTTATGCCGAAGAGGGTACTCAAATTGAAGCGCCATACTCGCGTATTGGTATTAAGGGCGATCATAAACTTAACGAATATTTAAGTGCTGTTTTTAAATATGAGGTACAAGTTAAAGGTTTTGAAGAAGATGATACGCAAGAGCCTTTTACTGCACGTAATACTTATTTAGGTTTAAAAGGCGCGTTTGGTGAAGTTGTTGTAGGTCGTAACGACACTCGTTTTAAATATTCTGAAGGTAAACTCGATAACTTTAACGAAACTCAAGCCGATATGGCACAGGTTATAGCAGGCCAAGACCGCCTCGGTGATACTATAACTTACACCTCAAACTATTGGCATAATACGCAGTTTTCGTTTACTTATGCGCCAAAAGATGACAATAAAGACGATAAAGCAGGCTTTGCTGCTACGCTTATTTATGGTGATCGTAATTTAAAAAGTACTTCATATTACTTATCGTTAAGCCATGTTGATTCACTTAATAATATTACTGCAAGTAGAATTGCCGGTGTTTATAAGTTCGAACAATTACAACTTGGTGCGCTGTACCAGCATTCAGAATCAGTAGATGGCAGTAAGTCGGGCAATGGTTACGTATTAAGTGCCAGTTATACACTTGATAAGTGGGTGCCAAAAATTCAATTTGCTAAAGATGACTCAACTCTTCGTCAAGCATCTGAGGCAACGCAATGGAGCACAGGCCTTGATTATGTATTTGATAAGCAAACTACAGCTTATCTTTTATATACCGATCTTAATTTAGAAGAACAAGACGACAGCAGTGTTGCTCTTGGCCTTAAATATAAATTTTAGGAAAAGTAATGACTCAACAAATTTTAAAAAACAATTCTCCTAAAAAACAGAGTATGCAATGGTTTTGGCTATTACTGGGCCCAAGCGTTATGTTGCTTACCTGTCTAGTAAACCCACCTGAGGGTATGTCGGTTGCTGCATTTAAAACAGCAGGCTTAGCATTTTGGATGGCATCGTGGTGGGTAAGTGAAGTAGTGCCAATTCCTGCTACAGCTTTGCTCCCTTTGGTAATATCACCACTTGCTGATATAGAAGCCATAAAAAGTGTGGCTGCACCGTATGCGCACCCACTAATATTTTTATTTTTAGGCGGATTTTTAATCTCTATCGCTATGGAGCGATGGGGGTTACATAAACGTATAGCGCTTAGCACCATGTTATATGCGGGTAAAAAGCCAAGTTTGCAAATTTTAGCAATGATGCTTGTAACTGCATTTTTGTCGATGTGGATGTCTAATACCGCAACAGCCGTAATGATGCTACCTATTGCACTTTCAATTACCAATTTGGTTAAGCAATCAGACCCAAGTAATGAAGGGTTTGGCAAAGCATTGCTACTATCAATTGCTTATGGTGCAAGCATTGGTGGTATTGCTACTTTAATTGGTACACCGCCTAATGCATTAATGGCTGCATACCTATCTGACAGTTACCAAATTGAAATAGGCTTTGCTCAGTGGATGATTGTAGGCGTACCACTGTCTTTAAGTATGCTTATTATTAGTTGGGTTTGGCTTACCAAATTTGCGTATAAAGTAGATGCTAATGTTAAAAACGATCAAAAAATTGATACAAAAGCGGTGTTTTCAACGCAGCTAAAAAGCCTAGGTATAATGCAACGTGCCGAAAAAGGCGTGTTATTTGTGTTTGTTTTAGCAGCACTGTGTTGGATATTTAGACCTATACTTGGCGACATAACAGGGCTTAAAATTTCTGATACGGGTATTGCGATTGCCGCTGCATTATTACTATTTGTTTTGCCTGCAAACAAAGGCAGTGACGAACGTATTCTTGATTGGGAAAGCGCAGCTAAAGTGCCGTGGGGCGTTTTATTATTATTTGGTGGCGGGCTTACACTTGCATCTCAAATTAAGTCATCAGGGCTTGCTGAATTTATTGCTCACCTAATTGAAGGCGCTAGTGCCATTCCACTTGTTATGAGTGTACTTGTTGTTGTGGCATTAATTACATTTTTAACTGAGATCACTAGCAATACAGCGACTGCAGCTGGCTTTCTTCCTTTGTTAGGACCCGTTGCAGAGTCTATAACAGGTTCGCCTTTAGTTTGGGTTATTCCTGCAGCTATAGCGTGTAGTTGTGCGTTTATGATGCCGGTAGCGACACCACCAAACGCTATTGTGTTTGGCTCAGGGCAAATTCAAATGCGCGACATGATAAGAGCCGGCTTTGTGCTAAATATTGTCGCCATTGTATTAATTACGCTAGTGACAATGACTATCGCAGCGCAAGTATTTGGCTTTTAAAACTGTACTAAATTAGTTCCAACCAACCTATATCAGAGTAGTTTTGTTTAAAGTTATAACTTAAAGCAAAGCTACTCTTTATATCTAATCTATTTCAGTTAAATTCACGCCATTAGTGTTCAAAAGAGTTGCTTAGGGTAGATTTACCCTTAAAAACTCAAGTTATATATTACGCTTTCAAGCAAATTAGTGTTATTGCTCGAAAAACAGAACAAGGTTATAGTCTGCGGTAACTTTAAAAATTGAGTAATCTATTTTGAGCACCGACACATCACAGGCAATGCCTTTAATTCCTCAATTTGATGAATTGCAAAAAAGCTTTCTCGAAACACCTTACTTGCCAATTGATAAACGTCTCGTTTTATTAAAAAAACTCCGTGTACGTATTGTTGAACTTGAGCAAGAGCTAGTGGATGCTGCTTCAAAAGACTTTGGTTACAGAACCGCTTTCGATACTCTACTTGGCGATATATTACCTACGGTTCAAACACTCGCGCACATTATCAAAAAGCTACCAAAATGGGCAAAGCCAAGTAATCGCTCTGTGGGTTTAAGTTTGTGGCCTTCAAAAGTCAGTGTTAATTACCAGCCCAAGGGTGTAGTCGGTATTATTGCACCGTGGAATTACCCAATTCAGCTAGCGTTAGTACCTGTGCTTACCGCCATAGCTGCCGGTAATAGAGTCATGCTCAAATTAAGCGAGTTTACACCTCACACAAACGTCGTTATCGAAAAAATATTTAAAGACGACATGCAAACGCATTGCAAAATAATACAAGGCGGTAGCGACGTAGCCGCGCAGTTTTCATCTCTCCCATTTGCTCATTTATTATTTACGGGCTCAACGGCCGTAGGTAAGTTAGTAATGGCTTCGGCTAGTCGTAATTTAACACCCGTAACGCTTGAGCTCGGTGGTAAATCGCCAGTTATTATTACTCAAAATGCCGATATTAAAAAAGCGGCGCAAGCTTTACTATTTGGCAAGATGGCCAACGCAGGGCAAATATGTGTAGCACCCGATTACGTATTTGTACCCAAAGCGCTTGAGCATCAACTTATTCAGCAGTTATGTGAGCTATATAAAAAGCATTTTAAAGAGGGTGTTGAAGGTAAAAACTTAACCTCTATTATTAGTGATGCACACTATCAACGTTTAGCAAGTTACTTAGAGCAAGCACAAGAGCTTGGCGCAAGCATCATCAAGCCACTTGAACAAAATCAACAAGATGCAGAAAAGCATCGTATGGGGCTTCATATCGTTACTCAAGTTACTGACGACATGCAGCTTATGCAAGACGAGTTGTTTGGTCCAATATTACCAATAATGAGTTATGAAAAGCTCGACACTGTAATTGATTACATTAAAGCACATCATCACCCGTTAGCGCTTTATATTTTAGGGCAAGATAAGCACGCTCAAGAATATATTATGAAGCAAACAATCAGTGGCACTGTGGCGATAAACGATACGTTAGTGCAAGTAACTGCTGACGATGCCCCTTTCGGTGGTGTAGGGCATTCAGGAATGGGGCATTATCATGGCATAGAAGGGTTTTTAACGTTTAGCCATGCTAAAAACACGTTAGTATCGGGCTCGTTTAATCCTCGTATTGTTATGCTGCTAAAACAAAGCAAACTTCTTATTAAGCTACTAAAGTGGCTTTACATAAAATAAGAGTATGTTGATTTTGTAAAGTTGAATAGATTTTGAACTTGCTAAATCAAGATATTAAAAAGGCTGAATTACGTTATGTAATTCAGCCTTTTTAGATTAGTTTCAAACTAAGGTCTTAAACTCTTCAACTTTAAAATAAGCGACCTTCGCCAGCATAAGTACCCACTTGTATTTTTGCATAAATGGCATCGGCCTTTTCTTTAGCTTCTTCAATTTCTTTAGGCAGCATTTTACGCTCATCAAGTTTGCGGCTATGACTCGCTTGCATATTGCCGTTGTACTCAGCGATAGTATTCCAAATGTATGACTTTTCTAAATCTTTTGGCATACCTAGCCCTTCAAAATACATGAGGGCTAAATTGAATTGTGCTAAAGAGTAATTGTTTGCAGCTGCTTTTTCGTACCAGTTGCGTGCCGCTTCATAATCTCGCGTAACGCCCACGCCATTGGAATACATTACACCTAAATTAAACTGAGCTGCAGGCAGGTTTTTATTGGCTGCTTTTTCAAATAAGGTAACAGCCATTTGGTGATCAAGCTTTACGCCTTTACCTTCGTCGTATAAAACAGCTAACGCAAACATTGAATCCGGATGGTTCTTTTTAACGCCTTGTTGATAAAGCGCAGCTGCTTTGCGGTAATCGCGTGTTACACCGTATCCACCTTCGTATAATTTAGCTAGTTCGTAAATTCCTGGTGCAAAACCTTTATCGGCAAGGTATTGAAACTCTTTTAGGGCGACTGCAAATTCACCTTCGTTAGCTGCTCTTATGCCATCTTCTAATGTTGCATGAGCGAAAGGGCTGGCAAGTAAAACGCCAGCAAGAACGAGTGCTTTCAAATTAAACTGTGACATATTAATGTCTCCAATTAGTAATAGTTACGATAGGTTTTAGGGCCAGTATATCTTGCCGCGATTAAATAGCGCCTAAATAGAACAAGTTTTAATCCCGAAAGGTAAACAGACTTTAGTTAAATGCTAAATTATTAAATTTTTGCACTATTTGCGCATTTTAAACGTTTAATACTCAATGCATTTAAGCAGAGACTAAATCGGTTATTATAAATAGATGCAAAAAAGGGTGTCTACTGTTATGTTTTACGCCAGCTTTAGCGCAAACGCAAGGCGATACCTTATCAAATCGTGCGTATAAAATGTAAATAATAGCGCGGTGGACTTTTAAGGTAAGTAAACGAGTTTAAGAAGTGTAAGATACAGATTTTATAGAAAATTTAAAGAAATAAAAAAAGCCCGTTAGGGCTTTTTTGAGTCATATTAACCGTCACTAATATGAGCAATGTAGCAAGTAAATGTGATATTTGATGTTATTACTTGGGTCGAGTAAGTAATAACACGAAGCGGCACGCTCTTCTTTTAATGTGTCAGCATCCTTGCTGAATATTCTTCCGTAGGCACTGAGGTCGTTACACTGTGTTTGTACGAACGATTATCAGTTAGATCTAAATGCAAGTCAATGCTTAAATGATAATTATTATCAAATAAGTTTTGAAGCTTTGCCACAATCTAAATAATAGAGAAGGTTATGCTTAATAATTTCAAAGCAAAAAAACTAAAACAGATATGCCTTGCTGTAAGTATGTTGTTTTTATGTAGTTGTTCGGCATCTTTTACTTACAATAATTTGAGTTGGCTTTCATCGTTTTGGGTTGACGATTATGTTGATTTAAATAAAAAGCAAAATACACAGCTAAAAAACATAATTACAACAACACAAAATTGGCACCGAACTACCCAGTTACCCGCCTACAGACAAGACATACAAAATATAAAAGTATTGTTTAACCAAACATTGGAGGCTAAACAATTAAAAACACAGGTTGTGCTTGCAAAACAACATTGGCAGAACCTACTTGGGTACGCAAAACTGCCTTTAGCTGAGCTTGGAGCAACCTTATCAAGTGAGCAAAGAGGTGAGCTTTTAAACAATATCCAAATAAAAATTAACGACGAACGCGAAGAGTTTAACGAACAAACCCCGCTTGAGCGAAAAAGTGAGCGTTTGGAAGAGCAATTTGAATACTACGAGCAGTGGATAGGCAAGCTTAATAAACAACAAAAAGCGCTGATTAAATCAACTAATGAACAACATCGAGACTCAGGAGCGCTGTGGTTAGAGTACAAGAAAAACCGTTTGAATGCAGCCAAACAGGTATTTACAAATGCTGAAATTACAAAAAAAGAATTTATAAATCAGTTAAGTACAGTTATTGAAGAGCGCGAACTTTATATGAGCGACGCACTATTGAAAAGCAATGAAGCAAACTTAAATTTATATATAAATTTACTCTACGAATTAAACCTAACTCTAAATGATAAACAACGCCAAAGCGTTAATGATCAATTTGATGAGTTAATTGAGACCTTAAACGATATAATAGAAAACTAAATTGTGCGTGAATTATTAAGTTTTAAATTAGCTGTTTAGGCTGGTTTGTTTTTAAACGCAAAAAATGCTTTTTAAAGGGCAATATATGGTTACAGATTTAAAAAGTATCTTAAACACTTGGTATCTCAATAGGGATAACCAAGAATGGGTTTTAGCTACTTTGTACAAAATTGAAGGCTCTAGCTACAGAAAACTAGGGGCTATGATGCTTATTTCGAGCCTAGGCGAGCGCTTGGGGATGCTTTCGGGAGGCTGTTTAGAAGCTGACATACAGCGCCACGCTAAACAAGTAATGAGTACTTTAACCAGTAAAACCATTAGTTATGATGCCACCGATGAAGACGATTTAACATTTCAACTTGGCATTGGTTGTGGGGGCATAGTACACATTTTACTGCAGCCCATTCACAAAGCTAATGACTATTTACAGCTAGAGCTTGTATCTAAAGCACTTAATGAGAATAAACCAGGGCGATACCTTCAACAAGTAAGCCCCATTTTGCCAGCCGGTAGTGGTGTATTTACGCAAAATGATGAGTTACATGGTCTATCAATGAACCGCAAAGCGCAGTTGGTAGAATTACAAGGCGCTACGTGCTTGCAAACCTCTATTTATCCGCCGCCTCATTTATTAATTGTGGGTGGTGGGGCCGATGCAGTTCCGGTTTATACATTTGCCAAACAACTTGGTTGGAGTGTAACTGTATGGGATACACGTGCTGCCAATGCAAAAAGGCAATATTTTAAAAATGCTGATGCTATTTTGCGCTTCACACCGAGTGAGTTAAAAGAATATTGCATAACTAATAAAGTAGATGCTGCTATTTTAATGGCTCACAGCGTTGAACTTGACGCCAGTACGTTGGCTCAATTTAAATATGTTTCTTTTAAATACATAGGGTTATTGGGTCCTAAGCACAGACGTGAACAAGTTTTAGAGCACGCAAATACGCGTGTTTCACAAATAAAGTCTCCTGTTTTTGGCCCTGTCGGTTTAAATTTAGGCGGCGACTCGCCAGAGAGTATTGCACTATCGCTGATCAGTGAAATACATGCAGTGCTGTGTGACAAAAACGCCCAATCGCTAAGCCATTGGGGGCAGGAGCCGTGCTAATTGCAAAAGTTGTTTTAGCCGCAGGTCAATCATCTCGCTTTAACGGCTGTAAATTAACGGCTGATATCGGGTTTGGCAAAACAATGATTGAGCATGCAGTAAATACACTTCAAGCACTTGATGACACGCCGGTGTATGTAGTTACCGGGGCATGGCATAAAGAAGTATCACAAGCACTGGCAGGTTATAAAAACATAGAGCTCATTGAGAACAAGCAATGGAGCCAAGGTTTAGGTAATTCAATCGCGATAGCTTCTCAAACAGTGTTTAAAAATAAGTCCTTTGATGGGATTTTATTTATGCTTGCGGATCAGGTTGAGCTAAAAGTAGCGCACTTAAGTGAGTTAGTTACTGGTTTTACACATAATCCATCGCGCTGGTGCGCAAACTATGGCGAGCGTTTAGGTGTACCCGCTATATTCCCAGCGGTTGATTTATCTCAGCTTGCAAGCTTAACTTCAGATAGAGGTGCACAGCAATTACTGCGCTCCAGCAGTGAAGTAGTCAATACAATTAGTTTACGTAGTGCGAGTTTAGACATAGATACTCAAAAGCAGCTAAGTAATTTTATAGCTAAAAATGAGTGAAAAAGTATTAGTAGGGCAAAATAAGTTTTAGCTGCGCTAACGCTTTAGTGCAGTGGTTATGGTATTTAGCTGTTAATGTAGCTGATGCGGTAACTATATGTGTTATGGATTAGTAGTTACAACAATCTTAACTGTTATAACCCGTGTTTAAATTAAATAATTTAAACACGGGTTATAAAGCTTAATCAAGGGGCAAGCTATGGTGACGTTTACAATTAATGGCAAGGTGGTTGAATCACACGCAAGTGAAGATACACCATTGTTATGGGTTATTCGTGATGAAATTGGATTAAAAGGTACGAAGTTTGGTTGCGGTATTGCAATGTGTGGTGCGTGTACGGTGCATTTAGATGGGCAAGCAACTCGCTCATGTGTTTTACCAATTGGCGCAATTGCAGGAAAAAACATTACTACAATTGAAGGGCTTAATAACGAACACCCACTTCAAAAAGCATGGGTTGAAGAGCAAGTACCACAGTGCGGTTACTGTCAATCGGGGCAAATAATGCAAGCTGCTACATTACTAGCAGCTAACCCAAGTCCTTCAGATGAAGAAATAGTAAGCCATATGAATGGTAACTATTGTCGCTGTATGGCTTATAAACGTATTAAAACTGCTATTCAACGCGCTGCAGATGAGTCACAAAGTGTAGTAAATATATTTGATCCAAATGCACAAGACGCTTAACTGGAGCCGATAATGAAAAAATTATTTCAAAAAAATAGCGAAACCGTTAATTTAAATCGTCGCTCGTTTATGATTGGCACTGCTAGCGCAGGTTTAGTCATGGCGTTTGCCCCTGCGTTATTTTCGGGTTCGCTCAGTGCAAAAGAATCAATTGCGCAACAGGCTTTTTCACCCACTATTTGGTGGACTATGAGCACCGACGGCGCCGTAGAAGTGAGTATTGCCAAAGCTGAAATGGGTCAACATATCGGTACTGCACTTGCGCGCATTGTAGCTGATGAACTTGAATGTGATTGGGATAAAGTATCAATTACCTACGTAGATACCCATGAAAAATGGGGCTTTATGGTAACGGGTGGTTCGTGGTCTGTATTTCAAAGCTTTAAGCCATTATCTCAAGCCGGTGCTGCGGGTCGAATTGCATTAATAGAAGCTGGAGCTAAAATGCTCGGCGTGCCTGCAGATAAATGTCGTGCTGAAAAGGGCTATATTATTGCAGGCGAAAAATCGGTTAGTTACGCTGACATAGTTAAAAAAGGCGAGTTTAATCGTACATTTACCAGCGATGAAGTTGCAAACCTGCCACTCAAATCTGCTAATAAACGTCATTTAACTGGGCTTAAACAAGACTTTAAAGCGCTTGATATACCAGCCAAAACAAATGGCACCGCAGTATACGGAATAGATGTAGAAGTTGAAGGCATGCTGTACGCGCGACCAGTTATTCCACCAACACGCTATGGCAGTACAGTAACAAACGTTGACGATAGTGCAGCAAAAGCTATTAAAGGTTACAAAGGCTATGAAATTTTAAAAGACCCTAGTAACACAGTGCAAGGCTGGGTTGTTGTATTAGCTGATAGTTACCCAAGTGCCATTAAAGCAGTAGATGCTTTAAAGGTGAGTTACAAAAAGGGTGAGTCGGCAAATATATCTGAAGCTGATATTCAAAAAGAAGGTAAGCGATTATGCGAGCAACGCGAATCGGGTACTTTGTTTGTTGATCAAGGCGATATAAAGAAAACCCAAGCAGACGCCAGTGAGTCGTTAGAATCAATGTATACCACAGCGACAGCGAGTCATTATCAGCTAGAGCCATTAAATGCGGTTGCAGAATTTAAAGACGGAAATTGGATTATTCATACAGGTAACCAGTGGCAGTCACTTACGTTACCTGCGCTTGCTAAAGCACTCGAAATAGAACAAAACAAAGTAATTATTCGTCCTTATTATTTAGGTGGTGGTTTTGGTCGTCGATTATTTGGTGACTGGACTGTACCTGCAGCTCTAACCGCAAAAGCAGTAGGTAAACCAGTAAAGCTGGTATTTACACGAGCAGACGATAGTTTATTCGATCAATCTCGTTCTGCATCTGCTGCAAAAATGACAGCGTCGTTTGATAAAAACGGTACTTTTACTGGTTTAGAGCATGCATTTTCTGCAGGTTGGCCTACTAAAGCAATGGCACCAGGGTTTTTATCACCGGGTGTTGATGGCAAAGGTAAATTTGATGCATTTTCGGCATCAGGCGCTGATCATTGGTACAGCATGAGCAGTCATCGTGCACGCGCTATTAATAACGAAGTTGCACAAAGCACCTTTACTCCAGGTTGGTTACGTTCAGTAGGGCCAGGTTGGATTGCATGGAGTCTTGAGTCGTTTATTGATGAAATTGCCCATAAGCAAGGCAAAGATCCAGTTCAATTTAGAATTGAAATGTTAGACGGCAAAGGCAAGCAAGCAGGTAAAGCACCTGAGAGCGTTGGTGGAGCACTGCGCTTACGTAATGTGCTTAAAACGGTGTCTGACAAAGTAGCTTCTGTAAAATTAGCTAAAGATGAGGGCATTGGTTTTTCTGTAAGTTCAGGGCAAGAACGTACTATGCCAGCATGGCTTGCAACCGCAGCGCATGTTCATGTTAACCGTGATAGTGGTAAAATAACGCTGAAAAAGCTCTATGTTGTTGTAGATGCTGGCTTAATAGTTCACCCAGATGGCGCACTGGCGCAAATTGAAGGGTCGTTACTATGGGGCAGCAGCCTTGCATTGCATGAATCAAATACGTATAAAGATGGACAGGTATCAGCGACTAACTTTAATACTTATTTACCGCTAAGAATGCAAGATGTGCCAGATATTGACATTGAATTTTTACAAAGCGATGAGTTTCCAGTTGGTTTAGGCGAACCTGGCGTTATAGGGGTTGCTCCTGCGATTGGTAATGCTGTATTTAATGCAGTAGGCGTACGTTTACGTGACCTACCAATGAAGCCAAGCGAACTTAAAAAAGGCTTAGAAGCGTAAAACAAAAATAACTAAAGGGGTATGCTTTATGCTGCTCCTTTAAGTTATTAAATATATTTATGTAATTATTATTTATGTATCAATAAGTAGCGTTGTTTATACTAATTCGCTTAATTAAATGATTAAGTATTATTGCAAATTGGTATTAGGTTGTTATTACTTGTTGATATTAGTTAAGGTTTATTTATGCTAATCGACCCAACAGGGCGAGAGTTTAGTTACTTACGTTTGTCTATTACTGATGTATGTAATTTTAAGTGTGTTTATTGTTTACCAGATGGTTATCAGGGCGGGCCAGACCGTGGTTTTCTCACAATTGATGAAATTAGCAACACGCTTAAAGCGTTTGCACACCATGGAATCGAAAAAGTAAGGATCACTGGCGGAGAGCCAACTCTTAGAAAAGATTTTATAGATGTTGTTCGCGCGGCAAAAGATGTCGCGGGCATAAAAAAAATTGCAATGACTACCAATGGTTTTTCTCTTCATAAGAATATTCATGACTGGGTAGATGCAGGCTTAAACGCCATTAATGTAAGCATTGATAGTTTAGATTCACGTATGTTTAACACCATTACTGGGCATGACAAATTTACCTCAGTAATGAAAGGCATTGATACTGCGCTTGAAACGGGTATTGATTCGGTAAAAATAAACAGCGTGCTGATGAAGCAATACAACGCAAAAGAGTTTGATACATTTTTAAATTGGGTTAAACACCGTCCCGTTACCATCCGCTTTATAGAATTGATGCAAACAAACGACAACAAAGCCTTTTTTGATGCTAACCACGTTTCTGGGCAAGTTTTAAAAACTCAGTTATTACAAACGGGTTGGCAGCAAGTTGCGCGTAGTGCATCAGCAGGTCCTGCTCAAGAGTTTGCTCATCCTGATTATCAAGGCAGAATTGGTTTGATCATGCCTTACAGCAACGACTTTTGTAGTACCTGTAACCGATTGAGGGTTACAGCAAAAGGGAATCTGCACTTGTGTTTGTTTTCTGAAGAGGGTATTTCGCTAAGAGAATATATGAACGACAGTTCAAACAGTGAATTAATGGCATTGTTATCTCGTTATATTAAAACCAAAAAACCAACTCACCTTTTACACCAAGGTAATACAGGTATTACTACTAATTTATCCATGTTAGGTGGCTAGTTGTTAAAGCCACTTAGTGATATTAAAGTATCAAACGTGTTTCTAAAACATACGACATTATCCCCAAAAGGTAAATAACTGGTTGTATCTACATGGTTTTATATCAACAAGGCTTGTTAAATTATATTTTCCCGTTAAACTTAATTTTTATTTTTTGTTGAGTGATTAGAATGGATATCGCAGCTCTTAATAGCACTAAATCATTAAGAAAAGACGTCCTTAGAGGGATGTGTCTTTGTTTTGGTTCTTTATCGGTAGGATTTGCGGGGCTTAATTTAACCGTAAATAACTTTCCACTGCTTGGCTATATCGAAATCTGTTTTTCTATTTATTGTATATTTACTTATATTTCACTTACACGTTGTCCACTACAGTTTTGGCAATCCGTTGTGATGTGTGCACTTGTAACGTTTATTGTTATTTTAGCTACAGCTTTAGCATCTCCTCGTAACGGTGTATTCGTATGGTCGTTTGCATTACCTATTTTGTACTACCTGTTGTTAGGTAAACAATATGGTGTGATTTTCTCTGCAAATTTATTAGTTATCCAAGTGTTTATTTTAGGGAGTAAGTCTACATTTGCCCCCTTTGAAACTTTTAACTTATCCCTTAATCTACTCTGTGCTTATTTAAGTATTTGGGCGATTTCTCATGTTTTTGAAGGGAGCCGCTCACATTTTTCAAAGCGCCTTAAAAATTTAGCGTTACTTGATCCATTAACGGGTGCAGGTAATCGCCTTTCAATGAACCACTACTTTGAAGTAGAACTACAAGATAAGTCACAGTTATATTTGTTTTTACTCGATTTAGACTTTTTTAAGCAGATAAATGATGAGCATGGCCATGGTGTCGGTGACCAAGTACTTGTTGAAGTGGCCACTTTACTAAGGGTTGCACTTGGCAGAGGGTACGTATTTAGAGTTGGCGGTGAAGAGTTCGCTTTATTTAGCTCTTTTGCAAATGAAGAGGCTGCACTAGATACCGCAGAACAAATAAGAGCACGTTTTGAAAATACAACATTTGATATTGATGGCCTTGCTATCAATATTACAACGAGTATTGGAATCGCAAAATTTAAAAGTACTAATTCATTGGAAAGCTTTGTAAACCAAGCGGATAAACAGTTATACAAAGCAAAACAATTTGGTCGCAATAAAGTGTATTGTAAGTTTAAAAAAGAACATGACTACGAAACGGTAGTTGCTTAAGCAGGGTTACTTAATACATTTGCTCAAAATTGGGGATCCCGTTTTCCCAAATTGGTTTATCTTTTCCTATATGTTCGCGTACAGCATCAAAAAATAACCGAGTTCTTACCGGTAAATCTCGATGCGGATACACGGCATACATCGCACTAAACTCCATTAGTTTCACATCAGTTAATAAAGGCACTAGTTTACCCTGTGATATTTCATCACCAATAATAAATGCAGGGGCGACAAAATAAGTGGTGCCCGATAATGTTTTCATCAGTAATGACTCTGCATCGTTTGCTCTAAACACACTTTTTATTTTTTGCTCGCAGGGCTCACCTTTACTGTTGTAGTAATCTATTGCATCTATCCGAATAGAGTTACTGGCGTAGCTTGCTGCTGGCAATTGTGCTAAATCTTCCATTGTTTTGGGCATACCATAAGTGTCTATATACTCTGGTGCTGCAACAATGAGTAAGCGATTACGCGCTATTTTACGTGCAATAAGGGATGAATCTTTTGGCTCACCAACACGAAATGCTAAATCAAACCCTTCAGAAACTATATCAACTAATCTATCGTCTAAGCGCAGTTCAACTTCTACTTGCGGAAAGCGTTTTTGGAAATCATTAAGTACAGGTTGCAAATAACGCCTGCCAATCAATGTTGATGACGTGATTTTTAACACCCCGCGTGGCTCTAAATGGTAGTTTTCAGCCATGCGTACTGTTTCGCCGAGCAACTCTCTAAGCTCAGCGGCTTTTTTGATCATTTCGGCGCCCGCCGCTGTGAGCGAAAACGAACGCGTTGTGCGGTTAAGTAACCTAACGCCTAACTCATCCTCTAAACGGCTAATTTGTTTAGATATAACAGAGCGATCTATGTTGCGTAATTCTGCAGCTTTTGCAAAAGAGCCTTGCTCAACCACTTCAAGTAACATTAAAAGTCGACTTGTTGTATCCATTATTACACCTTAACTAATTAATTGATGCCATTTTGGCATTAATGAATTTAAAAATCTATGGTTTTTAAACACGGGTTAAATCCGTATTATGCGAGGCTAATCAACAATGGAGCGTCTTCATGAACAAACATCTAATTGCTGCTGCACTTACTGCGGCATCTTTAACACTAGCAGGTTGTGCCGATGAGAGCACAGCTCAATCAGCACCTGCACAGCAACTTCAACCAATTGATGTAGCACAGGTGCTTGTTAAACCAGTACAAAGCTGGCACACATATACAACTCGTTTAGAGTCTCCACAAGAAGTTGCTTTAATGCCGCGTGTATCGGGAATCATCGATAGCATTGAATTTAAAGAAGGCGATGTGGTTAAAGAAGGCGATGTTTTATTTCAATTAGATGCTCGTCCATTTGCTGCTGTGGTTGCTAGTTTAAAAGCGCAAATCAACAGCGCACAAGCTGCCTTAGAGCAAGCTAAAAGTGAAGACAAACGTGCGGTACGATTATTAGACCGTAAAGCAATTTCTACTGAGCAAGCACAAGCGCGTACTTCAACACTACGCCAACGCGAAGCACAGCTTTCGGCACTTCAAGCACAGCTTACATCAGCAGAACTTGATTTAGAATTTACGTCAGTTGTATCACCAATTGATGGCATTATTTCTCGCGCAAATATTACTAAAGGTAATAACATACTTGCGGGTCAAAGCGTATTAACATCAATTGTTTCAAACCAAGCAATGTACGCTTATTTTGATGTTGATGAACGCACATGGAATAGCTCTTTTAATGATGTTACTGCTGCGAGCCAGCAAACTGTTGTAATGCAAAAAGTGGGTCAAAGCGATTTTGCATACAAAGGCTACATTAACTTTATTGATAACCAAATTAATTCATCAACGGGTACATTACGCGTACGTGCAGTATTTAATGAAGACAGCAACCAATTACGCGCAGGCTCGTTTGCACGTATTAAGCTTGCAGCCAACTCTATTAGTGACGCGATTATTATCCCAGAACGTGCAATTGGTACCGACTTAAAAAATCGTTTTGTATTAACGGTTGGCGAAAACAACGTACTTGAATACAAACTTATCACTACAGGTGAGCGTTACGGTGCCTTACGTGCGGTTACATCGGGCCTTAACGAAGGTGATGTTATTGCTGTAAATGGCCCAGCTCGCGTAGGCCCTGGTATGCCAATCTCTCCGCAAACAGTAACAATTGATACAAGTGGTGTGGCATTTACATTGTTAAATGACAACGCACAACTTGTGGCTAAGCAATAAGGTTTATTGATGAAATTCTCGCATTTCTTTATACAGCGTCCAATATTTGCGGCCATGCTGTCATTGGTTATTTTAATTGCTGGTGGTATATCACTATTCCAACTACCAGTAAGTGAATACCCAGAAGTAGTTCCTCCAACCGTGGTTGTAACCGCTAACTACCCGGGTGCTAACCCGACCGTTATTGCGCAAACAGTGGCAACACCGTTGGAGCAAGAAATTAACGGCACTGAAAACATGTTATATATGTTTTCGCAAGGTACCAGTGATGGCCGCATGACACTAACGGTAACCTTTGCATTAGGTACCGATTTAGACCGTGCTCAAGTACAAGTACAAAACCGTGTAAACAGTGCGCTTCCGCGTTTGCCAGAAGAAGTACAACGTTTAGGTGTTGTGGCTGAAAAGTCATCACCAGATTTAACCATGGTAGTGCATTTATATTCACCTGAAAAAACGCACGACACAGCGTACTTATCTAACTATGCCGATTTAAACATTAAAGATGAAATTGCACGTTTACCGGGTGTAGGTGATATTCGCATGTTTGGTGCCGGCAAATACTCAATGCGAGTATGGCTAAACCCAGATGCACTTGCTGCACGCGAATTAACAGCAACAGATGTAGTAACAGCACTTCGCTCGCAAAACCAGCAAGTTGCTGCAGGTAGCTTAGGCGCGCAACCAATTTCAAACGACAGTCAATTTCAAATATTGTTAAACGTTAAAGGTCGTTTAAACAGTATTGAAGAATTTGAACAAGTTATTATTAAAGTAGGCGACGAGGGTCAGTTAACGCGTTTATCTGATATAGCCCGTGTTGATTTAGGTCAAGACACTTACTCACTTCGAGCAGAGCTTGATAATCAACCAGCACTTGCAATGCCAATATTTCAACGCCCTGGTTCTAACGCTATTGAGCTATCTGATCAAGTACGCGAAACAATGGCGCGCTTATCTAAAGATTTTCCTACCGGTGTTGAATACGACATTGTGTACGATCCAACAGTATTTGTTCGCGGCTCAATTGACGCGGTAATTGCCACTTTGCTTGAAGCAATTGTATTGGTAGTTATTGTTGTTATTGTATTTTTACAAACATGGCGTGCATCAATTATTCCGCTAATTGCTGTGCCTATTTCACTTATTGGTACGTTTGCCGTAATGCAGTGGTTGGGTGTCTCAATTAATACCTTATCGTTGTTTGGCTTAGTATTGGCCATAGGTATTGTTGTAGATGATGCGATTGTAGTTGTTGAAAACGTAGAGCGTAATATCGAAAAAGGCTTATCGCCACTTGAAGCAACCCGCGTTGCAATGAGTGAAGTAACAGGCCCTATTATTGCCATTGCGCTAGTACTAAGTGCTGTATTTATTCCTACTGCGTTTATTACCGGTTTATCAGGTCAATTTTATAAGCAATTTGCACTTACAATTACTATTTCGACTATTATCTCAGCGTTTAACTCATTAACGTTATCGCCTGCGCTTGCTGCATTGTTATTAAAATCGCACGATGCAAAACCAGATGCGTTCACGCGTTTACTTAATAAATTGTTTGGTCGTTGGTTATTTAAACCATTTAACCGCGTATTTAATCGTGGTGCTAAAGGTTACGAAAAACTGGTACAAAAACTAATTCGTATGACCGTTGTTGTTATGGTGGCTTACATAGCACTTGTTGGTGGCACAATTAAGTTATTTGATACCGTACCGGGTGGCTTTATTCCACAGCAAGATAAACAGTATTTAGTGGCTATTGCGCAGTTACCTGATGCATCAAGCCTTGATCGTACTGAAGATGTGCTTTCTCAAATGCAGCAAATTGCATTAGAAGTACCAGGCGTTGCACATACAGTTGCTTTTCCTGGCTTATCAGTGAACGGTTTTACTAATAGCCCTAACAGCGGCATTGTATTTACACCACTTGAAAGCTTTGACAAACGTACCGACCCAAGCCAATCAGCGATGGCGATTGCTGCCGAGTTGAATAAACGTTTTGCTGCCATTGATGAAGCATTTGTAGCGGTATTTCCACCGCCGCCAATTCAAGGTTTAGGCACTACCGGCGGTTTTAAACTGCAAATAGAAGACAGAGCAAATAAAGGATTTGAAGCCTTATTTAATAGTCTGCAAGCTGTTATCGGTAAAGCGCAACAAGACCCAGCATTAATGGGCTTGTACTCGAGTTTCCGTATTCAAGTTCCACAAATGGATATTGATATTGACCGTGAGCAAGCGCTAATTCAAGGTATTCCACTTGATGAAGTATTTAACGCACTGCAAATTTACTTAGGCTCTGTGTACGTAAATGACTTTAATATGTTTGGCCGTACCTACCAAGTAAATGCACAGGCTGATGCTGACTACCGCTTAGACCCTGATCAAATACTTAATCTAAAAGTACGTAACCGCTCAGGAAATATGGTGCCACTAGGCTCTGTATTAACAGTAACACCAACAATTGGTCCTGACCGTGTTATGCATTACAACGGTTACCCAAGTGCAGAACTAAATGGTAGCCCAGCGCCAGGTTATAGCTCTGACCAAGCACAAGTTGCTATTGAAAAAGTACTCGCAGACACACTACCAACAGGTATTGAGTATGAGTGGACTGAAGTAACGTACCAACAAGTACTTGCCGGTAACACCATGGTTTATGTATTCCCGTTAGTTGTATTACTTGTATTTATGGTACTTGCAGCGCAGTACGAGAGCTTACGTTTACCACTGGCAATTATATTAATTGTACCAATGACTATTTTCTCAGCCTTATTAGGTGTGTGGTTTGTCGGCTCTGACAACAACATATTCACCCAAATAGCGTTAATAGTACTGGTCGCGTTGGCTTCTAAAAATGCGATATTGATGGTTGAGTTTGCAAAAGATAGACACGACTCAGGCTTATCGCACTTAGAGGCAATACTTGAGGCATGTCGTATGCGCTTGCGCCCAATATTAATGACCTCAATTGCATTTACAGCAGGTGTTGTACCGTTAGTTCTTGCTACCGGTGCGGGCGCCGAAATGCGACACGCAATGGGTAACGCAGTATTCTCAGGGATGATAGGTGTAACCGTGTTTGGCCTATTGTTTACGCCGGTATTTTATATGTTAGTGACTAACAAAAAAGAGAAAGCGCAGGAGAATACTCATGACTAAATTAATGCAAAAAAGACTTAAAACAAGTCTGACCGCCAGTGCAGTATTAGTTGCTGCGTTTTTAGCAGGATGTGCGAGTAAAATAGACACCATGAGCGAGCAAAAAGCCGTTAACGAATTTGTTGCTAAAGCTAATATTGCTAGTAACGTTAGCGTTGCTGATGAGACAAACTGGTGGAAAAAGCTTAATTCTGATCAACTAAATGAGCTTGTTACTGGTGCGCTTGCAAATAACTATAATTTGCAAACAAGGCAGTTAACACTTAAAAGTGCATTAGCGCGATTAGGAGAGCAAAAAGCCCAATACCTGCCGCAAGGTGGCGTAAATGTTGGCGCAGCTCGAAGCGATGCACCAAGCGTGTTTGACCGCCAATCAAGTGCAAACGTTGCACTTGATTGGCAACTAGATTTATTTGGTCGCATAACGGCGTTGGTTGATGCAGCAAATGCATCGGCCATGAGCCAAGCAGAGCAAGTACGCTTATTACAAATTGAAGTTGTTTCGTCAGTCGTTAAAGGCTTTGTAAGTTACCAAGGGAATGTTGAAAAACAACACATTGTTACACTTCAAATTGAAGCGCTTGAGCAAAGTATTGACGTTTTACAGGCACGAGTTGATGAAGGTGTAGCTAACGAGCTTGATTTAAACCGTACGATGGCGCAGCTTAGGCAGCAACAAGCATTAATGCCTGCTATTGAGTATGCAAAATACAGCGATTTATCTGCGCTTGCAGTACTAAGCGGTAAGCTAGCGCAAAATATTGCTATTGAAAACGAGCAAGGCGTGCTTGAACGTGACTTTAGCGTAGCACTAAAAAACGCTAATAATGCCATTGCCTTACGTCCAGATATTAGCCGCGCGCTGTTTGACTTTAGCCAAGCAAATAGTTTAAGTGTTGCAGCTAGCAAAGCGTTATTACCCGATATTAGCTTATCTGCATTTGCAGGGGTTGTGAGTATAGATAGCACAGGCTTAAAAAATACCGATCAACAGTGGCAAGTAGCGCCGCAGTTACAGTGGTCTATTTTAAGTTATCCTGCGCTTTTAGCGCAGCGTGACGCGCAACAGTTTTTAAGTGAAGCTGCGTACAGCGATTATCAACAAGTAGTATTAACTGCACTAAGTGAAAGTGAACTTTCACTGCAATTGTTGGTCAATCAAGCACAGCAAAAACGCTTTGCCGATGAACGTTATGACTTTGCTAATAAAGCATTTTTACAAGCACAAGCAATGTACGAAGAAGGTCAAATTCCTTACCTTGAGTTGTTAGATGCGCGCCAGGATGTTTTAATAGCACAAGAAAATGCTGTTGAAACAACAATTTCTTCACTGCTTGCCAAAGTAAATGCTTACCAGTCATTTAATGGGCAATGGAGTTATGCGTTAAACGACACTAATAAGTAGAGTTATATTGATGCCAAATACTGAAAATTTACATGAATACATTATCCCGCAAACTATGCGCGCTATTGTACTGCCAGAACCAAATGAAGCAATTGACTTAGCGGATGCTGAGCTGCCTGTTCCTATTTGTGCAGATAACGAGCTGCTTGTAAAAGTAGAGTACGTTGGTTTAAATCCAGTTGATGGTCAATTTGCTAAAACAGGCTTTTGTAAATGGCAGTATCCACACATTTTAGGCTTAGATGCCGTAGGTGTTGTGGTTAAAGCTAATAAAGGTGTGTTTCCAAATGTTGGCCAGCGCGTTATGTGGCATGCCAACATTGGTGAGCAAGGTGCTTTGAGCGAATACACCAAAGTACCTAACTTTGCAGTGTCGGTTGTGCCAAGCGGTTTAAATCCGGCCATTGCAGCAACACTTCCATGCGCCGGTATGGCCGCACTTATCAGCTTAGATAAAATAGGCATTAGTGAAGGCGATACTATTTTTATTGAAGGCGGAGCCGGAGCGGTAGGGCAGTTTGCTATTCAATATGCAAAACAGCGCGGTGCAGATGTATTTACCACGGCATCAAAGCGTAACCATAAACTGGTTAAGCAGCTAGGCGCTGATGTGGTTTTTGACTATAGCGATAAAAAGCTATGCGAAAAAATCCGCAGAGAACTTGGCCCGCAAGGCTTTGATGCGGTTATTGATACAATAGGTGGTGAGTGTACTCAGCGTAATATTGAGTTAATGCGTTTTTGCGGACGTATTGCCTGCTTAAATCCGCTCCCTTGTTTTGATCAAGACTTAATGTATCACCGAGCGCCCAATATTAGCGTTGTATCGATTGGTGGTGCATGGCTTGCTAATAGTTTATGTGCACAACAACGTTTGAGTTTTATGGGCAACTTGTTACTTGAAGGCGCTGTTAGTGGCGACATTAAACACCCAGAAATAACGCCCGTAGATTTTAGTGCTGAATCAATATCGCAAGCGCTTAATAAACAGCTTGCGGGTGGTTTTACCGGCAAACAAATTGTTAAAGTAGCCAAGTGAAGCGCTTATACTATTTTATTTAAGCTTAGGTGATTTTAGCTAAATTAATTGTTTATGTAGCCTCTACAAATTGAATAAAAACGTAGCCTATTTGTGCTGCGTTTTTTTATGTCCATCAAAAAATAGATACAGCGCTAGAGCTTTTGCTGTTTTATTCATCATTTTAGTTAAAATACTTTTTTTCAGCGTACAACTGTAAGCCTTTGTGTTTCAACAGTTTACGTTCAGGTAAAGAAAATAAATTGAAAAAACTGTTAATTAATTGAATAGAGCAATTGATCTAAACGATTTTTTATGACGTAATGTAGGTATTATTTAGCTGGTCGGATGAGTTCAATCATGAGTTTACGTACAAAACTAAAAAAAGTATTACCAAGTATTTCTATCACAGAACAAGAAGCGCTAGACGCGGGTGATGTATGGCTTGAAGGTTCTATCTACCAAGGTAAACCTGATTTCAGTGCACTTCGCGACGTACCTGCTGCTACATTAAGCGCAGACGAGCAAGCATTCTTAGACGGTCCAGTAAAAGAGTTATTGGGCATGATTGACGATTCAGTGATTCAAAACGGCATTCATTTACCAAATGACATCTTAGAATTTTTGAAAAAAGAGCGTTTTTTCTCGCTTATCATTCCTAAGTCGTTTGGTGGTTTAGAGTTTAGCCCTTATGCAAACTCTACTATTGTTGGCACAATTGCGACTAAAAGCTCAGCAGTTGCGGTAACCGTAATGGTTCCTAACTCGTTAGGCCCAGGTGAATTATTACTTCACTTTGGTACGCAAGAACAACAAGCACATTACTTACCACGCCTAGCAAATGGTACAGATATTCCATGTTTTGCATTAACAAGCCCAGAAGCGGGTTCTGATGCAGGTGGCATTCCAGACATTGGTACAGTTACTAAAGGCATGTATAAAGGCGAAGAAGTACTTGGCCTTGAAGTCACATGGGACAAGCGCTATATAACGCTTGCACCTATTGCTACCGTACTTGGTTTAGCCTTTAAAGTAATGGACCCTGATGGTTTATTAGGTGGCAAAGAAAGCTTAGGTATTACCTGTGCACTTATTCCAAAAGAGCACCCAGGTGTAGAGCTTGGTAATCGCCATGACCCAATGGGTATTCGTTTTTACAACGGTACTACGCGTGGTAACAAAGTATTTGTACCAATGGATTTTGTTATTGGTGGACAGAAAAACATCGGCCGTGGTTGGCAAATGCTGGTTAGCTGTTTAGGTGCTGGCCGTGGTATTTCATTACCTGCGCTAGGTGTTAGTACCGCGCAAGTTGCATTTAAATCAGCATCTGAATACGCAGCAGTGCGTGAACAGTTTGGTTTAGCCATTGGTCAGTTTGAAGGTATTCAAGAAAAACTAGCCGACATTGCAGGTAAAACATACCTACAAGAAGCAATGCGCGTACTTACAACTGAAGGCTTAGGCATGGGCTTAAAACCATCAGTAGTAACCGCAATCGCTAAATACCACATGACAGAGCTTGGTCGCGACGTACTTGATTCAGCAATGGATATTCAAGCAGGTAAAGCGATTCAAAATGGCCCACAAAATACATTAGCAAGTGGTTATGTTGCACAACCTATTGCCATTACGGTAGAAGGCGCGAATATTCTTACACGTAACCTAATGATCTTTGGTCAAGGTGTTATGCGTTGTCACCCATATTTACAATCTATGGTTGAGTCAATTCACAGCGAAGACAAAGGCGCAGATAAAGAATTTAACGGTATTTTACGTAAAACAATTGGCTACAGCACAGCAAACAGCTTACGTGCTTTCCGCTTAGGTGTTTTACCATTTACAGCAAGTGCTAATTCTGAATTACCAGAAGTACGCGACTACGAAAAAGCAGTACATAAATTATCTGCAAAACTTGCAGTGTACGCAGACTTTTCGTTACTTGTACTTGGCGGTAAGTTAAAACAAGCAGAAATGCTATCGGCACGTTTAGGCGATGTAATGAGCTTCTTATATGCAGCTATGGCATCAATTAAATACTACGAGCAAAAAGTATCAAGTAGTGACCGTGAGCAAGCAGCACCTTATTTCCATTACGCGACTCGTTTTGCACTACAAAGTGCTGAAGAAGCATTGCATAAGTTTTTAGATAACTTCCCTGCAAGTGGTACACGTAAGTTTATTCGTTTTATTACAATGAACTACTCAACTAAAATGCCAAAAATTAGTGACGATTTAATCCGCGAACTAGCTAAGCAAGCTCAGCTAGATACCGCATTTAAAGCGCAAATCACGCATTTAGTTAAACCAGTAGTGGGCGATGGCCATCATATTAATGAGCAA
This sequence comes from Pseudoalteromonas sp. SWXJZ10B, assembly GCF_015864475.1. Taxonomy (NCBI): domain Bacteria; kingdom Pseudomonadati; phylum Pseudomonadota; class Gammaproteobacteria; order Alteromonadales; family Pseudoalteromonadaceae; genus Pseudoalteromonas; species Pseudoalteromonas sp. SWXJZ10B. The sequence continues at coordinate 149,544 of NZ_JADYXD010000001.1, forward strand.
GCTTACAAAGCTAAAATGGCATCACTTGGCGAACTGGCTAAAGTTAAAAAAGCATTACGTGCTAAAGTAATTAAACCAGGTATACGCTTTAACATCACGCTTGATAACGCACTAGCGGCAAACGTAATCACGCAAGCTGAACACGTTCAGTTAATTGATTACAACATCAAACGTGAAAAAGCGATTCGTGTAGATGAGTTCGATTTTGATATGAACCTACTAGACGATAACGCACAGCCGATTAATCCGCTTAAAAGCGTAGTTAATCAGTAAGTTAAAGTAATAAAATTCAATGATGCAAAGCGCCCGCAGTATCGGCGCTTTTATTTTTGAAAAGTATTAGTGTGGAGCCCCGCTTGTGTAAAAACAAGCGGGGCTTTTTTATGTTTTTAAAATGGAAATAGATGACGGTATTGGTTTGAAAGTGAATATGTATCTGTAGAGGATTAAAAAGAGACGCTTATAATCTTGAAAAAGGGCTAACAACCCCGTTAGCACCTTGCTGCAATACATGAGTATAAATTTGTGTGGTACGGACGTCACTGTGACCTAGTTGTGTTTGTACTGTGCGGATATCAGCGCCGCTTTGCAGCAAATGCGTAGCGAAAGAGTGACGCAAAGTATGTGGCGTAACGTGTTTGTTAATATGTGCATCAAAAGCGGCTTTTTTAACAGCGCGTTGTAATTGCTTTTCATCGATATGATGGCGCCTTAATTGCTTACTCTCGGGATCAAGACTTAATTTATGTGATGAAAATAAATATTGCCATCCCAGCTGCTTATTATGGTTTGGATATTTTTTACGTAACAAATGCGGCATATAAGCGCCGCTATATAAGGGGTTTTTCAGATCTAATTGCAGGTAACTATCAACTAATTGTATTTGAGAACGTAATTGCGGTATGAGCTCTACTGCAAGCGTTACAACACGATTTTTACCTCCTTTGCCATCCCAAATTCGAATGCAGTTATAGTCAAAGTCAATATCGTGAACTCGTAAACGCAGTACCTCCATTAATCGCATACCACTGTACCACTACAGTTCAAATACGATTCTACTTGAGTGTCTCCCATAGAGCTTGGGTGCTGCATATTATTAAAGCGGATATAGCTAGCTATCCAAAAAAGATAAGCTTCAATAGTGCTCTTTGCATACCGTTTGCTATACATATGGTCTTTAATCATGGTTAGAAAGAGAGATTTCATAAATGATATTCAACTTTTAAAAACATACTGTATATATAGACAGTCGTTCGTGTTTTGTCCAATAACATTATTAAAAGTCGTTTTGGTGTATTTTAACAACAATAACTTTACAAAATACGTAATTACCTGTTTACATAGAAGTTGTTTAGTGGAATTATTAAGCAATGTAATATACGCCGTTTTGGGGTGTTATAAACCCCCAAAGTGGTGTTCAATAAGCTGTTAGTAGCCTCAAGGAGATATGGTGCTAAATCGTCAATCAGATATAAATGAACTATTAGCAGAGTCTTTTGAGCTATTGCAACAAATCGAAGAAGGCTATGCTGGAGCTAAAAATAACGAAGAAATTATCCAAATAGCTAAACCTAAGGTGAAAAGTTGCCTTGAGCATCTTCGAAGCTGCCTTGATTACATTGCAACAGATTTATCAGGTATTACTAATTCGTCTAAAACACCAAGAGATATTCATTTTCCTTACGGAAAAGATAGAAAAATATTTATAAAAAGTTTAAATAGAAACCTCCCTGACCTCTCTAGTAATTATCAAGAAATAATTGAAAATATTCAGCCTCATACTTCTGGGGATAAATGGTTACTTCATCTTTGTAAAACGGTAAATTTTAATAAGCATACTGAGCTACAACAACAAGACCGAGTTAATAGTGACAAATCTACAACTACCGTTGGTAACCTCGTAAGAATGGAAGGTGGTGGTAATTTAACTATAGGAAATATATATATAAACGGGGAACACAAAAACCCAAAAGGACCACTAGTTGTCACTAAAGATAAGCCTATTAAAGACATTGTTGATGAAACCGGTCTCGATATACCTATAGAAAGAAAATACGAATGGGTTAGGTTTGTACTTAAGGGGACTGCATTAGATGTACGTGAACTATTATCGGTATCCCATAGTAAAATAACTAATTTAGTTTCAGAGATCTATAGCGCATGATCGGCTACTAACAAGTCACTCAAAAGGACAAAAAACAGTTGGTTTTTGCTCCTGCGTCGCTTATTTTAACCAACTATTTTTTGCCTCTTAGTGAGGCGTTAGTTGCCTTATGAAAATTGTGCCGTTATTGGGATTGAACAATATTGAGTTTGGTGATCCCAAAGATAAAGCTATCGAGATATTTGGGAATCCAGATTTAGTTGAAAATGAGTTGGGTAAAGACGGGGTTAGTTCCGAAATTTGGGAGTATCACTCAAAAGGAATACATTTGTATTTCGATCCTGATTCAGCCTTCAGATTATGGGGAATTTCCATACACGCTGAAACTGCCCAGTTAAATGGTATTAAACCAATTGGGCTTAATGAGCCTGACCTATTAACTCATTTTCCAACTTTAGTTTTAGAAGTGAATGACGGTATATTTAAAGAATATGTAGAGTCATCCAAGGAGTTAGTGTTTTTCTTGCGCAAAAATATAGTAAATCGTATAGATATTTCACCCAACCTAGATGATTACCTTAATAGGTTTGGAGATGTCGGCAACTAACAAACGCATTAAATCTGACTCCGCAAGCAGGCCGTTTTTTGCAAAACACACGGCGCAAAAAAGCGTCCAACTTGCTCCGCTGTTTATGCGAAGCGTTAGCTGCACAGAAAATTGCGGCATATTTCAATCTATAAGGATATTAAAATGAACAAAATGATCAAATTAGGCCTATTTACGTTAGGCTCTGTAGTTTCATCAGTTTCTATTGCGAATGAGATTTCTTCTGATTATCTTAAAAAAGAAATTGAATTAGCTCATACTCAATACATACAAGGCTCTATTGAAAGTGGACTTTACGCACTTCAAGCTCTAGCAAGAATCCTAGAATCAGATAGCACTAGTTCCAAGCTTGGGCCAAATAACTTGTCATTTACTTATCTAAGAATAGGCTTACTACACGAAAAGGCTGGTAGTGATTCCAAGGCAAAACCATATTTTAATAAAGCTAAAAGCTCCTATAGCGGTAAAAAAATTGAAATTCCTCAATTAAAAGAACTGGTTTCAAAACTAGACGAAATGCGCAGCTAACAAGTCATTAAAGCAGGAAAATTTACAGTTGGCTGTTTTCACTGCGTTCAACATTTTAGCCAACTATAAATTTCCTCTTAATGAGGCGTTGAGGTTGTAGAATTACTCAAAAGTGGAAAGTAACGGATGATTTTTGTGTTCATACAGCCTTTAAAATTCACTTTCTAGTGGATTATTCCCTCAGATTTCACGTAGCAACGCAATTTGAGGCTAAATTTTTAATAAATTCTGAGGTTGCTATTTCTAAAATAGAAAATCTACAGGCTCGTTAGCTGGAAACTTAGAATTGGAGTTGTCGTGCAGAAATTACAAACCTTCTACAAATATAAATCACTTGATAATTTTGAATTTCTACTTGATTTGATTATCAAAGAAAGAATATATGCGGCAAGTCATCATGAACTAAATGATCCTATGGAAGGTGTTGTAAAGGTAGATGGGACTATTCCTAAAGAAAAAGAACAAGAGTGGGAAGAGTTAATAAAGAAATTCAGAATAGTCTGCTTTAGTAGGGATAAAGACAGCCCCTTAATGTGGTCGCATTACGCCGATGGAGCTAGGGGTTGTGTTGTTGAGTTTCAATTATTAGAAAACCAAATTTTTCATAAAGTCTCATATTTAAAAAAACCTTCAATAACAGAAAAGCATATATCAATGGATAAGGCAGCAGAAATCCTACTGTATAAAGAAAAGCCTTGGAAGTATGAAGCTGAAAGTCGATGTTTAATTGTTGGAGAAAAAAAGTTTTTGCTAATAACTATCAAATCAGTAAGGTTTGGTGGAAGAGCTGAAAAGTCAAAAGTTGATATGCTTGTCCACATATTGAAACTCTGTAAACCAAACCTTGAAGTGTTAATAGAGAGCAAGCAAAATTTAAGTAATAACATAAGATGGGTTTCTAGAGGAAGGCGAACTTATGTTAAAAGACCAGATAGAAGTCAAGATTATTGCCCTAAGTGCGATGAAAGGGAAGATATACAAAAAGATTTTTGTCGCTAGTACACGAGGCTTATTAGTTATGAGCCGTATACCAGCTAACAAGTCAATTTAAACGGAACTAAAACAGTGTGCCATGTTTCGTTCCTCAACAAGTTTGGCACACAATTTTAGTCCGCTTAATGTGGGCGTTTGAGGCTGTAGAATTACTCATTTTTAAGAAAAACAGCCTGTTTTATGGGTTCCAAATGCATTACCTAATGCTTTAAAAACGCTTAGAGTTAACTACAGGAGCTCGCTTTTTTAATTGAATTTGGCTGTTGGAGTTATTCTACAGTCTCGTTATGTGCCTATGCTTTGGCTCTTCTATATATGGGAATATTTATGAATATTAAAATTAAATTTTCGGTACTATCGTTATTTACTATGTTAAGTTTTTCGTCATCAGCTAGTTCTAGTGATTATGCTGGGACTGCTCATGTAATTAAAGGTGAGGCTGAAGTCAACGTTTCAACGTTATTTACCTGTAAAAACGGACGTTCACGTCCGTCTCCAGTCGGCATTAAAAAATATGATAATATTGAATATCTTGTTCCTGCAAAGGTTCAATATGAACAAAAGAATTTTGCCACAGACCTTTATAATGAATGCTCGAAGGTAACCCCAAAATCTTTATCTGAGGTTAACTTGTCGTCCGTACCTATCATAGAAGTAGATAAAGATGGGGAAGTTATTACTGGGTACATATTTGCAGATAATTACTTTGAATTATTTATAAACGGTAAGTTAATAGCCGTGGATCCTATACCTTTTACTCCTTTTAATTCCAATATCGTGAAATTTAAAGTTAAAAAGCCATATGATATAGCAATCAAAGTTGTTGATTGGGAAGAAAATTCAGGCTTGGGTAGTGAAGATAACCGTGGTAAACGTTTTCACCCTGGAGACGGTGGCTTTATTGCAAGCTTCTCAGATGGTACGAAAACCAATTCTAAATGGTCAGCTCAAACTTTTTATACCTCTCCTGTTTATGATCTGAAGTGTGCTAAAGAAATAGGAGATCAGCGTTTAACAACAAAATGCAGTACCAATGGTGCGGATAAGTATATTGAGACCTATTCGTTACATTGGGATATCCCAGTAAATTGGAAATTAAACGAAAGTTACTTATCTTGGCCAAATTCAGTGGAATTTACGGAAGATGAAATTGGTGTTAATAATAAGAAAGCTTATATGAATTTCCAAGAACAGTTCTCAGGTTCTGGTGCTTCATTTATTTGGTCAAGCAATCTTGTTTTAGATAACCTTGTATTATTCAGGTATCGAGTTAAATAAGGCACATAACAAGTGACTATGGTGTCAATTCCTAATTTCAAGCCATTTTAGGATCCCACATGACACCATCTCTCACCATAGAATTTATGATTACTATAAGCTTTCTTATACAGGCAATAATAGCCACTTTTTTAGGTTTCCCTGCCGCGACTAGCCGATGATAAATAGCTTTAAATTTAGGGTTACATTGGATAGCTGACATCATTGCCATATACATTGCGGTTCTAATTTTCGGTCGTCCACCTCGTATCATCCGTTTACCCTGATAAGCACCACTTTCTCGATTAAATGGTGCAAAGAATATAAACAAGACACCCACTCTAAATTTTGCGCTTTTCGAAGTTAAAGACTAGCCTTTGTTTAGTGCAAAAAACAAGCAGAGTGTCTTATGGCAATCGCAAGAAAGCGTCAAGTAAGTTTGGTTGATACAAAGTACTACCACTGTATTTCACGTTGTGTACGCCGTGCATTTTTATGTGGCGAAGACCGTTTTACAGGCAAGTCTTACGAGCATCGTAGAGGTTGGGTTGAAGACAAACTGCTTGAGTTAGCTAAGGTGTTTTGTATTGATGTATGTGCTTATGCCGTTATGAGTAATCATACCCATTTAGTACTGTATGTTGATGATAAGAAAGCGAATAGGCTGAATGATAAAGCGATTGTTATTCGCTGGCATAAACTCTGTAAAGGCACATTGTTAACGCAAAAATATGTACAGGGTGAAAAGCTAAGTAAAGTTGAACTCATCTTTTTTAATCAAACAGTAAAGGAATATCGAGAGCGCCTATCAAGTATTAGCTGGTTTATGCGGTTGTTAAATGAAGATATTGCTCGCAGAGCAAATAAGGAAGATAACTGTACTGGCAGGTTTTGGGAGGGTAGATTTAGCTCACAAGCACTGCTTGATGAAGCCGCACTTGCCGCCTGTATGGCGTATGTAGATTTAAACCCCATTAGAGCCAAGATGGCTAAAACGCCAGAAGAGTCAGACCATACCAGCGCTCAAGTACGCTTAATATGCGCAAAAGAAGGCAAGCAGCCAAAACAACTCCTTCGTTTTGCAGGGATGCCACGTCAAATAATGCCAAAAGGGCTGCCGTTTGAGCTTAAATCGTACCTTGAACTTGTTGAATTAACAGGACGTTGCATACGAGAAGACAAGCGAGGGTATATTGAAAGTACACATTTGTCTTTACTGGAAAGGGTGAATATATCTCCAGAAAACTGGTTAAAGCTTACAACCCAATTTACGCGCGTATTTCGTGGTGCAGTGGGCAGGCCAGCCTCACAAGAAGCTTATTGTGAAAACTTAAAGCGAAAGCGGCGAGCGAATATCAGTAACTGCGAAAAGCTACTGGCATAAAACGTAAACTACTCAGTAAAACTATTCAATAATAAATTACAACTGCACCATGCAGTCATTTTCATGCGTGCAATTTAGATTAAGAGCGCTAATGACTTATTTGATGGATGAAATGAAAATAACCTGTCGATAAAAGATATATTATTAACCTACAAATTAAATTTAATGGCAACATTTTGTTTGTTCAATTAAAGTGGCTGTCTAGTTTATCTGGTTTATCTGTTCATATAAAAAAGCTGCAAAACACGATGCATTAAGAAGGGGAAGCCCTTTTAACCTAAATAAAAGCCACTCAACCACTCGTAATCCCTTCCAAAACGCCAATTTAAACAACACCAAACACTTCTTTATATGCTGCGTAAAAATACAGTAATCGATTGAACCAAAATAGGAACTCAGCTATGGTTTGTTTATCAATAAAAACAAACAAAAAACGAGTTAATCTACAGGCTCGTTAGGCGTTTCTCAGGTTTGGAGTTCAAATGGGATCTAAGTTTTGGTTTGTTAGAGCATTAAAAGTATTTCTTGGAGTAGCTGCTTTACTTTTTATAGTTGAGTTGCTTAAACAGCATTCAGTCCAAGAAGCATTAATTTTTGCTTGTATTTGGTCTTCAATCACAACAGCAATATTTATATGTTCAAGGCTATATCAATCACGTAAAGGTGTAGAGTGTGCTTTGTGCAGTGACATTCCAAACAAAAGTGATAAAAACACCTAACAAGATAATTGGACTCCCAAACTCTACACTGAAGTAGAAATTATTTTTCGGAGTTCAATTATGAATAAGTTAAGAATTGGTGTCGATTTAGCTCATAAATTAACAATTAAAGTGGCTGTCTAGTTTATCTGGTAAAACACGATGCATTAAGAAGGGTAAGCCCTTTTAACCTAAAATAAAGCCACTCAAGCCCCGTAATTCCTTCCAAAACGCCAATTAAACAATATCAAACACTTCTTTATATTCTGCGTAAAAGTACAGTAATAGATTGAACCAAAATAGGAACTCAGCTATGGTTTGTTTATCAATAAAAACAATTAAAAAACGAGTTAATCTACAGGCTCGTTAGTTTACTAGTGAATTAAAATAGATATGAGTCTAACTAAAATTATATTATTGTCATCTTACTCATTATTCTTTGTTTGTGGGATTTTGACTGGAAGGAATAATAGTGAAGATTGGATTGCGTCTTTAATTCTATATAGCATGACTCACTATTATATTTTACCGTTCTGTACGGGTAAGCCAATGTCCTTACCTTATTCAAGTGAAATGGCTAACAAAGATGAAAACGATGGTTACCGTTACTTGTTGTTTGGTATCTCTTTTGTTTTAGCTTTAGCTGTATTAGCAAATTAAATAGATAAGTAAACTAACAAGGCGTTCTAACAGATAATGCTCCTCACCCGTTTTAGTGGACACCTCCTCATCACTTTGATGAGGCTAAAATGCCTAGATATACTCAACCTAGGAAGACATGGTTTTACCCAGTTAATTTCAAAATCAAAGTGCAGTGGCATAGTGATTTTGGCCACTATTTACATACAAACTTGTATAAAACCAAGTGGGGATTTTTTATGCCTTAGTTTTATTAAAAACGCCCACTAATGTTAAACTACAAAAAATTTAATTACTTAATATTACCATGGCATTTTACATTCCTTTATTACAACCACATTTTAAGCACATTGAAATTGGCGATACGTTAACATCACTTTGGAGTGGCTGTGGCAGTATTGTGCAGTGCCAGCTTGATGATAAAGCCTGTGTTGTTAAAGCTATTAAAATACCCAGCTATATACACCACCCTAAAATTAAGCAAAGCGAATTTGCGCTTGAAAGAAAGCAGTATTCCTATAGCGTTGAATACACTTTTTATAAGCTTTATAGCCAGCATTTACCAGCACATGCGCAAAGTATTGAATGTATAAGCGCAATTAATAAAGGCGATGAATATGCGCTGGTGTTTAAGGACTTCACCAAACATGGATTTACTCAAGCGGGGCAGCAACATGTTAAAGCTATATTAAAATGGCTTGCACACTTTCATGCGTTTAACTTAAGTAAACCCGCAGATGGATTATGGCAGCAAGGCAATTACTGGCATTTAAGCACGCGCCCAGATGAGTTTAATAAATTAAAAACAACGGATGATAAAAAGTCCGATATTAAAAATGCTGCACATAAAATAGATGAGCAACTACAACGTTGTGCGTACAAAACGCTGATTCATGGCGATGCAAAACTTGGTAACTTTGCAGCAAATGAGAGTGGTAAAATACTCGGTTATGATTTTCAGTATATAGGTGCAGGTTGCGGGATAATTGATGTAATGTATTTTATGACCAGTTGCTTAAGTGATGCACAATTACACGAAAGCGCTGATGAGTATCTTGCTTATTATTTTGATAATTTAAAGAATGCTATTGCTACTTATCACCCTTTAGCACCTGCCGATAAAATAGCTGACGATTGGCTCGCTTTATGGCCTGCTGCATGGGCTGACTTTTATCGATTTTTATCTGGCTGGAGCCCTGAGCATCAAAAAATAAATAGTTATATGCAACAGCAAGTAAACAGCTGGTTAGCGAGTAACATTTAATAAACACAAAGGGTTAATGGCTTGCATAAATATCAAGCAAAACAATACATTTTGGCACGATGTATGAAAATCTCTTTAAAACTACAGGTCAAATGACCTTTTTTAATATAAAATACCGCAAATTCTTCTATCACTAGGTTTACATCATGGCTATTCACGTTATTTCTCACCCTCTTGTTCAACATAAATTAGGCCTAATGCGCGCGCATGGTATTAGCACTAAAAGCTTTCGTGAATTGTGTTCTGAAGTAGGTACTTTATTAACCTACGAAGCAACAAAAAACCTACAGTTAGAAGATAACGAAATTACAGGCTGGGATGGCAATAAATTAAAAGTAGAGCATATTAAAGGTAAAAAAATTACCGTAGTGCCTATTTTGCGTGCTGGTCTTGGCATGATGGACGGTGTAATGCAGTTATTACCAGCGGCTAAAGTAAGTGTTGTTGGTCTTGAACGTAACGAAGAAACACTAGAGCCAGTACCATATTTTGAAAAGTTAGTAGGTAATATTGATGAGCGCTTAAGCTTAGTTATTGACCCTATGCTTGCAACGGGTGGCTCAATGATTGCCACAATCGATATGCTTAAAAAAGCAGGCTGTAAAGAAATCAAAGTAATTGTACTAGTTGCAGCACCAGAAGGTGTTGAAAGAACACTTACAGCTCATCCAGATGTAGAAATATTTACAGCCTCAGTGGATAGCCACTTAAACGAAAAGGGCTATATTATCCCTGGTTTAGGCGATGCGGGCGACAAAATATTTGGTACTGTTTAGGAGTCTTAAGTGCAAAATAATGACACCTTTTCAATAAAAACTATTTTAACGGGCGCGCAAATGCTGTTTGTAGCATTTGGTGCGCTGGTATTAGTGCCGCTTTTAACGGGCTTGGATCCTAATGTTGCGCTTTTTACCGCAGGCATTGGTACCTTGCTGTTTCAGGTAGTGACTAAAGGCCAAGTGCCTATATTTTTAGCGTCATCATTTGCCTTTATTGCACCTATTATTGCCGCTGTGCAAATGTGGGGCGTGCCGGCCACTATGGGCGGCTTAATGGTGGCGGGTTTTGCTTATATGCTTTTAAGTTTATTAGTGAAATTTAAAGGCGTTGCAACGCTTCATAAAATTTTACCACCTGTGGTTGTAGGCCCAGTAATTATGGTTATTGGTTTAGCGCTTGCACCTGTTGCTGTAAATATGGCGATGGGTAAAAGTGGCGACGGCAGTATTCAAATTATTGATTACACCAGCGCTATTTATATTTCGTTGTTCTCGTTAGTGGTTACGCTTATTTTTGCAGTATGGGGAAAAGGCGTATTTAAGCTTATACCTATACTAGCAGGGGTTGTAGCGGGTTATTGTTTATCGCTTGGTATGGGCGTTGTGCAATTTGACGCAGTGACTAACGCACAGTGGTTTGCTGTACCAAACTTTACTTGGCCTGAGTTTAAATGGCAGGCTATTTTGTTTATGGTACCTGTAGCAATAGCACCTGCAATTGAGCATATTGGCGATATGATGGCTATTAGCCAAGTAACCAATAAAGACTTTTTGAAAAAGCCTGGGCTTCATCGTACTTTGTTTGGTGATGGCCTTGCGACTTCTGCGGCATCATTATTTGGTGGCCCGCCTAACACTACTTACTCAGAAGTAACGGGGGCAGTTATGCTTACCAAAAACTTCAATCCTAAAGTAATGATGTGGACAGCTGTTATTGCCATTATTTTAGCGTTTGTAGCTAAAATGGGATCTGGTTTGCAAACTATTCCTGTGCCAGTAATGGGCGGAATTATGATTCTACTTTTTGGCTCTATTGCTGTAGTGGGTTTAAATACATTAGTTAAGTCGGGCGATGATTTAACAGCACCACGTAACTTAAGTATTGTTGCACTTATTTTGGTGTGCGGTATTGGCGGTATGCATATTGGTGGCAGCCAATTTAGTTTAGAGGGCGTAAGCCTTTGCGCTATTTTAGGAATAGTACTTAACTTAGTATTACCAAAAGCAGAGCCTGAAAAAGTTTAATTTTGCACATTAGCTAAATAGATTGCACCATAATAGCGCATTTATAATGCGCTATTTTTTTAACCTATTAATAAATATATAAAAATAATAATGGTCTAGTATCTGCATTTAACTCCCAGACGCATTGTATGCAAAGGAGTAACTATGTCAGAGGCCAATATTGTGGATATAACCCCGTTTTTAGCAAAACACCAACTGCCTTTAAAGTATCAATATTTGAGTGAGCAATATTTTGTTCCACTTGCGCATGACATCCTCGAATCTAAAAAAACAAATACTCCTATTTTTGTTGCCATAAATGGATGCCAAGGCTCAGGAAAAACAACACTCGCTGATTTTTTAGTTACCTGGTTTTCTAAAAACACACCGCTTAACAGTGTTGCATTGTCGATTGATGACTTTTATTTAGCAAAACAAGCACGTACTGAGCTTGCCAAAGATGTACATCCTCTTTTTACTACTCGCGGAGTACCGGGAACTCACGACGTAGCTTTAATGAATAGCACAATAACTAATTTACTGGCAGGAGAGGTAAACGTACCGCTTCCACGTTTTAATAAACACGAAGACGACTGCGTGCCAGCAAGTGATTGGCTAACAAACGAAAAGCCAGTTGATATTGTTATTTTAGAAGGGTGGTGTGTAGGCAGTGAGCCACAACCGCTGTTTTCATTGAGTGAGCCGCTTAACGAGTTAGAGCAACAATTTGATAAAGAGGGCGTTTGGCGCCGCTGTATAAATAGCTGTTTGGCAAACGAATACAAAGCCGTTTTTAACCTAATTGATTATACCGTTATGCTAAAAGCACCGAGTTTTAGTGATGTTTTTACATGGCGGCAAGAGCAAGAACAAAAGCTAATAGCCAAAAAAGGTGAAGGCTCAGGCACCATGACTAACGAGCAATTGGTGTATTTTATTTCTCATTTTGAGCGCATTACGCGTGAGAACTTAAACACACTGAGTGCTAAAGCAAACGCTTTAATTGAACTTGATAGCAATCGCGATATTAGCGGTATGCACCTAACAAGTGATGACACCCTTCAACCTATTATTTTTACAGATTTGGACGGTACATTACTCGATCACGCCGATTACAATACAAATAATATCAGTGAGTTATTACAGCAGCTGCAAAATGCGCATATTCCTGTGGTGTTTAATACCAGCAAAACTTTTTGCGAAGTTATAGAGCTTAAAAACGATTTAAATATTCAACAGCCTTTTATTGTTGAAAACGGTGCAGCGGTATTTATTCCAGAAGACTATTTTGAATTAAAGCCAATTGGTTGTAAAAAAGTAGGCGCGTACTGGTGTTATGCAATGGCAAAGCCGTTATCGAGTTTATTAAAGGACTTAAATACTTTAAAGGCGGATTACAAAGCGCATTACAAATTGTTTAGTGACTTATCGAGTGAGCAAATATCAGAGCTTACTGGTCTTAGCGATGCACAAGCAAGACGCGCACAAACTCGCGATTATTCAGACCCTCTTTATTGGTATGGCAACGACGAATTACTCACAGCCTTTGTAAACGATGTTGAAGCACTCGGCTACGATATAAAAATTGGTGGGCGCTTCATTCATATTGCCAAAAATACCGATAAAAGCGCTGCACAGCAGTGGTTAGTTAAACAGTTTACCCATCATTTCAGAAAGCCTCTCACGGTCATTGCACTTGGTGATAGCGATAACGATAAGCAAATGTTAGAGCATGCAAATATCGCCATTATTATCGCTAATCCGGCGAGTAAAAAACCGGTTAAATTGTCGCACAATAAAGCACGATACTCTCAATCGCCAGCACCGCTGGGCTGGATTGAAGAAATAACATCGTTGCCGTGCATTAGCATTATTTTAAGTATTTCTGAGGAGCAAACATCTCATGGCTGATTTTTATCAAAATGGCATTATTACAACATTACATAATATTGCCGACAGACCAATAGAAGATCTAGAAAAAGAGCTACTTACTTTTAGCAAGCAGCGCCCAATGGGATTAATACTTCCTTCGTTATTTAGTGAACTTGAAGGCCCTGCGCTGCAAAATATAGTTAGCGAGTTGCGTGAAGTACCGTATTTGTCACAAATTACTATAGGCTTAGATAGAGCCGACGAAGCACAGTACCGCCATGCACTTGGTTTTTTTAAAGAGCTAAACCAAAACCACAAAGTATTATGGAACGACGGCCCACGCTTACAAGCACTTGATAAAGAATTACAAGAGCTAGGCGTTGCACCGCGTGAGCTTGGTAAAGGCCGTAACGTGTGGTACTGCATGGGCTATAAATTAGCAACAGCAGAGGTGGAATCTATTGCGCTGCATGATTGTGATATTTTAACCTACGACAGAAGCTTACTTGCTCGCTTAATTTACCCCGTTGCGCATCCGCGTTTTAACTATGAATTTTGTAAAGGGTTTTACCCGCGTACTGCGAATGGCAAAATTAATGGCCGTGTATCGCGCTTATTAGTAACGCCTTTGCTTCGCTCCTTTAAAACAATTTTAGGCAATACCGACTACCTTGAATATATGGACTCTTTTAGGTACCCACTTGCAGGTGAGTTTTCGTTTAGACGCGATGTTTTAAACGATATTCGCATTCCAAGTGACTGGGGCCTTGAAATAGGCGTACTGAGTGAAATGTATCGTAATTACTCCCATAACCGCTTATGCCAAGTAGATATTGCAGATAATTACGATCATAAGCACCAAGAACTTTCACTTGATGACCAAAGTGCAGGTTTGTCTAAAATGTCGATTGATATTACTAAGGCATTGTTTAGAAAGCTGGCAACTCAAGGTGTCACTTTTACCAGCGAAACAATTCGCTCACTAAAAGCAACGTACTACCGTATCGGTCTAGATTTTATTGAAACCTATCACAACGATGCGTTAATGAACGGGCTAACGCTTGATGTACACCAAGAAGAAAAAGCAGTAGAAATGTTTGCACAAAATATTATGGAAGCAGGCCAACACTTTTTAGAAAACCCAATGGAAGCGCCATTTGTACCAAGTTGGAACCGTGTTGTATCAGCAATGCCAGACGTACTTGAGCGCTTAAAAGAAGCCGTAGAACTAGATAACGAAGAATATAGTTAACCTGTACGCAGGTTAACTAGCCTATAAGTCTAAATAATAAATATTAGGGGCGCATGTGATTTCAGTTAGCGAATTATTTTTACAACGAGTAGAGCAACATCTTCATATTATTTATGAGGGTGTTGAGCTGCCTTTATCGGTTACTGAGCTTGCTCAGCAACTCATTAAAATTATATTAGGTAGCAATGCACTGCGCGACCCGACACCCCATACAAACCGATGGGATGAACAAGATATAGTATTGATTGCTTATGGCGATTCTATTATTAAACACGATGATAGTGAATTTGCCGTATCGAGCCCAATGGAGGCACCGCTTAAAACACTACACCGGTTTATAAAAGAGCAATGTGATATGCAGTTAAATGCGCTGCATATATTGCCATTTTACCCGTATAGCTCAGATGAAGGCTTTGCCGTAATGAACTACGTGCAAGTGAATGAGTCGTTAGGTGATTGGGGAGATATTCAAAACATCGCTAAAGACGTAAAGTTAATGGCAGATTTAGTTATTAACCATTGCTCAAGCAGAAGCGTATGGTTTGAGAACTTTTTAAACGATTTACACCCTGGTAAAGACTACTTTAAAACAGCCAGCTTAACGGATGATTTAAGCCAAGTTGTACGCCCGCGAACCTCATCGTTATTAAATACTGTAACAACGCCAAGCGGTGAAAAGCACGTATGGTGTACGTTTAGTCACGATCAGGTTGATTTTGACTTTGGCAATCCTGATGTACTTAAAGAGTTTGTGGGAATAATTAGGCATTATTTAGACAATGGCGTACGTTTATTTAGACTCGATGCGGTTGCATTTTTGTGGAAACAGCTTAATACAAGTTGTATTAACTTGCCGCAAACACATGAAGCCGTAAGGCTCATGCGAACGCTTATTGAGCACGCAGAGCCCAGCGTAGTTATAATTACCGAAACCAATATTCCAAACCAAGAAAACCTATCGTACTTTGGTAACGCTAACGAAGCGCACAGTATTTATAACTTTGCATTGCCGCCATTGTTGCTACACACATTACTTAGCGGCGATAGCACAGCAATTAAACATTGGATGATGAGTATGCCGCCTGCGCAAAATGGTACTGCATACTTTAACTTTATAGCCTCGCACGATGGAATAGGACTCAGACCAATTGAAGGTTTACTACAACCTAGCGAAGTGGCCTCATTAGTAAGTACCACTATGCAATTTGGTGGTCGGGTATCTATGCGTACCAGTAACGATGGTACACATACACCGTATGAGCTAAACATTGCTTTATTTGATGCACTGCAAGGAACGCACAATGGCCCAGATAAGTTTGGCCTTGAGCGGTTTATGTGTGCCCACGCGATTATGTTTGCACTTGAAGGCATACCAGGGCTTTATATTCATAGTTTGTTGGGTACAACTAACGACTATGACCGATTTGAAAATTCACAGCATAACCGCGCTATAAACCGCCATCGCTGGCAAGAGTCAAAGCTATTAGCGGCCATTGGCGAAAAGTATAGCCATCATCATAAAGTGTTTAACGGCATAAAAAGCTTATTGGCAGTACGTAAAAAACAGGGGGCTTTTCATCCTAACGCTACTCAGTTTACGCTGCATTTAGCAGGTGGGTTGTTTGGTTTTTGGAGACAAAGCATTGACAGGCGCCAAAGTATATTTTGTGTTTATAACATTAGCGATAAACCACAAACACTCACATTGGCCGACTTAAACTTAATTAACACCCAAAAGTGGTTTGATTTGGTGGCAAATAAAACGATTGAAGAAAGCCAATTAACGATAGAGCTAGAACCATACCAAAGCGTGTGGCTGAGTAATATTAAATAAGACCTATTAAAAAGGCTCGCACTGCGAGCCTTTGTTTTAACTAGGGCGTGTTGATCTTTGTGGATTGAAATTTGTTCAATCTAGGGGCGATTAAATCGCGACGCGAGGTTTGTAACCTAGTGGGCTAAGTAAAAACCGAGCAAAGCTTCCGCGTCCTGCTCACGCCCCTTACCTACATCCATGTAGGCAACAAAGAGTTAATCGTCCCTAGAAAGAACCCTTCGGGCAGCGCATGTTTGGTATTTATGCTGCGTTATCGCCTATTTATGGGGAATAACCACACTACATAGGCTCTGCCTTGCCTAAAAACCAAACATACTGCTGCAAATTCACCCACCAATGATCAACACGCCCTAATAAGTTATTTTATTAATTATAAGCTGTAGCTTAAGTTAATGTAGCCAAAGCGGCCAATGTTATCGTAACTTGCGCTACCCGCGCTTGTACCACGTGAACCGTACGGAAGTTTACGGTTGAATACGTTATCAACACCTACTTTAACGCCTAAACCGCTATCGAAGTTATAACCAACAGTCATATCGGTAATAAAGTATTTACCGTAAGACATTTGATTACTTGGGTTAGGGTTGTTTTCAAGTTCAACATTTGTGTATAAATCGACTTCACTTAAAAAGCGTGTTTCAACTGTTGAGAAAAAGTTATCCATAACATAACTTACAGATAAGTTAGTTTGCCACTTAGCTTCACCTGTAGTACCTGCGTATTCAATGTAGTTACTAGGGTCGTCTTGGAACGGGTAATCTTTACGTTCAATTAAGTAAGTACCAATTAAGCGTGTTTTAAAGCTACCTTCAAACGCGTCAAAATCGTAACCTAGTTCAAAATCTATCCCTGATGCTTTTTGGCCAGCAACATTTAATACAGAGTTTTGAATTAAAGTAATTTCACCATTAGCATTACGTGTGATTAAGTTACAGTACTGATTGTTTATACCTGTTGCGCTATCTACACAGCGATCAAGAATGTCTTGCGCGTTAATTGTGTCAATTGCATCTTCAAGTTCAATTTCCCAGTAATCAATAGTAAGTAGCGCGTTTTCTAAAAACTCTGGTTGGTAAACAATGCCTACAGTTGTACTTGTTGACTCTTCGCCTTTTACATCGCGGTTACCACTGCTTAAACCATCTAAAGAGGCTGAATCGTAATCTGAGTTAAAGTCACTCGCTACGCCTAATGCGGCACAGTTTGCAGTACGTGTTGCACCGTTTGATAAGTCACCTAAGTTTTCAGCGCGACACGGGTCGTCTACATTGTAGAAAGTTTGGCTTGCTGCACCAAATACTTCACTAATGTTTGGCGCACGAAGTGCTGCAGATTGAGTTACACGTACACGTAGTTCATCGTTTACAGTCCAATCAAGGCCAAGTTTCCAGCTAGTTGCTTCGCCAATCGTACTGTAGTCAGCATGACGTACTGCTGTATCAAACACTAAATCTTGAATAAGCGGTAAATCAGTTAAAATTGGCATCGTCGCTTCAAAGAATACTTCGCGAACGTTAAACGAGCCCTTATCTTCGCCCAGTGCGTTAAAAAAAGTACCTTCAGCGTTATCAGGCTCTTTAGTTTCGCTTTCTTCTTTACGGTACTCAGCACCAAATGCAACACCTACATAGCCCGCTGGTAATTCAAAAATAGCGCCATTAGCGAGTGAGCCAGAAATAACTGTTTGCTTAATAGTTGAAGTGCCAACAGATACCGTATTAATGTAATCAATGGCTTGTTGAGATGGCGAACCAAACCCCATAATATTTACAGGAACACAGCCATCAGCTTGGGCTGCAGCACTACGACATACTACGTTACCATTTGTATCTTCAACGGCATCAAGTGCATTAAAGTAATTTGCTACAATCATGTTAGCGCCATTTTCGCGCTCTAGATCAGTTTGGCCGTATACTATTGAGGTATCTAATTCCCAATCATCAAATACTGTGCCTTTTAAGCCGGTAACAAAGCGCGTTGTTTCACGCGTATTGTTTTCAATGCGGCGGCCAAGGTCGGTCATCATGCGGTTAACCATGATCGAATCAACACCTTGCTCTTCCATACGTGCTTTAATGGCTGGGTCTAGGTAAGGGTTGTCGATTTTGATGCTGTTTTCATCGTCAAAGAAGAAAAACGCAGGTTGACCTATGCTTTCGCCTTGGCTATTTACGTATTTTGCATCAAAGTAAACGTTTAAGTCGTCGGTAACATCGTAGTTAACTTTAAAGTTTACGTTGTAGCGCTCAAACTCAGGTTGAATCTCTTCAAATTGACCAAGATTAAACGAATCACAGTTTGCACACGACAAGCCATCTACATTATCACCTATGTATAAGTTGCGAGCGCTGCTGTCGGCATTAAAGCTATTAGTATATCCATCTTCAAGTGCATAAACACCGGCGTTATTAATAGCGTAATAACCTGCATTAGGCGTTAAAATTTTATCAGGGAAAGCTGCGCTATCTTTGTTTGCTTCTGTTTGGGCTTGATTACGTAAACTACTAAACGAAGTGCTAGTCCATGGGTGGTCAAGTGCGTTTAATGAATCCTGGCCTGAGTACTCAATAGCAAAAGCTGCATTACCACGATCGTTATCAAAGTTAGAGCCGTATGAGAACGTCGCTTTTTCGTTGTTGTAGCTGCTTAAATCGGCAAAACCACGTGTAACGCTAAAGTCCATGCCTTCAATGTTGTCTTTTAATATAAAGTTAACAACACCTGTTACCGCATCAGCACCGTATACAGCAGATGCACCACCAGTAATTATCTCTACACGTTCAACCCATACACTTGGAATAGTGTTGGTATCTACAGATTGAGAGCCTGCAGAGCTTGATACATGACGCTTGCCATTTACAAGTACCAAAGTACGATCTGTACCCATGTTACGTAAATCAAGAATATTTAAACCCGCAGTACCAATAAACCGGCCTGAGTTAGCCATAGAATATGTATTGCCAAGTGCAGGTAAGTTATTTAGCGCTTCACCAATGTTTACTGCGCCAGTATTCATTAGCTGCTCGCCACTGATGACTGTAACAGGTGCAGGCGCAATAGCACCTTCACGTAAAATACGTGAACCCGTTACTTCAACACGTTCAATTTTTGTTGCTTGCTCATCTTGTGCAAGCACAGAATTACTTGCTGTTGCAGCAGCAGTAATTAATGCACATTTAATGCTAGTAGAAAGTAAGTTATGACGTTTCATTTGATTCCCAGAGAACATTTTTAGTAATTAAATACAATGTAGCTTTATTATGAGGGCGGCGATTATTGCATGCTGATTATTTTATTAAAAGTAGCTAACTCACTGTAAAGTAAGTAACTTGAAATAACCTGAAGAAATTTTGTTGTGTTTTTTGGTATTAATTACAAAAGCTTTTTAAATGATTTACTGAGGTTTTTTACATTTAGTTTTTCTTATGTATTTTAGTTATTAACATTGGTTTTTATTTGTTAAATTTTCAGTTGTTTTTTAAGTCAACTTTTTGCGGTTTATAATTATTCATATATAAATTTTTATTTATTTGAAGTTGCCAGTGAGTGTTATATGTACTTATTTGTAAAGGTTATGTGTGTTATTACTCTTTTAAAATGATTTTTATTAGATGTTTTTTATTCAAAAAAAATCGTTATTTGAATATTTTTCACTATTGCAGCTTTAAAATGATTAATTTGTAAACCCCCTTTACAGTTCAAAGTACTCATAACAGCTCGTAAAGTTACTTTACTACGTAAACTTGATACAATTTAGGTGTTTTTAATTAATAGGTTTGACCATGAAGTATTTAGTAATTATTTTTACCTTTGCGTTTAGTTCAATGTCTTTTGCGCAGCAAGAAGTCGATCTTGAAATAAATATGAAAAATACGGGCCTTGCTTATAAACAAGCAGTGCAGGCAACTCAACTTAGTGAATTTAATACTGCGATTGATGAATTTATAAAGCTAGTAAAAGTAAGTAAAACAGCTAAGTTTTACAAAAAACCTGAGCAGTCATTGCAGGGCCTTGATAAAGTGATTGCTCAAGCTGAACTTGCAAAAAAGGCAGCAATCGAGCAGGGGCTAAGTGCGGCAAAAGAACCACTGAAAAATATAGATAACTTACGTAAAAAATATCATGAGTTACACGAGCCTCCAGGGTTCTTTGAATTACTGTTCGGTTCATAAACCTAGACACTATGTATCTTTAGTAGCTACTTTTAAGCTAATTATGTTAAAGGTATCTGCAGCAATAAATATAAGGAAACACAATGGAAATTTCAGTTTCAATGTTAGAAGGCCAAAAGCAAAGCGCTAAATTTGGCGACCTAGAAGTAATAAGCGATCAAAGTGTAAACGCTGGTGGCAATGCAGAGTATCCAGAACCGTTTGATTATTTTTTAGTAAGTATGGTTTTATGTGCAGGTTTTTATGCGCGTAAGTTTTGCGAGCAGCGTGATATTTCAACGCAAGGTATGACGCTTACCCAAAACAACGAAAATGTAGATGACAACGGTAAAAAGTTATTTTCAATTGAGATTAACTTACCTGATGGTTTCCCTGATAAGTATAAAAAGGCGCTTATTGCAGCTGTAAATACCTGTACGGTAAAAAAAGTAATTCAGGCAGTGCCAGAGTTTTCAGTAGTGGTAAAATAGTCCCCCTAAATTAGGTAGCTTAAGCAAGCTACCTAATTATATGTTGAGCATCCCCGTTTAACTTATTTCTTTTTCATTCCTTGTACTGCTTTAAAGCGTGGGTTGTTTTTACAAATTACAAATACGCGGCCTTTGCGTTTTACAATTTGACACCCCGGACGTTGCTTAGCACTTTTAAGAGAGCTTAATACTTTCATACCTTTTCCTTTTTAACAGTCGATAAACTTTTAAAACGACGATTAAACTGCGCAACGCGACCATCTGTAGCGGTTGTTTTTTGCTTGCCTGTATAAAATGGGTGCGAGTCACTTGATACATCAATAGGTACGTATGGGTAAGTATTACCATCGATCTCGATTGTGCGATTGGTTTTAATGGTTGAGCCAATAATAAAGTAAGAATCGGCAGCGGTATCGTGAAAAGCAACCACGTGGTAGTCAGGATGAATATTTGGTTTCATAATACGCCTTAATAAATGATATGTGATAATGTATCATTTTAATTTAACGTATTTATTCTCTCATTGCAAATTATTCAAATGTTCCTCAAAAAGGCCGTGATTGCTGGCTATTTGCGCAAATAAATCAAAAAATAAGCACTTGAATCAAAAATGCTGGCTATTGGCGTTTAGGCTGTTATAACTATATTTAAGAGTTAAAACGTTAACAAATACGGTTATAAAGTTATTACAGAGGTTATGTATGAGTGACGCAACACAACAACAAGAACAAATTGATCAAGGGGTAATGGAAACCCTAAGAGAGCGCGACCACAGTACCTTGGCGCAACAAGTAAATCCTTTAACCTGCAACCATAACGATATTGTAGAATTACTAGCGCGGTATATGGCACTAAGCGAGCAAGAAGATGATGAGCTGTTTGATGATTGGTTTGATAACCTAACTAAAGAGCAACATACTGTTTTAAAAGTATTTGAAGTTTACCGCGGACAATATGAGCACCAAAATTAAAGTATTTATTTTTGTATGTATGCCAAATCCAGTGGTTATTTAAATAAAACTAAATAGCCACTACTACTTTTTCATTAAAGGGTAGCTATGTTGTATCAACCACTAATCCCACTTGCTTAAATCATAATTTTTTGCGGATTGAATCTTATCTTTATTTAGGCACGACTTACTGATATTTATAAATATTTATTTATTGCTATTTTTAGGTAATGTTCTAGTTTGAATAGGCAGACTGTTTATAATTTAAATAAGTTTATCGGATTATAAACTCGAAAATATTCGCTCCAGTTTTGTAATTTATAAAATATTTAAAATTAATAGAGCTTTAATGATTAAACCTGAGATTCCAAATAACGAAGCTGAGCGATTACACGCGCTTAGAGCATTAAAAATTCTAGATACGTCTCATGAAGAGCGCTTTGATCGTGTTACTCGTATTGCCAAGCGTATGTTTAATGTTTCTATTTCATTGGTTACTTTGATTGACGAAGACCGCCAGTGGTTTAAATCAAGGCAGGGGCTTGATGCGCCTGAGCTTCCTCGCGAAACCTCATTTTGTGGCCACACCATAAATCAGGACGAGTTATTAATAATCCCAGATACAGCAAAGGACGAAAGGTTTTTTGATAATCCCTTTGTTACAGGCGATCCTAAAGTACGCTTTTATGCAGGCTTTCCTTTAAAATTAAGGGAAGGAGTCATTATAGGCACTTTGTGCCTTGCCGATAATAAACCTAGACAACTCAATGATGAAGAAAAACAATTACTAAGAGATTTAGGCACGTTAGTCGAGCGAGAAATTCAATCAATTCAACTAGCCACAATTGATGAGTTAACAAGAATCTCTAATCGACGTGGCTTTTTAAACCTTGCCGAACATACGCTAAATGTATGTAGGCGAAACAAAGTATCAATGTCGTTTATATTGTTTGATCTCAATAAGTTTAAACAAATTAATGATATTTATGGACACCACGAAGGCGATTTTGTATTAAATAAATTTGCACAAATTATGCTTAGTTCATTTCGTGATTGTGAAGTCATAGGTCGACTTGGCGGAGATGAATTTGTTGCGATGTTAAGCGACTCAGACGAGACAAAAGCAGAGTTTGTTTTACAAAGGTTTGCGGATGCAATAGCGCATGCTAATAATACCTTAAACAAGCCATACAAAATTGATTACAGTGTAGGAGTAACACACTTTAAACACGATACAGGTAAATCAGTTGAGGATATGATTCAAGATGCTGATGTTGCAATGTATCAGCAAAAAAAGCAGCAATCACTTTAGTGAACTGTTTAGTTTAATTGCTGCTTGAACTTCACTTAACTTCCTCATGCTAGTACGAATTTTATAATATGCCGTTATTCGCTATTGCAGTCATTTTTTGCAGCGGGTGATGCTAAAGACACATTTGGTTGCCAAACTCTGTTCCATATTTTATGAAGATTGTTTAATTTTGGCCTTTGACTTATTTTTTCAAAGTTACCAAGGTTTACTTCTGAATCATTTTTTTGACCCACTACAAAATTAAACACATAGTTGCATTCCATACCCATACGTAAATCAGAAAGTACAATATTGCTTTGCTGTTGGCGTACCGAATAAAACCCTTTAGTAAACCACTGCAAGCGTTTTATAGCCCATTCATCGCTAATATTATTTAACAATGAAGGCGTCGTTTGATAAGCCGTTAAAGTAACATCGTTGGGCGCGTCAAATACTGATGCATAACCCTCATAGTATTGCCCGTCAGACATCACAACAATACGCCATAGCAAAGTAGTTAGCGGAGCAGGCGTACTAACATACGCATTTACTGGTATTTGCCTGTTATTGAGGGCCGTTTTTACCTTGTTATCAATATTTATTTTTAAAATTAAAGCACAGAATAAATATAGACTACTTAAAACTAAAGCCGCTGCATTTACACGATAAGCCGTTGCTGCTTTTATTTTGGGTATTAGCGTACATATTACGCCAATTAATAAAGGAAGCGTGTAAGCGGGGTCAATAATAAACACACTAGAAACCGCAAAGGGGTACTCAGTAAAAGGCCAGAGTAGTTGTGTACCGTATACCGTTAGGCTGTCTAATAGGGCATGTGTAGATAAACTTAAAAATACTAGCCAAAACCAGCGCACTTTATAAATTTGCATTCCCGCGTGTACTTTTAATATTAGCCATACAATGAGCGGGCTAATTAATAAATGTATTAATAACGAATGGCTAAAGCCACGGTGATAAGTAAATGCTTCTACAGATCCGCCATATGGCAAAAATACATCTAAATCAGGGAGCGTGCCTAAAATTGCTCCCCATAAAACGGCTTTTCGACCTATTTTATTGCCTAACACCGCATAACCTACAGCACTGCCTAATGCTACCTGCGTTAAAGAATCCATTTTAATTAATACCTTTAATTACTACTTTTGTTATTTATACTTTTCGATTATTAAAAAGCGTCAAAAAATCGGTTAAAACATTTAATAAGTAAATCAATATACAGAGCTTATAAACTAAGCCTAGGCTTTATAAAATCTAAAAACGTTGTAATTCAAGATGATACCGTACTATTTTTTATAATACATGGCTTGTATAATTTCTCGGTTATTTGGCGAGCTAATTGCATTGGGTAACACTTCAACTAATTTACCTGTTTTTAGGTCATTGCCAATCATAAAGTGAGAAAGTAACGCAACACCTTGGTTTGCAATACACCGCTGGCGCACTGTTTCACCGCTGCTTGCGCTAAGCGAAAACGTAAATAAAGCGGGCTTTACTAACGGCCAGGTATTTAATTTAGGGGAGTCACTAAAACCAATTAACTTATGATTTTGTAAATCATCAATTTGCGCAATTGCTGTTACGCGTTACAGCGGTATGCATGATAAACGTGAAATTCAGCAAGTATAAAGTCTTAGCTGTTAAGGTTGAAACTAAAATTAATGACCTCATACCTGTTATGAGGTCATAGATTTTTAAGTGACAGTCGTAATAAGAAGTAAAAGGTGTATTTCGTAAAGCTTTAAAAGAGCTTGTTTTTAACCGATTATTTTATAAGGATAAACCATGACACAACGTGTGATAGAAATGCCAGAACTCGGTATGGGAACATTCCGATTAGAGGGCGACACTGCCTATAACTCAGTAAAAATGGCACTCGAAGTTGGGTTTCGCCATATTGATACCGCACAAATTTATGGCAACGAAGAGCAAGTAGGTCAAGCTATAAAAGACAGCAATATTCCGCGCAGTGAAATATTCTTAACCACCAAAGTGTGGAATAACAAATTAAATAAAAGCGACTTTATTCCAAGCGTTAAAAAGTCACTTGAAAAGCTACAAGTAGACTCGGTCGACTTACTGCTAATTCATTGGCCATCGCCTGCTAACGACGAGCCAATGAGTGAATACCTTACTGAATTATTAAAAGCAAAGCAGCTTGGTTTAACTAAGCACATTGGTGTTTCTAATTTCACTATTGCAAACTTAAATGAAGCAATGCAAACGCTTGACTCACGTGAAATATTTACCAATCAGGTTGAGGTACACCCGTACTTAACTAACACTAAATTGCGTGCTTTTTGTGCCCAGCACGACATTCATGTAACAGCATATATGCCATTTGTTGTAGGTAAGGTGCTTAAAGATCAAACCATTATCGACATTGCTAAAAAGCATGATGCAAGCCCGGCACAAGTTGTTTTAGCATGGGTTAACGCCAATGGCATGACGACAATTCCATCATCAACTAAGCGTAAAAACTTGGAAGATAACTTTAACGACCATGTTAAATTAGATGATGAAGACATAGCCCGCATTGATGGCTTAGATTGTGGCGACCGACAAGCAACACCAGACTTTGCGCCGCAGTGGGATCAGTAAACTTACCTCAAACGCAAAGTTAAACCAAATATTTTAAGGTGTAGATTGTCTATACCTTAACTTTTATAAGGAATACACATGTTAACGGTTATAGCTGCACTGTCGTGCAAAAATATTGATACAGATGTAATGCTTACAGCACTTGAAAATTTACAAAAGTCATCGCGCCAAGAAGTAGGGTGCTTACGTTATGAATTATCGGTAAAAAGTGATGCTGAGCATACTGACTATGTAGTTAGCGAACAATGGGCGTCTGATGAGCACTTTGAAGCGCATAAAAACGAGCCACACTTTAAAGCGTTTGGTACGCAGGTTACTGGGCTTTTAACCAATAGTAGTATTGATGTATATAGAACAATTGGTTAAGCAGTTTTATACCACTTAGCTAAACTACATAACTAAGTAAATACTCAAATAGGTGCTGTTAACTTACATCACCTTTTATTCTTACACTTTAACCAGCCTAAATACTCTACTTCCCCAATATATCAATGAAATCTATTAGAACTCTTTTTTGTTAATTTGCAGTGTGGCGAAATCTAAAGGCTCCATAAAATTATTAAAAGTCGTTTTTTGTATCACAAATTACTCTAATAAATGGCTTATTTAATTTATTGTTTACATTAAAGTTCTCTGGTGTAAATATAGAAACACTCATAGGCACTATTAAGTGCCTTAGCACATGGAAAGTATAGTGAACGATGTAACATCAATCACTAGAAAATAGCCAGCTAAAAAATCACAGCAAATAAAGCCTTAACAGCTTTAAGTTGTATCAATTTATATGGAAATAATAATGAAAAAATTAATCGCAATAGTAGCGTTGTTAGGCTTTGTTTCATTTGCACAAGCTAATGACAGTTTTGTAGTAAATGCCAAATTTTATGATAATAAAAATTTAATTGGTTCACCTGTTTTAGTAGTAAATTCAAACGAAGAGGCATCAGTTTCAGTTGATAACTCGTATAGTTTTGCTCTTACACTAACGCCAATTGATGACTCGACCGTAAGCTTAGCAACCGACCTGAAATTAGGTGAAAAACATATGGCACCTTCTTTAGTCGTTGAGCTGGGCAAAGAAGCAAGTATAAATATTGATGGTAAAGAGTTTTCAGTTTTAGTAAATAAATCAAGCAGCTAATAAGTTAGAATCGAGGAATATAATTAATGAGAAACTCAAGAAATGAAATAGTAAAATATGGAGTCTCTTTTGGTACAGCCCTAGCAATTGCTATTTCATGGAGTGCTAACGAGTCTGTGTTATGGGCAATTTTGCATGGTTTTTTATCTTGGTTTTATGTTATTTGGCATGTAATTACGCGATAAGTGTTTTCGCGTGTGCACGGATTGATTATGTAGACCGCGGTCAATGTTAATAGTCGAGTAATTACCATTTAAAACGATTAAGTTAAAAATATAAAAGGAATAATTAATAATGAAAGGTGCGGGTGGAAGCTCTGGTGGTATTGGGCATTTTTTTATTGGTTTGATTATGATGTGCGGTGGCTTTTATATGCTGCTAAACGCAATTTCGGTGACCTCTAATTTTGGACTAAGTTCTCGTATTTATAGTGTTAATGCTTTAGGTGGCTTTGGCGTTACAGGCGGCATGGTTATGATCCCCTTTATTTTTGGTGTGGGTCTGATTTTTTATAATTCTAAAAATATTTTAGGCTGGGTGCTATCGCTAGGATCGTTAACCGCACTAATATTTGGCGTTATATCGAGTGTTCGGTTTAGCATGCGAACTATGACGTCGTTTGATTTGATTGTTATTATAGTTTTAGCGTTTGGTGGCTTGGGGCTGTTTTTACGCTCGCTTAAATCTATTGATACTTAAATAATTACCACGCTTTGTTTTAAATACAATTTTAATTATAGGCATTTAACACGATGTACTAATGCCTAAATTAATAATGTAATCCTTCCTATTTACTGATTAACCAGTAACGTATTTTAAAGAGATTTATGTGAACAACTCAATACAGCTAAAACTAATTGCTACTCACTTAATGGCACAAAGAGAAGAAAACCCAGCACGTTCAAACTTTCCTAAAGAGTTGGTATTAGACTCGACTGACGATGCAATAGAAGTACAAAAGTTGATGATTTATTTAAATGATCAAACTGTATATGGCTGGAAGTGTATGCTGCCTTTAGATGATGGCTCAATTATATTAGCACCTCTTTTACATGCACCTATAAAACAAGCTGAAAATTGCCCACTGTATACAACAAAAGATAAAGCGCTGATAGAACCAGAAATTGCATTTATTTTGCAAAGCGATTTACCAAGTAATAAAACCTATACAAATGAAGACGTGGATACTGCATTTGCCAGCGCCCACTTAGCACTTGAGCTTATTCAAAAAAGGTTTGATGAAGACACTCCAAGCACTCACATTGAAAAGCTGGCCGATGGTTTATCTAATCAAGGCGTGTATTTAGGCCCAAAAATAGATAAAGCCAAAGCGTATAACGCAAGTAGTGTAAACATTAACGTTAAGCAAATTGAAGCTGAGTTAAGCTTGGCGGGTATTCACCCTGCAGAACTTGCGCAACTTCCACTTTATTGGGCGGTTAATTACTTATCAGCCAAAGGAATCAACTTAGAAGCAGGGCAAGTGTTTATAACGGGCTCTTACTGTGGTGTTGTTGAGCTTAATACCGATCAGTTAACCACGATTAGTTACGAAGACTTAGGGTCATTTAGCACTACGTTTTTATCAAAGTAAATTTAAACGTTATTTAATAGATAAATCGTACTTTAAAATAAGCGCATCTATGTAACGGGTGCGCAATGTTTGTTGTTTTTCATGGTCGGCGCCGTGTCCTAGTGCTTTGTTTAAAAGCTTCATGGCTGGGTGTAGTAGCGCTCTTTCGTCTTGGTTTAAACTCGCTTTACTGCGCAGTTCGGTAATGTCGTCAACTAATAACCTGCCAATATCTACCGAGACTATTTCGTCTATTAATCCATTTTGAGTAAGCACGCCGTACTTACTGCATAAAAACTGTTGCCAAATTTGCTGCAAGTGCTCGTCTATTTCGCAGCCAAATAGCTCTTCGCTAAACGTAAATCCTTGCTGAGCGAGTTTAGTTAGGCTTGCAGTATATTGCTGTGCAAAATAATTAAAAGCATGGCTTGATGATTCTATTTTTTGTTTTAAAAGACCTTGACCCCAATTAACACAGCCGCGCGGGTAATAGTCGTCATACTCTTCGCATTCATACAAACCTGAATATGAGCTGCAGCTAAGTTGACTTTTAATACAGTAACTTGGTTTTGGGAAAACACTTCGCTCTTGCCAAGCTAAAAGTGTATCTGCATCTATATTTAATGCTTGGCACAGTTCATCGGTGTTATAAAAATGAGTTGCTAAGTAGTCAGATAAACGCATAAAGCCTCTGGTATCGTTAAAGATAAAATACTGTTCATATATACAGTTATTCATTTTGTATTACCAAACTTAATAACACAAGAAATTTTATAATTAAATGTAGGCTTACACCTCCAAAAGTACCGGCAATTATGTTACAAATAGCGCAAGTTTTATAAATAATGATTTTTTATGCGCACCCTAGACCAAATTAAACAAGCAAGCCTTATTACAGCTATTAAAACGCCATACTTAGCAAACGGTGAAATAGACCTAGCAAAGTACGATGAACTCGTAGAAATACAAATTGCAGCAGGCGTTGACGGCATTGTAGTTGGTGGCACAACAGGCGAAGGCCAGTTAATGAACTGGGAAGAGCATTTAATGCTTATAGCGCACAGTGCAAACAAGTATGGTGACAAACTGGTTATTGTCGGTAATACCGGTAGTAACAACACCCGTGAAGCGATTAAAGCAACTAAATATGGCTTTGCCAGCGGTATGGATGCAGCACTGCAAATTAATCCATACTACGGACGTACGTCTATTGCGGGTGTTAAAGAGCACTTTAAGCGCGTACTTGATATTGGACCTGCCTTTATTTACAACGTAGCAGGTCGCACAGGTCAAGACCTAACGCCTGATATTATTGAACCACTCGCTAAACATGAATATTTTATTGGTGTAAAAGAGTGTGGCGGTAATGAACGTATTGCCCATTATGAACAACAAGGTATTGCATGTTGGTCGGGTAACGATGACGAAAGTCACGATGCGCGCCACACACATAAAGCGCACGGTGTTATCTCGGTTACTTCTAACTTAATACCTGGGTTATTCCGTCAGTTAATGGATACTAAAAATGATGAGTTAAATACATCATTACAACCATTAATGAACTGGTTGTTCTGTGAACCAAACCCCATTGCTATTAATACCGCGTTGATGATGACAGGTGCAGTAAACCCTGTATTTAGATTACCGTATTTACCACTTAGTGATGAGCAGCAAGCTCAAGGCGAAGTATTAATTAATGAGTTAAATAACAACGATGTTGTTGGCGGCACAGCTAAGTGTATAAAGCAGGACGATATAGCCCTCCTTTCCTAGCAATATGAGCAAGCACTGAACAAAGTGTTAGTTCAGTGCTTTTTGTTAATGATTATTTACTTCTATTGCTAAAATCGGTAAAGTTCCTTCCCTTATATCTTATAAAATATGCAGAGCTGTGAAATTTGTTGTTGAAGAACTCGCTATATGGATAAAGCCCGAACAGCGACAAATAAAAGAGAGTAATTGGTTTGATTCCTCCGTATTAAATCTTAGTTGGGTGCCTGCTATGCAGCGACGCCGAATGACTTCCTTTATTAAAATGGCACTCTTTAGTGCTCATCAAGTAAGCACTCAAGGTAACTATGTTAATTTACCGAGTGTTTTTTCTTCTCGCCACGGTGATTTTCACAAAACGTCTAACTTACTTATTGATGTAGTAAATGATCAGCCACTGTCGCCCACTGGTTTTGGGTTAAGTGTGCATAATGCCGCATCGGGACTTTTTGGGATAATACAGGGTAATACAAGTGCTACAAATGCTATAGCTGCAGGAGCCGAAAGCTTTATTTATGCACTCGTAGATGGCTTTGTAAGACTTGCTGATAACGATCAGCAACACATGTTAATAGTTCATACCGACGAGACTCTCCCCGATATTTACGCTCAGTACGCCGATGAACAGCAAATAGCACACTCTATTGGTTTAATAATAAGAGCGCCGCAAAAAGGCGAACCCCATTTTAGTTTAAACAAAGTATTTAATACGGGCATGGAAAAAAGCGACTTACCAATGAGTATTCAATGCGCTAAAGCTTTGTATGAGCGAAGCAATACATTACTTGTTCATAACACGCTTGAGCACGATTGGCAGCTTACATACCATGCTTAAAAATGTACAAAGGTTATGTGGGTTGATTTGGCGGATTATTGCTACTGCATTTTGCTTTTCAGTTTTTGGGGTTGGTGGTTTACTATTAGCCTTTATTGTTTTTCCTGCTCAGCGCCTATTTCAAAGTGACTCAGTTAAACAAAAGATTAAGGCTCGAAAAACAGTACATTACAGCTTCAAATGGTTTGTTAGTTTAATGCATGTAACGGGCGTTATTCGATTTCATGTCAACGATAAAGCAAAAGTTGAAGGCTTAAAAGGGCAACTGATATTAGCAAACCATCCTTCTTTAATTGATGTTGTTGTTTTAATTTCGGTAGTAAAAAATGCAGATTGCGTAGTAAAGGCGCATTTATTTAAAAATCCTTTTATGCGCGGCGTTATTAAAAGCACCGGCTATATAAGTAATGACGATCCGCAGGAGCTATTACGAGAATGCGAGCGCAGTTTGCAAAAGGGTAATAACTTAATTGTATTTCCTGAAGGGACACGGACAGAGCCTCACAAAACATTAAAGTTTAAACGAGGCGCTGCAAATATTGCAATTAGATGTCATGCGCCCATTACTACTTTTTTAATTAAAATGAAGCCAAACACTTTAACCAAAGGCACACCTTGGTATAAGGTCGCGCCATATCAGGCGCATTTTACAATGGGGCTTGCGAGCCAGCAGTTTAATTGTGCAACGTACGACAGCGATATGCCTGCGATGCAATCACGCCAATTGACTAAAGATTTACAACATTATTTTACACAAGAGCTAAAAAATATATGAGCGAATTAAAAGAACAAATAAAACAACTGATTATCTCAAGCCTTGACCTTGAAGACATGACCACTGCTGACATACAAGATGATGACGCTTTATTTGTAGATGGCCTAGGACTAGACAGCATAGATGCATTAGAGCTTGGTCTTGCGATAAAGAAGCAATTTGATGTGAAAATAGATGCAAACTCTGATCAAACTAAAGCGCACTTTGCCTCAGTTAATTCTTTAGCAAAATTTATTGAACAAGCACGTTCTTAATATATAAAAGTAGGAAGAAAGATGAAAACCGCTGCTGAAATTTATGATGTATTACACGGCATTTTAGAAAACGAATTTGAAATAGACCCAGAAGATATTAGCTTAGAGGCTAACCTGTACCAAGATCTTGATTTAGACAGTATTGATGCAGTTGACTTAGTTGTAAAATTAAGAGAAATCACAGGTAAAAAAATTGAGCCTGATGCCTTTAAGCTTGTGCGCACAGTGCAAGACATAGTCACCGAAATAGAAAAGTTAGTTAACTAATACTATGTTAAAAGCAGTTTTAACAACGTTAATTATGATTTGCTTGGCTTGCTACCCTATTATTGTGTACGTAGGCCTTACGCGTTTTAATAGTCAGATTATTACAGTATTACTGCTATTTTTACTCGGGCTTAGACTTTGGTTAAGCAAAGCCCTGTTTGATAAAATGCCGTGGTTAAAGCCCGCTACATTTTTAGCAGCCATTACTATTTTGATTTCCAAGGTAATGGATAGCGACTTAGGGCTGCGTTTGTATCCCGTAATCATTAATTTAGTTATGTTAGTTGTGTTTGCGTATTCTTTGTATAAAGGGCCTTCTATTATTGAAACCTTTGCGCGCATTACTGAGCCCTCACTTGATGAAAACGGT
Organism: Pseudoalteromonas sp. SWXJZ10B; assembly: GCF_015864475.1. NCBI lineage: Bacteria > Pseudomonadati > Pseudomonadota > Gammaproteobacteria > Alteromonadales > Pseudoalteromonadaceae > Pseudoalteromonas > Pseudoalteromonas sp. SWXJZ10B. Next base: position 182,469 of record NZ_JADYXD010000001.1, read on the forward strand.
GTAATTTATACAAAAAAAGTAACGCTAGTGTGGTGTGTGTTTTTTGTATTCAACGGTGGTATTGCCCTGTACACCAGTATTTTTAGTAGCCTAGAAACCTGGGCTTTTTATAATGGTTTTATTGCTTACTTAGCTATGGGCACATTGTTTGCTATAGAGTGGCTAGTCAGACAAAAAGTAAAAAGGAACGCCGGTGTTTAATGCTTTTCAAAGTAATGCGATAAGAACATGTTTTAATCATACTGATAATGATATTTCGGAGCGTCAGTTTGTTAGTGATATAAACGAAGTTTTAGCAAAACTATCAACGTTAAATGCTAAATCATCGGTTGTTTTATACACCACAGACACCTACAAATTTGCCGTGTACTTATTTGCTTTGGCACTACACGGAAACACAGTGATTTTGCCGCCTAATGGGCAACCTGTAACGTTAAACTCCTTGCTTAAACAAACACCTTTTTTTATTGGTGAGTCTGAATTAGTAGCCGATTTAGAGGCTGATTTTTTAGATATAGGCACCTTAGTCAATCAACCTCACTTTGTATCTATTGAAACAATTAAGTGGCCTCAAGAAGGCACAATTGTTTTTTACACGTCGGGCTCGTCGGGTAAAGCAAAGCCAATTGTAAAAACGTGGCAGGTAATAAATAAAGAATTAAGTACATTAATTAATAGCTACGCATTGATTGATAATCCTATTTTTATAGCGAGTGTTTCGCATCAGCATATATACGGCTTATTGTTTAGATTATTGTGGCCATTACGTGCAGGAAAGGTTGTAAATACAGAACTATTGCATTACCCAGAACATATAGCTACAAAGCTCAAGTTATTTAAAAAAGTAGTGTTTGTTTCAAGCCCAGCGCAGTTAAAACGGTTATGTATTGATAATGTTTTAGTGGATGATAAGTCTCATTTACAATGGGTTTTTTCATCAGGTGGACCGCTATTAAACGAAGATGCTGTATCGTTGTTTACGCAATTAAATAAACCAGTTACACAAGTTTTTGGTAGTACCGAAACCGGTGGTATTGCATATCGACAAGTTACTTCACTTGAAAAGGTTAGCCTTTGGCAGCCATTTTCGGGTATTAAAGTACGGGCTTTGGACGATCAGCGTTTAATTTTAAACTCACCGCTCGTTCGCGACAAAAATTACCCTTTAGATGATAGAGGCGAAGTACTTAAAAATGGTCAATTTAGATTATTAGGCCGATTCGATCGAATTATAAAATTAGAAGAAAAACGATTAAGTTTAGATGAGCTAGAACAACATTTGTGTACTAGTGAGTGGGTAAGTGAAGCTAAAGTAATCGCCTTGCCTGGTGAGCGATTAATTGTAGGCGCTATTGTTGTGCTTACGCATAAAGGGCAGATATTTTTTAATGGTGACGGTAAGTTAGCTACAAATAATTTATTAAAAGCGCATGCATTAGCGCGCTTTGAGCGAATTTGTATCCCTAAAAAGTGGCGTTTTGTAGATCAATTACCATACAACTCACAGGCAAAGTTAAATTTAAAAGCATTGGAGAGTCTTTTTGCAAAAGTTGACTAAAACACAGCCTGATTTACTGTCTTGTGAAAAAGCAGAGCAAAAGTATAAATTAAGCTTACTAGTTCCTCATGATTTAGATTATTTCAAAGGACATTTCACTGATGGCCCAATACTCGCAGGTGTTGTGCAATTAGACTGGGCTGTGGCTGCAATTTGTAAATATTATAATGTTCAGCAATCTGTTAAAAATGTTGAAGTATTAAAGTTTCAGGTAGTGATTACCCCAAGTATAACAATCGAATTATTGCTTGAGCAAAAGGCAGAGAATAAATATACCTTTTCGTATAATTCAAACAAAGGACAGCATGCATCTGGCCGTGTTGTTTTTGATAGCCTAATAAATGAATAATTTTTGTATTGTTATCCCAAATTATAATCACATTACGGTTATTGATGATGTACTGAGCCAATTATCGTCATTTAATCTTCCTATTATTATGGTTGATGACGCAAGCAACGTCGAAGCTAAAAATGTGTTTAGTAAGCTTGATGCAAAACACGCGCAGTTGAGTGTAGTTACCCACGACGATAATCAAGGCAAAGGCGGCGCGGTACAAACCGGCTTAAAGCAAGCATATAAGCTAGGTTTTTCGCATGCGATACAGGTTGATGCTGATGGTCAGCATGACTTATCTGATATTGAAAAACTAATAGCGCTTTCAAACGCTCAGCCTAAAGCGCTTATAAGTTGTTGCCCAATATATGACGATTCAGTGCCTAAACACCGTTATTTAGCACGTTATTTAACGCATGTTTGGGTATGGATTGAAACGTTAAGTTTTACAATTGTAGATTCGATGTGTGGCTTTAGAGTGTATCCGCTTGAGCAAAGTACAAAGCTAATTGATGAGGTATCGCTTGGAAAACGCATGGATTTTGACCCCGAAATTTTAGTGCGTTTATATTGGCGCAATGTGCCTTTTGTATTTTTACCTAGCCAAGTAATTTACCCCGAAAATGGGCTTTCTCATTTTCAGCCATTACACGATAACGTGCGTATTTCGTGGTTACACACCCGCTTGTTTTTTGGAATGTTGATTCGCTCTCCTGTGTTAATTTGGCATAAATTAAAGAGGCGTTATGGCCGCTAAACACTGGTCTAAAATGCAAGAACGCGGTAATTTTTTAGGTATTCAAATACTGTTATTTGCTCATAAATTACTGGGTAGAAAAGGGCTGTGGATTGTTTTGTTTCCTGTGGTCTTTTATCTTTTTTTAACAGGAAAAGTAGCGCGTGTAGCATCTAAAGCGTTTTTAGAGCAAGTTAATGTTTACCAAGGCTGCAAACAACCTGTTACGTTTAAAATGCAATTAGCGCACTTTTGTAGTTTTGCAGATAGCGCATTAGATAAAATTGATGCTTGGCTTGGGCGAATAACCCAACGTGATATTAAATACACGAATGAGCATTTATTTGCTGAGCTAGATGAGCAAAATCAAGGGGCTATTTTTATAGGTTCTCACTTGGGTAATTTAGAGGTGTGCAGGGCACTTAGCCAGCACCGCAGCAGTAAAAAAATAAATGTACTGGTGTTTACCCATCACGCTGTTGAATTTAATAAAATGCTTAAAAAGATTAACCCAGATGTGTCGGTTAATTTAATACAAGTGACTGATATGGGGCCTGACTTAGCTATTTTACTAAAAGAAAAAGTAGAGCAGGGAGAAATAATCGTTATTGTTGGCGACAGAACAAGCACAACAACGGCTTCTCGGTCGGTACAGGTACCATTTTTAGGCAAAAATGCCCCATTTTCACAGGGGCCTTTTATATTAGCCGCGCTGCTTGATTGCCCTGTTTACTTTTTGTTTTGTTTAAAAGATAAAAAAAGCAAAAAGTATCAAGTGATATTTGAACATTACAGCCAATCATTAAAAATGCCTCGACGAGAGCGACAGCAGGCGCTAACACTTATTATTACTGACTATGCACAGCGTTTGAGTTATTACGCAGCTTTATATCCTTATCAGTGGTTTAATTTTTACGATTTTTGGAAAAGTGATCAGCAGGTAGTGCGCGATCAATCAATGGAGAACAAGTGTGACTGAACAAAATATACAGCTTTTTGGCAATCAGCGATTATCAATTGAAGATATTGTTCGAGTTGCCTTTAATGAAACACAAGTGCAATTAAATAGCTGTGAAACTTTTAGCGTTAAAATTAATAGCGCTTTGCGTTTTTTAGACACACTTTTAAAAGAAGATGGCGTGATTTACGGCGTTACTACTGGTTACGGTGATTCTGTAACGGTGGCTGTACCTCTTGATTTAGTTGATGAATTACCTCTGCATTTAACTCGCTTTCACGGCTGTGGACTCGGGGATGTATTTAATAAAGTGCAAGGGCGTGCAATTTTAGCGACCCGCTTAACATCACTTTCACAGGGCTACTCTGGTATTAGCTGGGAAATGCTGCACCTACTTAAAGATTACTTAAATAACGATATAGTGCCTGTGATCCCGCAAGAAGGGTCAGTAGGTGCCAGTGGCGATTTAACACCGTTATCTTACGTTGCAGGTGCGATGGTAGGCGAGCGTGATGTGTTTTACAAAGACCAAGTACGTAACAGTGCAGAAGTTATGAAAGAAGTTGGCTTAGAACCACTAACACTAAGGCCAAAAGAAGGTCTTGCCGTTATGAATGGCACAGCGGTAATGACTGCATTAGCGTGTTTAGCGTTTGATAGGGCTAATTACTTAGCTAAACTGGCGAGCCGTATTACTGCATTATCAAGTTTAGCGCTTAAAGGAAATAGCCATCATTTTGATGAGATATTATTTTCAGTTAAGCCACATCCTGGGCAGCAACAAATTGCACGTTGGATAAGAGACGATTTAAACCATCACGATCACCCTCGTAATGCAGACAGACTTCAAGATAGGTATTCAATCCGTTGTGCACCCCATGTTATTGGTGTGCTGCAAGACAGTCTGCCGTTTTTTAGGCACATGATAGAAAACGAGCTTAATTCAGCAAACGATAACCCAATAATTGACGGCCAAGGTGAGCATGTATTACACGGCGGGCATTTTTACGGAGGCCACATTGCAATGGCAATGGATAGCATGAAAACAGCCGTTGCAAACCTTGCTGATTTAGCAGACAGACAAATCGCTTCTTTGGTTGATACTAAGTACAACAATGGGCTACCTTCAAACTTGTCTGATAGTGCACCAGAGCGCCGTTATATTAATCATGGTTTTAAAGCGGTTCAAATTGGCTGTAGCGCTTACACTGCTGAAGCATTAAAGCTAACCATGCCGGCCAGCGTTTTTTCTCGCTCTACGGAGTGTCATAATCAAGATAAAGTGAGTATGGGAACTATTGCGTCTCGCGATTGTTTACGTATTTTACAGCTAACAGAACAAGTGTTAGCAAGTACGTTATTAGCAAGTATTCAAGGTGTTAGATTGCGTATAAAACAAGGCGATCTTGAGTTTTCGACTTTAACGCAAGATATGCAAAACATGTATACCGATATAACTGATTACTTTGAAAACCTCACTGAGGATAGACCAATGGAAGCCGTGCTAAGGCAAACAATAGGGTATATTCAAACTAAACGTTGGGCGTTGTATGAATAGTAAAGGTGCATTATTAACGCATGTGGTAGAAATTGAAATTCCATTTCATGACTGCGACCCAATGAATGTTGTATGGCATGGAAATTACCCACGTTATTTAGAAGTAGCGCGCTGCGAGTTACTGCGTTTATTTGATTATGATTACCCGCAAATGCATGAATCGGGCTACGCGTGGCCAATTGTTGATATGCAAATAAAGTATGTTGCCTCAGCAGTATTTACTCAAAAAATTAAAGTAGCGGCTTACTTAAAAGAATACGAGAACCGACTACGGATTGATTACGTAATCACTGACTCGCTAACTAATAAGCGCCTTACTAAAGCCTCAACCACGCAAGTTGCGGTTGAGGTTAGCTCCAAAGAAATGCAATTTGAATCACCCGCTATTTTATTTAATAAGTTAAAAGCGGTTTTGAATTAAATTTTTATTTTATAGGCGATTAAATGAATTTTTTAAAATGTTTTACATTGAGCATAGCCATTAGCTTTTTGCTGTTTTGCTCTGTAGTAAATGCAGCAGCTATTAAAGGTGAGTTTAAGCAATATAAGCAATTTAATGGATTTGCTAAGCCTTTTATTTCGTCGGGTGTTTTTTCGTTAATTGATGAAAAGCTAATTTGGCAAGTGAAAATGCCTGTTGAGAGTATGCTCATAATAGAAAACGGCAAAGTGCTTGCACAAAATGCCAATGGTGAGTTAATACCACAACCCGGTAGCGAGCAATTTGTAGGATTACTGAGTGACTTACTTAGCGTAAATATGAGTGCTCTGGAAACACGTTTTGACATTGCTAAAATGCAAGACAGTTGCACACAGTTAATACCAAAAGAAGCGATGCTACAGCAATTATTTAGTGATTTTATTTTATGTGAAACTGCTAAGCAAGTGAGCAGTATTACACTAAATGAGCACTCAGGAAATAACACAAAAATTGAGTTTACTTATTCCAAATAAAATTATGTTTTTAAATAATGCAGTGGTTAATTAAGGGAATAGTGCAGTGACAAAACGAATTACCGTTATTGTAGGGTGGTTTAGCAGTTTAATTTTACTTTTTGCTGCAGCTTTTTGGCTGTCTAAACCAACGTTTAGCGCCGATATGTTTAGCTTATTGCCAAAGTCGCACTCCCAAATTGCACATGCGGAAGATGTTTTTTTTCAGCAAAATGCTAACCGTATTATGTTCTCGTTTGCAGGAAATAATAAAAATAAAGCATTTGATGATTTCCAAAAATGGCTCGACGATAATGCAATTAAAAGCACATTTAACTTTCCGTCCGTTAACGATTTAGCGCAAACATTCTCACCTTTCAAACATGCGTTATTAAGTGATACTTACAAGCAAACATTAAGCAAAAAAACAACGTTTGAACATTATTACCTTGAGCAATTAAATCAGTTAGGCAACCCATTTGTAAGTGCTACCTTAAGCAAAGATACAAGTTTGAGCCTAGCGGCATTTATAGAAGATAACTTAAAACAAAGTCAATTGTTTACGCTTGAACAAGGTCGTTTAACTCGACGTTTAAAAGGCGTTGAATACCGTGTCATTTTGGCAAACTTAGCGCCCGAAAATTTAGGGGTTAATAAATCAATTGATTTAGCTGGCGCGATAATTAAACAGATCAATATACTTAATAAAACCTACCCTGATTTAAGCATTACTTACTCTGGTGTGCTATTTCATACGGCTGAAAATGCTAAACAAGCTAAATACGAGATGAGCCTGTTTGGTGGCATTAGCTTATTAGCCCTTATTGCTATGGTATTTTGGGTATTTAGGCGTTTAAACAGTATTTTATTAGCAAGCTTTACCGTACTGAGCGCACTTATTGGTGGCGCTATCGCTATGGTGTTGCTGTTTAATACTATTCATTTATTAACGCTTGTTTTTGCAGTTACCTTGATTGGTATTGCCATTGATTATGCATTTCATGGTATGACTGACTTAGCCAAAAAAGAGCATGAAAAAGGCTACAGCAAAGGGACACAATCTGCGCTTTTACTCTCTCTTATTACGACTACGTTGGGTTATTGCTGCTTACTAGGTGCGCCACTAACGTTATTATCTCAAGTTGGTGTGTTTGTTATTGCGGGTTTAGTGAGTGCTTGGCTATTTTCAGTTTTAGTTTTGCCATTGTGGCAATCTACACTCACGTTATCGCCTTCGAGTTTATTGATGAGTCAAAAGCTCATTAAGGTTTTTTTATACTGCAATAGTTTAAAAAAACCAATACTCATTACGTTATTAGTCCTTATAAGTGCGTTATTTTTAATAAAACCTATTAGCTTTAATGATGATGTAAAGCTATTAAATGCAAGCTCCGAACATTTAATGCTAAACGAAAAAAAGCATTTGTTATTACTTGGGCAATGGGATAGCCAAATTGTTTTTATGTTTGCAGATAGCTCCGAAGCGCTTTTACAAAAGCAAGAACAATTTTTAAAACGCTTAACCCAACTAAACCCTAATTTTAAACATAATAGCATTAGCCATTGGTTGCCTAGTTTACAAAAGCAGAGCGATAACCAAGCCTTGTTTGAACAGGCTAAAAATAAAGGGACTTTGGATATTGCAGAGCGCGTTACAGGGCAAGCGTTAACAAGTACAAAGGCACCGTTATTAACTTATAAAACACTCGCCACGAGTACATTTAAACCATTACTGCTTTCTCAAATGGTTGTTGAGTCAGAACAATCGATAACGTGGATGTCTATTTCGGGTATTTCATCTGATCAATTAATTAATGAAGTTGAAAAAAGTAAAGGTGTTTATATTTATAATAAACCTAAACAAATTAGTGCTTTATTAAGTGATTACCGTGAATATTTACTATTAAGCTTAGTGCTTGCGGGTTTTATTAGTTGGCTGCTTTTTAGTTGGCGATTTACGATTAAGATAGCGCTGCTGCAGGTGACCATTTTATCTGTTGTGGTGTTGAGCATGCTTTGGGTATGTAATGCGATTCAAGGTAGCTTGTCGTTATTTAATTTACTCGGTGCGTTACTTGTTATTGCCTTAGCAATTGATTACCTCGTTTTTTATCAAATAAATAAGTTAGAGCCCAAAAATGTGTTGGCGATTAGCTTGTCGGCTGCGTCATCAATGTGGGTATTTGGCATGTTGAGTGCATCTGATACACCCGCTATTTTTAGTTTTGGACTGAGTGTAATGGTAGGGATTTTAGCTATTTACTTTTTATCACCGCTGAGTGTTTTTAAGCCTCAAAAGGAACAATAATTTGAATAACCTTGAGCAGTACGATGTTGTTGTTATTGGCGCTGGGCCTTCGGGTGCATTGGCTAGTAGTCTTTTAGTTCAAAAGGGATGGCGGGTACTGGTACTTGAACAGCAGGCGTTTCCACGTTTTTCAATTGGTGAAAGCTTACTGCCGCAATGTATGGCGTACTTAGAAGACGCGGGCTTAATCGATACATTACATGACAATGCAGCAGCTTTAGGTTTTCAGTTTAAAGATGGCGCTGCTTTTCATCGGTCAGGACAAAATACAACTATAAATTTCACTGAAAAATTTACTAAAGGCCCAGGCACTACGTATCAAGTGAAAAGAGCCGACTTTGACAAATTATTAGCAGACAAAGCACAAGGACAAGGCGTAGAAATCAGATATAAGCACACGGTGGTTGACTACTGTGATGAGCCAAATGGTGCATCATTAGTGGTACACAATGAGCAGCAGCAAGCTTATCGCGTTAATGCCCGATTTGTATTGGACGCAAGTGGCTTTGGGCGTGTATTACCAAAATTGTTAGATTTAGAGCTTCCTTCTAACTTTCCTGTTCGAAGCGCTTATTTTAGTCACTTTAAAGACAATATTAGTGATACAAGCTTTGATCGAAATAAAATTTTGATTACCGTACACCCTCAATATTCAGACGTGTGGTATTGGCTTATTCCCTTTAGTGATGGTACTGCGAGTATTGGGGTTGTGGCGCAGTCAGAGCGTTTTAATGATGATGAATCTAGCGATTTACTAAATCAATTTATAGAGCAAGACCCTTATTTAAAAACACTGTTAGCACAGCGTGAGTTATTAACTCCAGCAAAAAATATAAAAGGCTACTCGGCAAATGTGAGTAAGTTATATGGTAAGCACTTTGCTTTATTGGGTAATGCGGGGGAATTTTTAGACCCGGTATTTTCATCAGGTGTAACAATTGCACTCAAATCTGCAAATTTAGTTGCCCCACTTGTTGATCGCTATTTAAAAAACGAAGTCGTCGATTTTGACGCTCACTACGCACAGCCATTACAAGCTGGAGTCGATTGTTTTAGAACATTTGTAACAGGGTGGTACGATACGCGTTTTCAGGATGTGATATTTTACTCTGAACAAAATACTCAGGTGCGAGAAATGATTAGTGCTATTTTAGCGGGCTACGCATGGGATACAAATAACCCATTTGTTGCACAAAGTGAACGCCGTTTAAATGTGTTGGCTCAGTTATGTCAAAATTAATTAAGTATGTGGTGTGTAGTGTATTTATATTTGCTGTATTGAGCGCATGTACGAGTTTTACAGCATCTAAAAATAGAGTGTATCTATCACCTAATATTCAATTAAATATTAATAGCGTGCCAGCACAAATGTTTGATAAGTCTTGGCAGCATGTTTTGTATATTACGAATCAGCAAAAAACACACACTGTATTTGCCCAATTAGCTATAAATGACAAAGGTGCAATTAAGTTATTGTTAATGACAGTGCAAGGCTTTCCAATTATGGAGCTTGAAAAACCTTTAAATGGCCCAGTAAAAACACGAAATATGCTGGCGGTAGAAGGGATAGACCCTCATTATATTTTGGCGGATATTGCATTAGTACATTGGCCAGTAGCATTTTTACAAAAGCAGTTAGAGGGTGCTTTAATAGAGCAGGTTGGCTCTAATCGGGAGGTATTTAACGATGAGGGTACATTTGTCACCATTGAATATAGTGATGAGTCGACAACGTTGAACAATATTTTACATCAGTATCAAATAACATTTAAAAAGGTAGAACAGTGACATATTGGCTGAATGATTTAGGCATTGTGAGTGCGATGGGCATAGGCCAAGATGCAACCACAACAAGCTTAAATAAATATAACCCTGCAACTCCTTTATTAACTTTAAATAAAAGTTTAAGTGCTGAGCAAACCCCGCTGTATGTCGGGCAAGTTCAGTCTATTGCTTTATCAAATAATAAACGTATCAATACATTTATTGATCTAGCTTTAGAGCAGATTAAGCCAACCTTAGATAAACTTTCGCATATTGATAAGTCGCGTATCGCAATTGTAATGGGTACTAGTACATCAGGTATTCATGATGGCGAAAGAGCGCGTAAAAGCTATGAAAGTACAAAAATCTGGCCTGATGACTTTAGTTACAGTGATCAAGAGTTAGCTACACCCGCTCATTACATTGCACATAAAATAGGGGCTCTAGGGGCTTGTTACAGTATTTCTACTGCGTGCACGTCGAGTAGCAAAGCGTTAATTAGCGCCCAAGCTTTGCTAAATGCTGATTTAGCCGATGTGGTAATTTGTGGTGGTGCGGATAGTTTGTGCCAATTAACAATTAATGGCTTTGACTCGCTCGCTTCTTTAAGCTCGGGTTTATGCCAGCCTTTTTCTAGCACCAGAGACGGCATTAATATTGGTGAAGGGGCCGCTTTATTTGTAATGACTAAAAATACGCCAATAACAAATAACGGCGTTATGTTACTAGGCAGTGGCGAAAGCTCAGATGCGCATCATATGTCAGCCCCCGATCCTAATGGGATGGGCGCCCAAGCCTCAATGGAAAAAGCACTAAAAAGCGCAAAGTTATCCTGTGGTGATATTGATTATATTAACGCTCACGGTACGGCTACTGTAAAAAATGACGAAATGGAAGCACTTGCAATTAATCGCGTGTTTGGCAACAATACCCCGCTTAGCTCAAGTAAGCATTTAACAGGGCATACTCTTGGTGCTGCAGGCGCCATTGAAGCCGGTATATGTTGGTTATTATTAAAAGATAGCGGCCAACATATGCTGCCGTATAACGCGATTAAAGAAGGCAGTGATTTGGCTGATATAAAAATAATAAAACAAGCGTTTAAGCCCGCTCTTAAATACTGCTTATCTAATTCATTTGCGTTTGGCGGTAATAATGCCAGCTTAATATTGGGAGTTAACGTTGACTAATTACCCTATAGAGCAAGTAGTCCCGCACGATGCGCCTATGATTTTAATAGATAGCCTTTTAACACACAGCGAAGATGAAGCTCAATGCGGCGTTACTATAACTGAGCAAAGCCCTTTTTTTAGTCCTGCAATTAACGGCGTACCTAGCTATATTGGTGTTGAGTACATGGCGCAGTCTATTGCCGCTTACGCTGGTGCGTTAGCGAATGATGAAAATAAACCTGTAAAAATTGGTTTTTTAATTGGCACGCGAAAGTATCAAACTTATCAACCGTGTTTTAAAAACGGCAGTAAGCTGACTATTGAAGTGAAAAAGCTATATCAAGAAGAGTCAGGTTTAAGTGTATTTGAATGCCAAATACTCGTGTGTGAAACTCTACTTTGCCAAGCAAAAATTAATGTATTTCAGCCTGAAAACCCGTTGGAATTTATAAGAGAAAATCAATGACAAAAAGAATTTTAGTTACGGGTTCAAGCCGTGGTATTGGTAAAGCTATTGCGTTAAAACTTGCTGAGCAAGGGTTTGATATTGCCGTACATTGCAGAGCGGGTGTTGAGCAAGCTCAAGCAACATGCGATGAAATTAATGCATTAGGTAGAGCCACCAGTTTATTACAATTTGATGTATGCGACAGAGAGCAGGCCAAAGCACAAATAATAGAAGATATAGCTCAGCATGGCGCTTATTATGGCGTGGTGTGTAATGCAGGTATTACTAACGATATGGCATTTCCTGCTATGCAAGGGGAAGACTGGGATTGTGTAATACGTACAGGCCTTGATGGGTTTTATAATGTAGTACACCCAACTGTAATGCCTATGGTACAAAGCCGTAAAGGTGGGCGAATAATTACAATGTCATCGGTGTCAGGTATTGCAGGTAACCGAGGACAAGTAAATTATAGTGCAGCAAAAGCCGGTATTATTGGGGCCACTAAAGCACTTGCATTAGAATTGGCAAAACGCAAAATCACAGTTAATTGTGTGGCACCTGGTTTAATAGAAACCGCGATGACTGATGAATTACCTATTGATGAAATGATGAAAATGATACCCCTTAAACGCATGGGGAGCGTTAAAGAAGTTGCGGGAACAGTCGCTTTTTTAATGTCTGATGATGCAGCTTACATAACACGCCAAGTGATTTCGGTTAATGGTGGCATGGTTTGATTAAACGCGTTGTTGTAACAGGGATGTCGGTGGTCACTGCATTGGGCGATGATTGGTCTGAATTCAAACAAGCCTTAATTAAAGGCGAAAATGCTGTTGTTACTATGCCAGAGTGGGATATAGCTGACGACCTCAATACTCGTTTAGCCGCGCCAGTTAAACACTTTGAGCGACCAAGTCATTACAAACGTAAACAAATCCGTTCAATGGGGCGAGTGTCACTTATGTCAACTCGTGCTACTGAATGCGCACTTGAACAAGCCAAACTACTCGAGCACGACAGTCTAACCGATGGCTCTACGGGCATAGCGTATGGCTCATCTACGGGCTCTACTGAGCCACTACTCGCCTTTGCAAATATGATGGAAACGGGGTCGATGTCAGGTGTAACAGCCACGAGTTACATTAAAATGATGGCGCATACTGCCCCTGTAAATGTTGGTGTGTTTTTTGGTTTAAAAGGGCGTGTTATAACAACAAGCTCTGCTTGTACATCGGGATCTCAAGGAATAGGCTTCGCCTATGAAGCGATTAAGTTTGGCCGACAAAAAATAATGGTGGCTGGTGGAGCTGAAGAGTTATGTATTACTGAAGCCGCCGTATTTGATACGCTTTATGCAACATCTACAAAAAATGAAACACCAAAACAAACACCAAGACCTTTTGATAAAAATCGCGATGGCTTAGTGATAGGCGAAGGCGCGGGTACACTTATTTTAGAAGAATACGAACATGCAAAAGCGCGCGGAGCAACAATATTAGCTGAGGTGGTTGGTTTTGGTTGTAATTCTGATGGACAGCACGTTACTCAACCAACATCAAAAACAATGCAACTAGCGATAGAAATGGCACTGCAAGATGCCAATTTAGACCCAGAAAAAATTGGTTACGTTAATGCTCATGGTACATCAACAGATAAAGGTGATATTGCCGAGTCTCACGCAACGTTTAAAGCATTGGGCAGCAAACCTATTAGCTCGTTAAAAAGTTATTTGGGGCATACATTAGGTGCTTGTGGTGCAATAGAAGCATGGGCAAGCATTAATATGATGGCTGATAACTGGTTTGCACCAACAATTAATTTAGATAACGTTGATGACGAATGTGCTCAGCTTGATTATATAAGGCATCAAGGGCGTGAGATTAATACCGATTACGTGATGAGTAATAACTTTGCGTTTGGTGGTATTAACACCTCTTTAATATTTAAACGCTATAAAGTAGATTAAACACGTTAAAAGATAAGTTATGACTAACTGTTAGCTCGTTTTTACTGTATAATTTGCGACCCTTGATAATGTGGCCGTAGGTTATACAGCATGAATTTTAAATCTTTTAGTTTCGCTCCTGAAATCATCCAGGCGTTGGACGAACTTAACTATCACACCCTTACGCCCATTCAGCGCGCAGCAATTCCTGCTGTTCGTAAAGGTAAAGACGTTTTAGCCAGTGCACAAACTGGTACCGGCAAAACTGCCGCGTTTGCTTTACCTATCATCCAAAAATTGGTTGAGTCTGAACTCAGCACAACTAATGCACCTCATGCATTAGTACTTGCTCCAACGCGTGAACTTGCAGAACAAATTGCAAATAATTTTAGAGATTTTGCAAAGCATACATCGCTTAAAGTCGTTAGCTTATTTGGTGGTGTTAGCACTGCCGGCCAAGCAAATGCTTTAAAAGAAGGTGTAGATATTGTTGTTGCAACGCCAGGTCGTTTATTTGATCATATTCGTTTAGGTAACTTAAGCCTTGCAAGTGTTAAGCACCTTGTTCTTGATGAAGCTGACCGTATGCTTGATATGGGCTTTATTGAAGATATGCAAAACGTTATTAAAAGCTGTGCAGAAGAGCGCCAGATTTTACTTTTCTCTGCTACATTCCCTGCAGCAATTAAACAATTTGCATCTAAAGTATTGAAACAAGCTGAAATAGTGCGTGTTGATCAAACTAACAGTACAGCAAGCACCGTTGAGCATGTTGTTTACCCAGTTGAAGAACGTCGTAAGCAAGAGCTACTTTCTGAATTGATTGGTAAGAAAAACTGGCAACAAGTGCTTGTCTTCGTAAACATGAAAGAAACAGCTGATGAGCTAGTTAAAGAGCTTAACCTTGATGGTATCCCGGCAGGCGTTTGCCACGGTGATAAATCTCAAGGTAACCGTCGTCGTGCTTTACGTGAATTTAAAGAAGGCAAGGTACGTGTATTAGTGGCTACAGAAGTGGCTGCTCGTGGTATTGATATTGATGGCTTACCTCGTGTAATTAATATTGATTTACCATGGCTTGCAGAAGATTACGTTCACCGTATTGGCCGTACAGGTCGTGCTGGTCGCCAAGGTCAAGCAATCTCATTTGTTAGCCGCGAAGAAGAAAACACTTTGTTTGAAATTGAAACGCTAATCGGCCAAAAAATCAAACGTGTATATTTAGAAGGTTACGAAGTAAGTAACCGTGAAGTACTAATTGATAAAATTGGTAAAAAACCAGCGCATTTACGCCGTACACGTTCTAACAAGTTATCAGGACAAGCAACCGGTGAAGCGAGAGCAGTAAATCGCTCACGTATTTCAAGCGTTCGTAAAAGCTTAAAAGGCGAAAAACTGTCACTTAAAAAGTCATAGTTAACGCCGTTTAGTTTAAAAAAACCTGAGTTTACTCAGGTTTTTTTGTGCCTGGTGATAACACCTCATCAATAATGTTTGCGTATAAATAAGCCGCTTGCTCGTCCTCTTTATTTGCTATTATGGACAAACCAACCGGTAAACCACTTACTTTTCCGACCGGTAGGGTTATGTGCGTTGTGCCAGCAATAGCAGATAACGAACTACTACTGCCATTAAAATTATCACCATTAACTAAGTCAGTTTTCCAGGCGGGGGATACTGTAGGCGCTATAACAATATCAAGCTTGTTGTTTTTATATACATTAACAATGGCTGTCGTTGCTAAAGTGCGATAGCGTTCTTTAGTCTCTTGGTATTTTTGTTTGTTAGTTAAATCAATGGCCTGTGATTGAACTAGGATATCTTGCTCAAAATGGGGCATTTCTGTTTTTTTATTTTGAATATTAAAATTAATAAGTGCTTTTAGGCTTTTAACAGCCACTTGTGTTGGAGTGCTTGCGAGGTAGTGATTAATTTCGGCTTTGAAGTCATAAAGTAAAATATAGTATTCATCAACAAATAGCGTATCTAAGTTATCAGTAATATCTACATTTATAACAGTGTGTCCAGCCTGTTGTAATGCTTGTAACTGCTTGGCATAAAGGCGCTGCGTTTCAACTGTAAATTTGTCGCTAGGTAGTGCACCAATAATAAGTGACGATTTTGATTTTATATTACCTGTTTTTAATTCAAACCCTGTAGTTGTCGCATCAAGGGAGTCTTCACCTTGCAAAACAGATAAAACCAGCAGCGAATCTTTAAGTGAATGCGCCATCGGCCCTACTGAATCTTGGCTACTTGAAAGAGGCACAACGCCTGAGCGTGATACTTGGCCCATACTCGGTTTTATTGCATAAACTCCATTTACTGAGGCAGGGCACGTAATTGAACCGTCTGTTTCAGTCCCTAATGCTATAGGCGCAAAGTTAAGTGCTACCGCAACAGCAGAACCTGCGCTAGAACCACATGGGTTACGTGTTACATCGTGCGCATTATGTGTTTGTCCGCCTACAGCACTCCAGCCCGAAGATGAATAGGAAGAACGAAAATTTGCCCACTCACTTAAATTAGCTTTACCTAAAATTATAGCGCCCGCATTACGTAGTTGTTTAACAACAAAAGCATCATTATCAGTAACGTTATTTTTAAGTGCTAAAGAGCCAGCCGTTGTGGGAAGTGTGCCTTTAGTTTCTATATTATCTTTAAGAAGTACAGGTATTCCATGTAATGGCCCAGCCCAAGTTCCTTTGACGGCAAGTTCATCTAACGTTTTAGCTTGAGCAATAGCTGTAGGCTCTAAACTAATAACCGCATTATAGTGTGGATTAAGTTTATTAATTCGGTCTATATAATTTTGGGTGAGTTGCTGTGCATTAATAGAATTATTTTTATATGCACTGTGAATTTCATCGATGGTTTTTAGCTCTTGTGCTTTAGCGTTAAAAATTGCTAATACACTAAGCAACGAAAAGGTAAATGTTTTGATCATTGTTGAGGTGCTTGAGGTGTTATTATTTTCTATACATTTAGCACAAAAAAGCCTCACAAAGTGAGGCTTTTCGATAAACGGCTTAAAAAAGAGGTTTAAGCGTTTTCTAACATAGACAGTGCGACCGCTTCAGCCGCTTTAATACCATCAATACCCGCTGATAAAATACCGCCAGCGTAGCCTGCGCCTTCACCTGCAGGGTAAAGCCCTTTGGTGTTAATACTTTGGAATGTTTTATCACGCTTAATACTAATAGGCGACGAAGTACGTGTTTCAACGCCGGTTAATAAACCGTCGTTAGTTGAAAAGCCACGAATTTGTTTATTAAACGCTGGTATCGCTTCGCGAAGGGCATCAATAGCAAATTGTGGTAACACTTTACTCAAGTCAGTTAACTTAATACCGGGTGTGTAAGAGGGTTGTACTTCACCTAAGTTTTCTGATGATTTACCTTTCAAAAAGTCGCCAATTAACTGGGCTGGTGCATCGTAGTTGCTTCCACCAAGCTCATACGCTTGCTCTTCAAGTTTACGTTGTAAGTCTATTCCAGCAAGCGGATTACCCGGGAAATCTTGCTCTGGTGATATGCCTACCACAATAGCGCTGTTAGCGTTGCGCTCACTGCGTGAATATTGGCTCATACCGTTGGTAACAACGCGGCCCTCTTCAGAGGTTGCAGCGACTACTGTGCCACCTGGGCACATACAAAAGCTGTAAACTGTGCGGCCATTATCGCAATGATGAACAAGTTTATAATCGGCAGAGCCTAAAATTGGGTTTCCTGCATTTGCACCAAAACGACATTCATCGATCATTGATTGTTTATGTTCGATTCTAAAACCGATTGAAAATGGCTTTGCTTCAACATAAACCCCTTTTTTGTGGATCATATCAAACGTGTCGCGTGCGCTGTGGCCAACGGCTAATACAACATGGCGAGTGTTTAGTTGCTCGCCATTTGAAAGCGTTAAACCTGTTACTTGCCCATCGTCTAAATGAATATCGTCAACACGTGTGCTAAAGCGAATTTCGCCGCCTAGTTCTATTATACGAGCGCGCATTTTTTCAATCATGGTGACAAGTTTAAACGTACCAATGTGTGGCTTACTTACGTATAAAATTTCATCGGGTGCGCCAGCTTCTACAAATTCAGTAATGACTTTACGACCGTAATGTTTTGGATCCTTTACTTGGCTATATAACTTACCGTCTGAGAATGTACCTGCGCCACCTTCACCAAATTGTACATTTGATTCGGTATTAAGTGTGCGTTTACGCCAAAAGCCGAACGTGTCTTTGGTACGTTCACGTACCTCTTTACCGCGCTCTAATATAATGGGATTAAAGCCCATTTGAGCAAGTAATAAGCCTGCAAATAAACCACAAGGGCCAAAGCCAATCACGACAGGGCGCTCTGTTATATTTTCGCTGGCTTGGGCTACAAATTTATAGTTTGTGTCTGGCGCTACTTTTACATGTTGGTCTTTTTCAAATGCCGCGAGTAGCTCGGCTTCGTTATCAACTTCTATATCGAGTGTATAAATCAGTAAAATAGCTGATTTTTTACGTGCATCATAACCACGCTTAAACACATTAAAACTGTGCAATTGTTCTGGTTGGATTTTTAGTTTATTTACAATTGCTTGACCAATTGCATCTTCGTCATGATCAAGTGGCAGCTTTATTTCGGTTAAACGTATCATTTATATCTCTTTTAGGTGTCATAGCGGGGTATTATTACCGCTCACAATAAGGGGATGCAGGGCACAACGGGTGTGCAAACATAAGGCGCGTATTTTACGTTAAAATAGGGTGATATGGCACTTATTTATTGTATTTTTGGAGTGGATGGGTATGATCCACAACTGTTGTTTAAAATCTTAGGTATTAAAATAGTATGGCGTTTGTAGTCACCGAAAATTGTATAAAATGTAAGTACACCGATTGCGTATCAGTGTGCCCAGCAGATGCATTTTTTGAAGGCCCTAATTTTTTAGCAATTAGCCCGATTGATTGTATCGATTGTGGTTTATGTGTCCCTGAGTGTTCAGCTGATGCTATATATCAAGAAGATGAATTACCAGAATCTCAAAAAGAGTTTACTGAATTGAATGCTGAACTTGCACTGGTCTGGCCGCGCATTACAGAGGTTAAACCTGCACCAGAGGACGCTGATATATGGAATGGCATAGACGATAAACTTAAACTACTCGAAACATAATACGTAACAATTAGTTACTCCTTTATCATTAAATAGTTAATTTTTTATTTCAAAGTATTAACAAATGTACCTGGATAAATTACAATCCCCAGCTTAAGTTACTCCCTATGAGTAATTACAGTCTAAATGGATGTTTATGCAGTACTTTATAATTATAATAAAAAAGTTTACCTTCCTATTTTTAAGTTTCGTTTTATTACTCTCAAGCCTTGATGTAGCGGCTAGTAAACAGCAAGTATCCTTATCTCGTATTGATTCAAATATCACTATTGATGGTGTTATGGATGAAGTGCACTGGCAAAATGCGACACGTATACCTCTACTCTACCAAGATGAGCCTAACGAAAAAGGCACACCTCCTGTAAAAACTGATGCCTTTATTTACGAAGATGGCACAAACTTATATGTTGCCTTCATTGCAGAGGATCCAAACCCTGAACAAATTCGTGCATCACTTCGTGATCGCGATACGCTATGGGAAGACGACGTAGTCATTCTTGTTATTGATACATTTAATGATGAACGCAGTGGTTATGAATTTCATGTAAATCCCCTTGGTGCACAAGGCGATATACGAATGACCGACACCGATGGATGGAGCTCAGATACCTCATGGAATGCTATTTGGGATAGCGCAGGACAAATTAACGACAAAGGTTATGTTGTTGAAATGCGTATTCCTTTTAAAGCACTGCGTTTTCCTGAAAATAAAAATGAGCTAACGTGGGGTTTTTCTGTAATGAGAAACTACCAACGAGATGTGCTATATCAGCTATCAAATATGGGATTTGATAGAAATATAAAATGTAGCCTTTGTCAGTTTGATAAGTTAGTGGGTTTTAGCGATATTGAATCGAGTAAAAATATTCAATTAACACCTACATTGACAGCACTTCGTAACGATAATAAATCTGAATTAC
Organism: Pseudoalteromonas sp. SWXJZ10B; assembly: GCF_015864475.1. Classification (NCBI taxonomy): domain Bacteria; kingdom Pseudomonadati; phylum Pseudomonadota; class Gammaproteobacteria; order Alteromonadales; family Pseudoalteromonadaceae; genus Pseudoalteromonas; species Pseudoalteromonas sp. SWXJZ10B. The sequence goes on from NZ_JADYXD010000001.1 coordinate 202,274, forward strand.
CGGGTAACTGGGATAATGGCGATATAGATACCGAAGTGGGCTTAGATTTGCGCTGGGGTTTAACCAAGGACGCTGTTTTAAATGCGACTATCAACCCAGATTTTTCGCAAGTAGAAACAGACTCTTTAGAGCTCGATGTAAATACAACCTTTTCTATTTATTATGCTGAAAAACGTCCTTTCTTTTTAGATGGAGCTTCTTACTTTAAAAGCAGCTTATTTGAGCTTTTATATACACGTACAATTGCAGAGCCTACTTTAGGTGCAAAATTAACGGGTAAAACGGGTGATCATAGTTATGCGTTAATGCTCGCTGATGACGACAATAGTAATATTTTACTGCCAACGAATCAGGGCTCTGGCTTTGCAAGCTTAAACGAAAAAACGAATGCTGCCGCAGGGCGTTATCAATATGACCTAGGTCAGCAGGGTACTATTGGCCTTTCAAGCACGCACAGAGAAAGTGATGACTATCACAACACTGTATTATCAGTGGATGGTAGCTACTGGTTTAATCAATCGGATACTCTTTTGTATCAAGTATCATCTGCTGATACACGTAACTCTGAATTTTTAATTCAAAATTATAACTTATCTGAAACTCAGTCAGATGAAGCATATGCCCTGGAACTTACCCGCGATAAACGTGATTACAAATTATTTGCATCTTATGAAAATATTGGGCAGGACTACCGCACCGATTTAGGTTATCAAGCTAAAGTTGATTATGAAAAAGTAGGCTTTGGTGGCGGACAAACATGGTACAGAGATGAATCTGATTTACTTACCTCATGGTCATACGAAGCTGACTGGGATAAAACGTGGGCGCAAAACGGCGACTTACTTGAAGAAGAATACGAAGGCTTTTTAAGCTTTAAAGGCCAAAAGCAATCTATTTTTGAAATTGGTTTAGTGCACCGCTATGAAAACTATAACGACAATTTTTATAATCAAAATATTGGTTTTATTTATACGGGCTTTAAACCCTCTAAAGATTTAAAGCTTTCGTTATATATTGAATACGCTAGCCGCATTGATTATGCAAATGAGCAATTAGGCGACGCGTTTGACACTCAAACCCAAGTGGTGTGGGACATTAACGACCATTGGCAGCTCGATATAAAACATAACTACAGTCAATTAGATAACCCGCAAGGGGATCGCGTATTTACTGCTAACTTAGTTGATTTTAGACTTCATTATAAATTTAGCATGCGTTCAATTCTTAAATTAATTTTACAATTTGAAGACATTGATAGAGACGAAAACGCCTACTTTTATCAAGTTAGTCAAATCAATAAAGACTACGGCAGCCAGCTTGTTTACTCATATAAAATTAATGCGGAAACACTGTTTTATTTGGGTTACTCAGATAGAGGTTACCAAGACGATTCTCTTAAAAATATTGAGCGAGATCAGCGTACATTTTTTACAAAAGTTAGCTATGCATGGCAGCTTTAAATATTAAAAATAAAAAAGGAATAAATATGAATACGTTAAAAATAACAGTTGCAGCAGCAATGGTTGCCACCTTGGCCGGTTGTGCTGCAAAGCAAGACATTACTCGATTTGAAACAAACATACCTAAAACAGTATGTATTGCTGAACATAAGGCTGTTAAAGCTGGTGTTATAGATGCAATGAAAAAAGGTTTTGCAAAGCATGATGTTGAAACTCGGGTAATTCCAGCCAATTATGTATTGAAACACCAAGACTACCAGACCGAATTACCAGGTGCGGATACGACAGGATGTAATGCAGTGGCTTACTACGTAGCAAATTGGCGTTGGGATATAGCGCTCTATATGGCATACGCAAATATTTGGATTAAAGACGTTGAAACGAATGAAAAAATAGCACAAGCATCTTATCGCACCGGTGGTGGATTGGATAAGTTTATAGACGCTGAAGAAAAAATTATAGAGCTTATTGACGGTATGTATTAAATTTTAAACAATTAGAACCTTTTTGTTTATTTTTATTAATCCCACCTATACTATATCAAATATAATTAGTTAATCCGTTATTGTTACAATTTTTTGTTATTCTAATGGCTTAGGGTTATATCAATGCTTGCGTAGTACTAAATGCAAGCGATATAATCCGTTTTTGGTAATAGGTTTGATAGGAGAAGCAAAATAGATGGATTTTTTTTATGAGTAAACTTAAGCCGCTCGGTTTTATTTTCCTAATCATAATTCTATTTTGTTTTTGCATAAACATAGAGTTAACGAATCAGATTAATCGTATAAATTTATTTAGTACCAGTATTGATATACGAAATTTCGAAATAACGAATACCACTCTTGATATGGCTCCTTGGTATAATCCGATCTTAAATGGCCATTATATAATTGAGCAGCCCACAGCTGATTTTTTGCTTATTAAAACCACTGACACCCAGTTTGTAGCTGCTGATTCAAGTAAGTTAATTATAATGACACTTGCATCACCTATTAATTTTTTACTTTTATGTATCTTAATATTTGGTTCTGGCCTGTACTTACGCAGAGAGCGTAGAAAGCGTCATTATAAAAATCAAATAGCGGAGCTTAATCTTCAAGCCAATAGCTTACTCACTGCATTTAATTTGCAAGTAAAACCGGCAGAGAACCCTTTGGGTGTAAGCAGCTTAAGCCAATCAATAAATAGTTTAAATACGCATGTGGCTAATTATGTAAAACAAACTCAAACCAGTATATGCCAAGATAAACTGACGTTATTAATTGACCGTCATGCATATATTGAACATATCGACAGACAAATTAATCATGCTAATCAAGAAGATCTCAAGTGTGCGCTCCTGTTTATAGACCTTGATGGTTTTAAACAAGTAAACGACTCGTTTGGTCACAGTTTTGGTGATGAAATATTAGTTCAAGTTGCTAGCCGACTTGCGAATGTTTTACGCCACCATAAATTAAGTAACATAAATAGTGCTAACCAATTAGAGCAAAACTTATCAAGGTTAGGAGGAGACGAGTTCTCCATTTTTATAGAATTACTTGATGATAGCGATAGAGTTGTTGAAATTGCTAAGCACGTACTAAGTGAGCTTGAAAAAGACTTTGTGCTTGGCAATAAAATAGTAAAAATTAGTGCCAGTATTGGTATTGCGGCTTACCCAGAAAGTGCATCAACGCCTCAAGCGCTTTTACAATTAGCCGATGTAGCTATGTATAGAGCTAAAAGTGATGGTAAGGGAATATTTAAAGTTTACTCGCCAGAAATGGGTAACAAAATGCGCCGTTACCATTATTTACTTGAAGAGCTGCGTTTAGCGGTTGCGTGTAAAGATTTTTACTTATCTTTTCAGCCAATTGTGCATGTTGAAGATTGTATGATTGATTATTTCGAAGCACTTACCCGATGGGACCACCCAGTTGAGGGCATGATCCCCCCTTCAGAATTTATTCCAATAGCAGAGGAGTCTAATTTAATATTAGAACTTGGCGATTGGATTATGCTTGAATCATGTAGGCAAATGGCTGCATGGCACAATGCAGGTATGCGTAAAGTAAAAATATCAGTAAATGTTTCGGGCATTCAATTAAAGCACCGTGACATTTATGATTGGATAATGAAGAAGCTCAAAAAAACCGGTTTACCCGCTACGTCTTTAATGCTTGAAATTACAGAATCAACATTCATTAAAGCCAGCCCTAAAATAATTAAAGAGCTGAGCAGGCTAAGAGAAGAGGGCATTACTATTGCTATTGATGACTTTGGTACAGGTTTTAGCTCGTTGAGCACATTAGCAGATTTACCAATTGATGTTATTAAAATTGATCGCTCGTTTATAGCTCAAGCTAATAAAAGCCAAAAATATAATGATATATTAAATACAATTAGTGAGCTTGGACAAAAACTTGGCCTTAAAATTGTAGCTGAAGGCGTTGAAGAAATAGGGCAGTTTGAACTTGTTAAAAAAATGGGTGTGAGTTCTGTTCAGGGTTATTTAGTAAGCCGACCTGAGTCATCAGCTAATGTAGGTAATAAAGTATTACGCAATAACACCAGTAACCTTTCAGCATCGGGTACAAGTGCTTGGGATATTGTTAGTTAGTTAGTTAGTTAGTTAGTTAGTTTACAAATAAAAATGCCACTCTAAGTAGAGTGGCATTTTTTGTTTAATCAGTAATTATTGTATTAAAGATCAAATGTGCGTGAAACAGCAAGTACGATACGCTCATCAGCATAATCGTAATCTAAGCTTGTGTTTTCAGCAGCCACTTCAATACCAAACCCTTCATAACTAGTTTGATATGCTAAACGGTAATGGTTGTATGATTTTTTCTCGTTTACGTCCCACGCCCATTTTTGTCCATCAAGCGAGTTTGAAATATCAAAGCTTGCACGTAGTGCATGATTTGGAGCCAGCTCATAGGTGTGTGCAATCATTGAGATTACATGGCCTCCACCTTGACCAAAGTAATCCCAGCTGTACCAAAAATTAAGCTCAGTTTGGCCGTACTCACTCGCGAAACCAAATTTAGTGTAAGCCTCAGCGTAGTTGCCATCGCTGTTATTACCTTGATAAGTGTAATACGCAATACCGTAGTCAACGCTAAATTGCTCATCAAGTTGTACATACTTACCTACATAGGCATCAAGCTCAAAATCAGTGTCGTCACCAAAATCTACATTTGAAGCCCATACACCTGCGTAAACACCACTATCAAAGGCATAGTCTAAGCTACCTTGAATTGCAGGATCGTTATCTGTTTGAGTTACACCGTTAAAAGTGTAGTCAGACGCTGCCGTGATTGTTGTTGACCAATCAGCTGCTGCAGTCGTTGATAAAAGTGCAAATGGTAGTGCTACTACAAGTTGTTTTAGTTTGTTATTCATTATTAATCCCTAGTGTACTGTGTCTATTTTTGTGTAATCAATTGCGTTTGCTTTTGGTGAGCTATCTATATTCGTTACTGTTTTAAATTTACTGTAACCAATGAAGCCAGCACAGATAAAGAACAAGCCAATAACTAATGCGCCTACCCATTGAATTTGTAAAAATTCTAATTTAAACAATAGTGTAAGTAGTGATAGGGCAACAACATTTCCGATTATGTATTTCATTTTGCCAAAACGCTTTACGGTAAAGTTTAGGTTATCTGTATATAAACGCACTAACGAATCGAGAGAGTTAATTACAAATATGATACCTACAAATACCATGGCAAAGTTTTTAATACCTTGAGTAGGGATGCCCGCCTCATGGTAGTGATAAAGTACGCTAAACCAAATCGCAATCGGAATAGAAGGGAAAATCAACATCGCACCCAATACTTGGTATGTTTTAAGTCCACCAACAAAGCGTGATGTAAATTGACCAATCATTATGCTCCACGCAAACCACCAGAATAAGTAAAACTCATGGTAATCATTAAGCGGTAAAACAAATTCATTAATGTTGGCAAAGTAAGTACCAATAGAGCCTAAGTTATTCGTAAATGCTGACATTTGACTATCACCAATTACAAATGCGCCAGCCCACATAAAGGCGATTAAAGCTAAAAATAACCACGTAGTAGAAATACTTAAAATACGCACATATTTAATATCAGTACTTGAGTAAACCGCAAAACAGATAGCCGCAAACACAATTAAATAAAACTCAGAAACTATGCTTGTTCCATCACCTAATTCGGGTAAATACCACGGTAGGTTTGTAAGCAGTAAATAAGCGGTAAATGCACATGTACCAATAATTACAACATTATTGATAAATTTAACCCAAGGAATTTCGAAAAATTTCACTTTAGGTTCTATTACACAGAAATAAAAGCACGTAAGAAAGTAAAATCCCCAGATCAAAAATCCCCAATAGCCAAACTCAATAGCTAGTGGATTTGCAAACGCGTATTCTGGGCTTGCTTTTATGTCTGCATAACCTGCAAACTCAGTTAAAGGAAACATGATAAGGCCAACATCTAGGCCAGAAGTAAATAGTATTGCTATAAACGTAAAGGTTCGAACTGGTGTTACACCTACTACGCGAACATTACCCCATTTAATTAAAATAGTGATAATGGCAAGTAAGGTAAAAATGATCCCTGCATTAAGCCAAATAGTCATTGTTACCCTCCAGTAATGAATAAAAATAATTCATAAGCACTCCGTATTTTATTGTTTTATTCTCGCATTAACACAACGTAACCTATTTACATCGTGTGCCACTGCAAGGCACGCATTGGTTTAGCCCGACGAGACTAAACCTAAGCATGTGGCTAAAGTTAGATCTCCGAACTACGTTGTGTGTCTTGCCAGTTTGTTGTTATGGCAACATTCACATCCGATTTCTGTAATGGGTCTTTACCTAAAATTATGTCAGCTGCTTTTTCGGCAACCATAATAGTAGGCGCATTCAAGTTTCCGTTAGGAACAGTTGGGAATATAGATGAGTCAACAACACGTAGTCCTTCAATACCATGTACTTGCGTATTTGAGTTAACAACGGCCATATCATCTTCACCCATTTTGCATGAGCAAGAAGGGTGGTAGGCACTTTCTACGGCTTGGCGTACAAAGGCATCTATTTCTTCATCTGTTTGAATATGTTTACCGGGTTGAATTTCTTCATCGCGGTATTCATCAAAGGCACTTTGCTCGATTATGTCGCGTGTTAAGCGAACGCACGCTCTAAAACCTTCAATATCGTCTTGGTGTTCAAGGTAATTAAATAAAATGGTTGGTGGTTGCTCAGGATTCGCAGAAGCAATAGTGACACTACCGCGACTTTTTGGTTTGTTATGACCAACATGTACCTGAAAACCATGACCTGCAAATGCACTTCTACCATCGTAACGCATAGCCGCTGGTAAAAAGTGATACTGAATATCTGGCCATTCAACACCTGGTTTTGAGCGAATAAACGCACACGATTCAAAATGATTCGTTGCACCTAAACCCGAACGCGTTAATAACCAGCGCGCGCCAATCAACCCTTTTGAAACAATGCCTAGCTTGCCGTTAAGTGTGATAGGTTGCTTACACTTGTATTGAAAGTAAAACTCAAGATGATCTTGTAAGTTTTGACCAACACCAGGTAAATGATGCTGTACTTCAACGCCTGCTTTTTCAAGCGCTTGAGTATCACCAATACCAGAGAGTTGTAAAATATGTGGAGAACCAATTGGCCCTGCACTTAGTACAACGTCTTTTGCAGCATGTGCAGTTTTAATGTCGCCATTTACTTTGTATTCAATGCCAGTGGCTTTTTTGCCATCTAAAATCACGCGTTGTGCTAGTGCACCGGTAATAATTGTTAAATTACTACGCGATTTAACAGGGTCTAAATACTCACGAGAAGCAGAGCTGCGCACGCCGTCTTTTACGGTCATGTGCATTGGGCCAAAACCCTCTTGCTGCGACGCATTATAATCATCTGTTGAGGCGTAACCGGCTTGTACACCTGCTTTGATAAAGGTGCGGTAAAGTGGGTTTTGCATTTCGTTGCCGTTATTAACGCCAAGCGGACCTTTGCCACCACGATAAGTATTTTCACCAAGGTAAAAACTTTCTGCCTTTTGAAAATACGGCAAACATGATTGGTAATCCCAACCGTTTGCACCGTGTTGCTGCCATTCGTCAAAATCTTTTGCGTGGCCACGTACATACACCATGCCATTAATAGATGATGAGCCGCCTAATACTTTGCCTCGAGGACAATGCATTTCACGGTTATCTAAATGAGGCTCAGGCTGCGTATGAAACTGCCATGCGTATTTGTCACTATTCATAGGAATAGATAACGCGGTTGGCATTTTTATAAAAATACTTTTATCGCTACCACCAGTTTCAAGTAGTAACACGCGGTTATTTGAATCTTCAGACAAACGGTTTGCTAAAACACAACCCGCCGAACCCGCGCCAACAATAATATAGTCGTAATGATTACTCATAGTAAGGCGCCTTAAAATGGGCTTTCTATGTCGGCCATACCAACATAAATAGACTTAGTTTGCGTGTATTGATCAAGAGTTTGTATACCATTTTCACGGCCAATACCCGATTGCTTATAACCGCCAACTGGCATTTCAGCAGGTGAGTTACCGTATGCATTAATCCAACAAATACCGGCTTGTAACTTATGAATCACGCGGTGCGCACGTTTAATATCGCTAGTAAATACGCCTGCGGCTAAGCCTAGGTGAGTCCCGTTAGCGCGTGCAATAACATCGTCTTCGTCGTCAAAAACAAGCACGCTCATTACAGGGCCAAATATTTCTTCTTTAACGATAGTCATATCGTCATTACAATCAATAAACACAGTCGGTGCTACAAAATAGCCATTAGGTGCAGATTTAGGTGAAAGCGTTGTACCACCGGTTAATAGCGTTGCACCTTCTTCGATGCCTTTATTAACGTAGCTCATTACTAGTTCTTGGTGCTTTTTAGAAATAAGTGCGCCAAAGTTAGTATTTAAATCTTGTGGGTCGCCAGCAATAATGTTTTTCTCAGTGCGCGCTTTAAGCTCATCAATAAACTGCTGATATACATTTTTATGAACGTAAATACGTGTACAGTTAGTACAAATTTCGCCTTGCGTATAAAAGTTACCTAACATAGCAGCGCTAACTGCTTGCTCAATGTTGGCATCATCAAATACTAATAATGGAGATTTACCACCAAGTTCCATCGTGACATCTTTTAAAGTACCGGCAGCACTTGCCACTACTTTTTTACCTGTGCCTACTTCACCCGTAAACGATACTTTATCAATGTCGCTATGCTGTGTTAGCCACTGGCCTACATCGCCCGCGCCTTGAACAACATTAAACACACCTGCAGGTACGCCAGCTTCAACAAATACTTCTGCAAGTTTAATTGCGCCAAGTGGTGTTTCTTCAGATGGTTTAAATATAAATGCATTACCAGCTGCAAGGGCAGGGCCCGACTTCCAACATGCAATTTGTAGTGGGTAGTTCCATGCACCAATACCCGCACAAATACCTAATGGCTCTTTACGTGTGTAGTAAAAGTCATCGCCAACCATTTGTTGTTGGCCTACTTGTGCTGGCGCAAGGCCTGCAAAGTATTCAATTACATCAGCGCCGGTTTCAATATCAACACAATTTGCTTCTTGCATTGGTTTACCGGTGTCGAGTACTTCTACAAGTGCCAGCTCATCGTTGCGCTCGCGTAAAATAGCCACTGCTTTTAATAAAATGCGACTACGTTCAATGGGTGTCATTGCTGACCACTGAGCAAAACCTTGCTTTGCACTGGCAATGGCTGCGTTTTGAATAAATTCGTCGGCAATTTCTACTGCGTAAATAACCTCGCCCGTTGCTGGGTTTGTTACATCAAATGTTTTGCCGTTCTGGTTTGCAAGAAAATGGCCGTTAATAAAATTTTGATAGACAGGTGTAGTCACGCTAGGCTCCATATTGCTTGATAAGTGAAAGTACGTAGCTTTTTGCTAACTTTTCACTGTGTTTAAACTGATTATTGTCTGATTTACTCAGTACTGCTCTTAACCATAGGCCATCGATCATTGCGGCGCTAAGTTCTGCAGCTTGCTTTGCTTGCTCAATAGGCATTAATTGCTTAAAAGAAAATGCTAAATTACTTTGCAAGCGTTTACTGTTTACGTTTTGTAGTCTGTGTAATTCTTCATCATGCATCGATTGCGCCCAAAAACTTAACCACGTTCGGGTTGTATCATTACGCTGTTGTACAAGCGCAAAGTTGGCTTCGATAATAATCATTAAACGTTCAATGGCATTCGTTTGGTTATTTACTTTACTTATCAAGCCTTGTTTTAAGCTTGTTAGTAAGTATCTAACAGTGGCTTCAATTAACCCCTGCTTACCACCAAAATAATGACTAATAATGCCTGACGATAAACCGGCATTTTTACTAATGCTGTTTATAGTTGTGCCTTGTAGTCCATTAGTTGCAACTGACTCTATAGTCGCGTCAATTAGCTGCTGACGTCTGACAGGTTCCATTCCGACTTTAGGCATAATTTTTATTAATTGAGCGTTCAATAAACATAAGCTTAAGGTAATAGCTCTAACAATTCAAGGCTGAAGTAAATATCTAGATGCCAAAATGTAGATTAATCATTAATAAAAGCGCAACTAATGCGATAAAGAAGATAAGGTTTTACTTTGTTTTATTTTATTTAAAACAAAGGCTTGTGAATTTTATTTTGAAATTAAATAATAGTAATGATTTGTTTACAGCAATAAATGAATAAAATGATCAATAATCATTAGTGCAGTAATAGTTAGAGTACTAATAGTATTAAATTAATACAAAAGCGGGCTAAACCTGCAATTGCTTAGTGCTCTAATAAATTTATATAGAGAGTAAACTTTGTGGTTTTATCGTTTTAAAGGGCTTGGTTTTGAAAGGTCAGGCATTATTAATAACGCCTTTAAAAAGGAGGGGGTAACGTCTTAGTCTATTGCCAATATAGTCATCAGCTAAAATTTGCTGGCAAATAAAGTCTATATCTTTGCTTGCTTCAAAAACCCAATCAAAGCGCTCTATAGCCAGTAAAAAACCACGCTTTAAATGAGTTTGAGCACGGTACTGTTCTAAATTTTCTTGAATAATTGAGACTTTGCTTGGATCAGCTCTAAGCTCTTCTACTACTTGGTTTATAAAAGTAGTATTGAGCTTACTGGTAGGGCGGTGTCTGCGTTTTCGTGGTTGCATTAGCTCTCGTTTGCAATGTTATATAATTTTTTCAAAAAGTCGTCTTTATGCTTTTCATGTTCGTAGTCAAGGTGGTAAGTATTATGAAAACCAAAGCGCAGTTCAACGCCGCTACCTTGTAAATATATCGTATAGCCATCTACGTCTGAATAAGCTGTAACACCCTGATAATATTTACCTTCATTAGTCATTTCACCTTTTTGGATGATACGTTCATACACAGCCAAAATCTGTTTGTTATCGATTTCGTTTTTCATACTTCACCCTTTTATTTAATACCTCATACGATAATGATATGAGGGTCGATCATCTTAAAAACAATAGCTAAAAATGTGTGATATTGCTTTGTAATTTCGCTTTTTTAAATTATGCTCAAAACTCATTTATTGTTGAGCTTAGAGCATGATAGACAAGGCGTTACTACTAAAAACTCGTGAGTTATCGGATCAATTAATTGCATTGCAAACTCCAATTAGGATACTCGATGCTATTAATTGGGATAAACAAACTAAAGAGGAGTTTTTTAGACAGAAATGTCAAAAAAACCCACTCATCGATCGTGCATATTATCAACAGCGCGACCTTGGTTTTGTACCTAGCGAGCTGCGCCAAGCATTTTCTACTTTGCACCGTAACATTATTAACCAATTGGGACAGTTAAATCCGATTGCTCAATATATGGGAAAAATGTGCACCGAGTATAAAACGGTATTAAGTATGCTTGAGTATCGTGGAACGCCAGAGTTTCATGACTTATCAGTGGAGTTATTTGGACACCCTAAAGATTTATTCCATGCTGGTGAGCCCTCACTTTCTGAGCTAGCTAATATGCTAGATAAACCGCTGCAAAATTTACTTATAGCCGACATACTGCCTGACGACCCTAAAAATATTGATGCTGTTGATGCTGTGCGTATTTTGTCTGAGCAAGTAAATGCCAGTATGGCAGGCATAAACGTAGAGGTAATGCTTAGCGATGGTATTGTCAGTGATGCAGCCGCAGGTGCTAATAATATAAAGCTTAATCAAGATGTTAAGTTTTCTCAGCGTGAACTTGATATATTGGAAGTTCACGAAGGGTGGATACACGTAGGTACCACTCAAAATGGTTTAGCTCAGCCTTATTTAACGTGTTTGAGTAAAGGCACGCCTAGCTCTACTATTACCCAAGAAGGCCTAGCGGTATTAACCGAAATTATTACTTTAAAATCGACTCCAAGGCGTTTATCTAAATTAGTGAATCGTATTCAAGCCGTTACAAAGGTAATAGATGGCGCTGAATTTGTAGATATTTACCGTGACTATGTAGCGCAAGGTTTATCAAAAGATGACAGCTACACACTCGCGCAGCGTGTATTTAGAGGCAGTACGCCAACAGGTCTGCCTTTTACAAAAGATATTGCCTACATTAAAGGCTTTGTACTGGTTTATAACTTAATACGCGTGGCGATACAGCTTGGTCGAATCGATAGACTCCCTTTATTACTGGTAGGTAAAATATCGATAGATGATTTTAGATTAATATCGCAGCTTCATGATTTAGGTGTAATAGAGAGTCCACAATTTGTGCCACCACACTTTAAAGACTTACGCGGTTTGGCAACTTGGTTGAGCTTTGGCCGCTTTATTGGCGATTTATCGTTTGAAAAGTTAGAAAACGATTATAAACCGTTATTTTTATAATTAATCAACATAACTTACCGACATAAAAAAAGCCCATAACGGGCTTTTTAAATAAAGTATTTTAGGTTTTGCTATCGAGCGTTGGTGCTTTCAAATATTTTGTCAGCTGAGGCTGCAACAAAACCAGTATAAAGCTCACCGTCGGCTTTAGGGTAACGAATAGCAAACTCATAAAAACAGCTAGGGATGCTCATATCACCGTCACTAAAGGTAACAGAGTATTCATCAGCAAGTGTTGACGATTGCTCTAGTAACACCTCTGGTGAGCCTTTAACTTCGCCGCCTGACGTATTAAGCGAAAAGCCGGCGTCTTTTAGGGCTTGGTTAACATCATGAATGTTATCAAACTTAGCAAGCGTATTAATATTTACGGTAAAGTGATTGGCGCGGTAACCCCACGCCGACATCCACGCTGCATATTCGCTTTCAGCTAGCAGTTGTTTGTAAGTATCGGTGCTTACTTGCCAATGCGTGCCTGAATACAAAAAGTTATCAGCAGTAACAGCACTTTCATCAATTTTATCAACCATGTCGGTTACGATGGCTTGTAACTCAGGCGAGCATTTTTCTACTAGTAGCTCAGAGATAAACACTTTTGGCTGATTCGGATCGCTATGCTCGTAGTGCTTTGCGTAAAGTTTTTTAGCTTCAAAGTGGTACTCACCACATTCTTTGTAACCAATAGCTAAAAAGTGAGCAGCGAGCTTTTCAAGACCCACTTTTTCAATATTAAACGTACGCAGCGCAATATGATCGTTAATAATGTCATCTTTTTGCGTTGACCCTAAAAGGTCATGAATTTTGTCTGCCGATGGTGTTACGTTTAAGTAGTTTTCCCAAAGGCTCTCAAATAATGTGTTTACATCAGTATGCATGTTAAATCCTTAAATCTAAAATTTTGGTTTTATTGCTTATTCAATTACCAAGCCTGGCGCTAGGGTTTGCGGTAAGCTCACTTTGTCTGACTCAACAGATGCTACAGGGTATGCACAATAATCAGCGGCGTAATAGGCACTTGCTCTGTGATTACCACTGGCGCCAATACCGCCAAATGGAGCTGCACTTGAGGCACCCGTAATAGGGCGGTTCCAGTTAACAATACCTGCACGGATGCGCTTTAAAAAGTGAGTGTAATCATCTTCACTGTCGCTAAGTAAACCTGCAGATAAACCAAAGCTTGTGTTATTGGCTTCAATGATTGCGCTGTCAAAGTCGTTGTAACGATACACTTTAATAAGCGGTCCAAAATGTTCTTCATCTGGCATGTCGGTAATGTTTGTTACATCAATAATACCCGGGCTTACAAAACCGGTGCCTGATTTTAATTGCTTAAGTTCAACAAGGATTTGCGCGCCTTTTGACACTAATTCACTTTGCGCAGCGACCATGCCTAATGCTGCTTTTTCGCTTATCATTGCACCCATAAAAGGCTGCTCTGTAGCAAAACTGTCGTCTACAACTATGTTTTTAGTCGCGCTTATTAGCTTTTCTAAAATAGCATCACCATTGAGCGATTTTTCAATAAATAAGCGGCGTGCACACGTACAGCGCTGGCCTGAGGTAATAAAGCCTGATTGAATAATATCGTGCACAGCAGCGCTTACATCACTCACGTCTTTTACAATAAGAGGATTATTACCGCCCATTTCAAGTGCTAAAATTTTGCCAGGGTGTCCTGCAAACTGCTTATGTAGTAAGTGACCTGTGTTTGAGCTACCAGTAAAAAACAATCCATCTATGTCTTGATGAGAGGCAAGTGCTTTACCTGTTTCAATTTCACCTTGCACAAGGTTAATAACACCTGCTGGTAAGCCCGCTTTTAGCCAAAGTGAGAGGGTGAATTCTGCAACGTGCGGCGTCAGTTCTGATGGCTTAAATATCACGGTGTTGCCTGCTAAAATTGCAGGAACAATATGCCCGTTTGGTAAATGCCCCGGAAAGTTATACGGACCAAAAATAGCCACAACGCCATGCGGTTTGTGTCTAATAAACGCTTTAGCACCTGGCATTGGGTTTTCGGTTGTACCGGTACGTTCATGGTATGCTTTTACAGATATAGCTACTTTGCCTGTCATTGCGCCCACTTCGGTGCGGGTTTCCCATAATGGCTTACCTGTTTCGCGTGCAATTATGGTCGCAAATTCTTCACTGTGTTCTTTTAATTGAGCTGCGAAGTTTTCTAAAATGGCTATACGCTCTTCAAGCGGCTTATCTGCCCATTGTACCTGTGCTGCTCTGGCTGCTTTTATAGCTGAATCTACTTGATCAGCGTTTGCGCCATTACCTTGCCATACCACATCGCCATTACTTGGATTGATTGACTCAAATGCTGGACCAAGGCCCACATGCCACTGGTTATTAATTAGGTGTGTATTCATAAATAATTTACAGGCGGAAAAATCGCGCTGCATCTCCTTGACTTAAATTAAGTGCTTTAGCCACATCTTGGCTAATGACGAGAGTATGTTTTGCATGATTGTAATGTGCGTCTTTGGTAAATGTTGCTCTAAAGCCACTTACGCCTTGATTACATACAGCCAGCGTATCAGAGCTATTTTGTGATATGTGATCAAGCTCACCAATAGTAATAGGGCAAACTTGAGAGTCGCGAATGCTGCGAATATTACCAAGCTTTGCTTCAACCGTTGGGCCTGCGTCAAATAAGTCAACGTAGCCTCTGTGCTCAAAACCTTCTTTTTCTAATAATTTTAGCGCAGGTTTCGTTTTTTCATGCACATGCCCAATAACTGCTTGGGCTTTCTTGCTAAGCAAGTTCACATAAATAGGGTATTTAGGCATTAACTCGCTAATAAATACCTTATCGCCTAAGCCAACTAAGTGATCCGCTTCTGGAAATTCAATACTAAAAAAGTGCTCTTGCAGCCATTGCCAAAAAGGAGAATGGCCGTCTTCGTCGCTAACACCGCGCATTTCTGCGATAACAGTATCGGCAAAACGCTCGCTATGCTGAGCCATAAATAAAAAGCGTGAACGCGATAAAAATCGACCCGTTAAACCTTTACGGCTATTTTCGCGCAAAAATAATGTGCATATTTCAGAGCAACCTGTGTAGTCGTTACACATGCTCAAAATATCAACGGTGTTATATACATTTAAAGTAGGCGAGTGGTGTACTGTTTTACCTAAATGATAATGATATAAAGGCACCGATAAACCTACCGCAGCTTCTATAGCGGTTGTGCCAATAACGTCACCTGTTTCACTGTCCTCTAAAACAAATAAATAGCTTTCATCAAGTGGCTGGTTAATGTTTTTGGCAAAGCTTTTTTCAGCACGTTCAATTTTTTCTTTAAGCTGTGCATCGTCCACAGGTAAAGAGGTGAACCCATGACCGGACTCAATCGCTATTTGTTTAAGCGCGTCAAAATCATTGGCAGTAATAGGACGTAATACTTGCATTTATTGCTTGCTCCAATAGCACGCCAGTAGGCGTGCTAATTTAAACTATATTAACCGTTTACTACATCGCTAACGGCTTTTTCAAAGCGCGCTAAGCCTTCTTTAATATCTTCAAACGGGATAACTAAAGACGGTGTAAAGCGAATTACATTCATGCCAGCTACAAGGTTCATTAAACCATTATTAGCACTGGCTACTAAAAAGTCGCGTGCACGTCCTTCAAATTTGTCATTTAGTACTGCGCCAATTAATAAGCCTTTACCACGTACTTCGCTAAATACGTTGTATTTTTCGTTGATTGCGTTTAATCCGTCACGGAATAATTGCTCCCGCTCTTTAACACCGTTTAGTACGTCAGGTGTATTTACTGTATCAAATGCCGCTTCGGCTACCGCACAAGCAAGTGCGTTTCCGCCATAAGTAGAACCGTGAGTACCAATTTTTAAATGCTCAGCAATTGGTGTACGAGTGATCATAGCGCCAATTGGAAAACCACCACCCAATGCTTTTGCCGTTGTTAAAATGTCAGGAACAACGCCTAAACCTTCATAAGCGTATAAATCGCCTGTGCGACCAACACCCGTTTGTACTTCATCAAAAATAAGTAACGCGTTATGTTTAGTACAAAGTTCACGTACTTTTTTAGCAAATTCATCTGTTGGTGAAATAATACCGCCTTCACCTTGTAATGGTTCCATCATAACAGCACATGTTTTATCGCTGATCAGCGCTTCAAATGCTGCTATATCGTTAAAATCACAATGTACTATGTCAGCAGGTTTAGGACCAAAGCCGTCAGAATATGCAGCTTGCCCGCCCACAGTTACTGTAAAGAATGTGCGACCATGAAAACCTTTATTAAATGCAATTATTTGCGTTTTTTCAGCGCCATATACGTCCAATGCATAACGACGCGCTAACTTAAGCGCTGCTTCATTGGCTTCTGCGCCTGAGTTTGCAAAGTAAACTTTATCAGCAAATGTTGCTTCAACCATTTTTTGAGCTAAACGAAGTGCTGGCTCATTAGTCATAACATTTGATAAATGCCAAATTTTTTCACCTTGCTCTTTTAATGCTTTAACTAATGCAGGATGACAGTGACCCAAACAGTTAACGGCAATACCACCAGCAAAATCGATAAACTCGTTATCATTTTGATCCCAAACGCGTGAACCTTCACCACGAACTGGAATGATTGCTGATGGATTATAGTTTGGTACCATTACGTCGTTAAATAAGTCTCTTGTTACTTGCATTTTTACACCTAAATTTAATGGGCTTAGATAAAAGATTAGTTGCTAACTCAAAGAAGAATATAGCCTTTATTCTTCAGCAAACACGTTATTATTTCTTGTAGAGGTCATTATCGAAGGTTAGCTATTAAAATTGCAGTGCTATTTTGTGAAAAATGATTAAAATAAAAGACAAAATAACGAAGAAAATAACCATTATGATAACTCCACAAGATGAAAAGCTACTTTCTGTACTAAAAACAAATGCTAGAGCGAGTATTTCTGACCTTGCTCGTATGCTTGACTTATCTCGTTCAACGGTACAAAGCCGTATGCTCAAACTAGAAGAAACGGGTGTAATTAAAGGCTATAGCGTTGATTATGGTGACGACTACCTCAGTAAAATG
The DNA here is from genome assembly GCF_015864475.1 of Pseudoalteromonas sp. SWXJZ10B. NCBI lineage: Bacteria > Pseudomonadati > Pseudomonadota > Gammaproteobacteria > Alteromonadales > Pseudoalteromonadaceae > Pseudoalteromonas > Pseudoalteromonas sp. SWXJZ10B. The sequence continues at coordinate 219,686 of NZ_JADYXD010000001.1, forward strand.
GTATCAGCTCATGTGTCTATAAAAGTAAGACAAAAATTAACAACTAAAACAAATATCGAGCTTAAGCAAATTGATGCAATTTCGCAGCTCTATGCCATAAGTGGTGAGTTTGATTTAATTGCTGTAGTACAGGCTCAAAATTTAGAGCAGCTTAGCCATTTACTAGACGATATAGGAAATCTGGATGGAGTAGAGCGCACAACATCTTCTGTTATTTTAGAAACTAAATTTAAGCGCTAGAGTCAGTGAGTTTTTGTTTTAGTCGTTAAGTGAACACTCGGTATACTTTAGGTAAGTAATAGAAAGGCTAGGGTTTGTTGATCTTTCAAGGTTGAATTTCAGTAGCCTGTTTAGTATTCAGGCAAGGCAGAGCCTATGCAGTGTGGTTACTCCCCATAAATGGGCGATAACGTAGCATTAATGCCAAACAGGCGCTGCTCAAAGGGTCCTTCCTAGGCGCTATTTACTCTTTGCTCGGTTTTTACTTATTCTTACATGGATGTAAGCCATTAGAACAACGCAGGAGCAGTTATTGAGCCCACTAGGTTACAAATCTCGCGCCGCGATTAAATAGCGCCTAGTTTGAACGAATTTTAATCCTCAAAGATCAACAGACCCTAGATATAAATGCATTAATTTAAATATTTAAGTGTACTTTTTATAAGCTAATAGCAGTAGAACATAGATTTAAAAATTGAAGCCATTGATAAGATACAAAATTTTGTAAGGAGAATTTATGCTTTTTTAATATGGATGACTATACTCATTTTAATTTGTACAATATTTAGTAATGGATTATGCCTGCATATTTTTTTACCCTCTTATTGGGTTTAACTGAGCCTCTTCAGTTTGGAACAAACTTACCCACCACTGCACCTGATAATGCAGTCAACCAAGTTGAGTGTATTTTATTTGAAATGGGAGCCCCTTTTCAGCTACAAACCTTGCCATGGTTACGTGCACGTCGAGAAGTAAAGTTAGACCGCTTAGATGGTTATTTCACAACTCATTTAATGCCTGAAATGAAGGCCTATGGGCGCATATCATCCCCCATCTTTTTAGAAAGCTGGTACTGGTTTACTCATCCAGAGAGCATTAATAAACCAAAAAATAAAATGCGTTATGGTGCAGTAAGAGGGAGTTATCAGGCTAATTGGTTTAAAACTCAGAATATTATTGCTGAGGTAGAAGTAAATTCATTAGAAGAAATAGTAAATGTTATGCACCATAAGCGGATTGATAGAATTCTACTTGATTTAGACGATTTTGAATTAGCAGCCTCTAAGCTAGGCATTAATGAAGATGAGTATCAAAGAGAATTTTTTAGGTATGTGCCTTTGGGATTATTTGCTTCGCATTCACTTATTAAACGCTTCCCTAAATTTATGCAGCAGTTTGATGAAAATATAAATACTTGCGCGCAGGCTCCATTTTCACTATCAAAAAGTGAAGAAAAGCAAATACTTGATAGGTTGTCCAGTAGTGCTAAAACCTTACTAAACTTACCTAGTTTAGTAGAACAAGTTCAAATAAGTAATGAGTCTCCCTTAAGTGAATCTGAAATTAAAAAACTAGACCGGCTATGGATAAAAGAAAGTAAACAAGTTGAGCACCCTGATGGGTTAACTATGCTTAATTTACCGTTATCTAAAGTATTTAAAAAATGGCAATTACAATTTAAAGGTGTTGTTACTGAGCTGATATTGACTGATAACCAAGGAAAAAACATCGCTATTAGTAAGCTAACCAGTGACTACTGGCAAGGAGATGAAAATAAGTTTACTAAAATATTTAAACAGTCAAAAGATTTTAACTTTGATAGCGTCACATATGATGCATCAACACATCATTTTCAAGTTCAGCTAAGTTTTCCTGTTTTAGATGATAATAATAGTCATATTGGAGTGTTAATTTTAGGTGTTGATGTAGAAAAAGCACTTCATTCGTCAAACGCAAAGAGTAATTAACTCATTACCTTTCACATAAGTTAGCTAAGCTTTAATGCTTCAGCTTAGCTAACTATATGCTATGGAAGTGTTTTTTCTGAAATAGGTTTTTTTCTTATAACTTCTTTTTTGGCTTTATCAAGCTTTATAAAATAAGCATTACCGCCTATGCCTTTAAACTCTTCATCTGTAAATACAATCGTATTGTCATCAAAAAAGGTGACTGCTTCTTTTTGAGTAACAATCCCTAAGTCTATTTTTGATACATCACCAGAGAAAAACTTATCACCTTCAAAGTTTTCAAATAACCAAAGACTTGTTGAATCAAGTAAGACTAATTTTTTACGATCGGGGCTGAGCGCCGCAGAGGTTATCCAGCATAGTTTTTCAAGCGTGGTACACGTTTTAAAAGAGTCAATTAGCTCAGCATCAAAATTTGCTGCATGATCGCCCACTTTATACACTTTAGTAATACCATCGAAAGGTTCTGTGCGGTTTTTAGTAAATAAATATAAATGACGACCTAGTGCTACAAATGCTTCTAAATCAAAATTGCGGTCATTGGGTTTTATTGGACTGCCATCCATTTCAGGGTAGGTAAACTTAATTATTTCGGCTTGGGTTGTGTTTGTTTTTATATCTATAGGGTTTTCTATTTTATAAATAGTGAGCCATCTACGATCATTTTTGTTATTACCAAAATCCCCTAAAAAAAAGTGCCCAAATTTGTTTTGGGTCATGTCTTCCCAATCAATGTTTTTAGCGTTTTCAACCAAAATTTCTTTGGCGATAGAACCATCTTTGTTAAGGCGGTAAAGCTTGGGTTCGTTGCCTCCGTCGTTAATAGCCCATAGACGTTTTTGTTTATCAAATTCAATACCTGAGATTTCTTTTAATTTAGGATCAACTGAGATTTCTTTTTTACTATAAAGGGTATAGATTGAAGAACCAACAAGTGTGGCTATTATTAAAAAGATGATGGCTATAGTTATTAAAATGCTTTTTTTCAACATGAAAATTATGATATTTCAGAGTATTAAGATGCTGTGTATTATCGCTGATGAAAGTACAGAACAAAAGAATTTTATAAATTTAGGCAATACTTTTGGATTATTTAACTTTAAATTCGATTAAATAAATAATATGTGATGTACGCTTAGTTGGTTCAAATATTGCTCTGTACTACTGAGCTTTTTAAAAAAGATTGTTTATATACTAACCGCACTTTTTAAGTGCAGAAAAAATGAATTGTTGCACTGTAACAATGCGTAAATAAAGTTTTGGTTAACTTACAACGTGTTTAATGATTTTGAATGGAATCCACATCGCCTTTTTGTTTAGTTGTATGGCCTGTGGCAAAGATTAAGTACCCTTTTTGGTTTAGTTGGAGCCTGCTATGTTGAATAAACGTTTTTTTAAAACAAAAGATGAAGCTGAAGTAACCTTTGAATTTTCTCATCCAGAGGCAGAAGAAGTTTGCTTACTAGGCGAATTTAATGATTGGCAACCTGTGCCAATGAAGCTTAATAAAAAACAAGGTGTGTTTAAATTTAAGCAACGCTTACCTATCGATCAACAATTTCACTTTCGTTATTTAATAAATGGAGACATTTGGGATAACGACCACCAAGCTGATGGTTATATTGGCAATACATTTGGCACAGAAAACAGCATAGTAAATACTCAACGCATTAATTAAGGCGATTCAATGGATGCTCTTTCGCAGTTGTTTTACCTGCATGGTATTGGCTTTGAATTCACTAAGTATACAGGTGAACAGGTGTTCTTTAGCGAAGACACGCGTAAACGTGCTTTGCAATGTTGCGGTGTTGATACAAATAACGAAGCCGAAATAACTCAACTAACTTATGATTTAGATGCATCGCTTTGGCTGGATTTAGTACCCAGTGTGAGTTTGGTTGACCAAAAAAAATGCGCTTTAAAGCTTCGTATAGACGAACGTCAGCAGTATTTAGCCGCCAACATTAATGTCCCTTCTCTTGGGATTAATATAGCGGTTGAGAACCTTTATAATTTGGCAGTTACAGGTGAATATTACTTACATGGCGTTCGCTATATTGAGCTGGCACTACCCATAGATAATATGCCAATTGGCTATCATGACGCCAATGTTCAGGTAGGTGAGCAACACGCTATTACACAAATTTGGTGCGTGCCTGAGCAAGTCTATCAAGTTGAAGACACAAAGCGCACAGGGTTATCTATTCAGCTTTACACATTAAAAAATAAAGCGCATTTAGGTATTGGCGACTTTGACGATTTACTAACGCTTACAAAATTATGCAGCTCGCAAAATATGGATTACATATTACTTAACCCACTGCATTTGTTATTTGCTGATATGCCAGAGCGTGCAAGCCCTTATAGCCCTAGTAGTCGGGCTTTATTAAACCCTCTTTATATTTCTATAGTATTAAGCGAAGACGCACAAAATAACGCAGTTCTACATGACCTCATGCAACGAGACGATGTAATTACACTTATAAAAAGTAATGATCAATTTATAGATTATGAAAATGTAAGCCGTATAAAGTATGCGTTATTTGAAGCGCTTTATAATCAGTTTGAATTAACGGCAAGTGATGAGCGTCGCCAAGCGTTTACTGATTTTTGTAATACTCATTCAACTACGTTAAATACCCTCGAATCAGACAACTTAACATTTGATTATTACCTGCAGTGGCAAGCGCATATGCAATTGGCACTGTGTCAAAAAAGTTGTGCAGAGCGAGGTATGGCTATTGGCTTAATAAACGACTTAGCTGTTGGTTGTGCTGGCGATGGGGCCGAGTTTAAAAATCAGCAGTCGTTGTTTAGCCAAGGTGCAAGTGTAGGCGCTCCACCTGATCCATGGGCCGAAGCTGGCCAAAACTGGGGGCTTCCAGCACTAAATCCTCAAAGTCTTAGTAATAATCACTACCAATTCTATCGCTCGCTCATTCGCGCAAACATGCAAAATGTAGGTGGACTTAGAATTGACCACGTAATGGCTATTAGGCGCCTATGGTGGTGCTTTGAAAGCAATAGTGAACAAGATGGCTGTTATGTTTACTACCCGTTTGAGCACTTACTCGCCATTTTAAAAATTGAATCACATATTAATCAGAGTATTGTTATTGGAGAAGATTTAGGCGTTGTGCCGCCAGAGGTAAGGCAGGCTTTGGCATCTAGCGGTATTTTTTCTAACAGCTTATTTTATTTTGAAAAACAACACAGTGGTGAGTTTTTATCGACTGATGAGCTAGCAACACAGTGTTTGTTAATGATAGCCAATCATGATGTACCGCCTTTTACAGGTTGGTGGCAGCATGCTGATTTAAATATTAAGCAACAATACAAGCTTATTACTTGCAATGAATACGAGCAATTAAAGCAACAACGAATAGAAGAGCAACATAGGATACTACGATTTATTAATCGCCATACCAATACAACCGAGCTTCTATTACATAGTAATTCAGTCGAAGTATATAACGCACTAGCATTATGTTTGGCGGGTTCTCAATCGCGTTTATTTGCAATACAAATAGATGATTTAGATGAGCAGAAGTATCCGGTTAATATCCCCGGGACAGACAAAGAATATCCTAATTGGCGACGTGTATTAACGCATACCAGTGAAGAAATTTTTACCAAAAATGCCTCACTTTTAGCTGCAATCGATTCAATAAGGAAAGGTTAAATGAGCAGTACAATTAATAAAAAATCTTCAGCGCAGGACAGCTCAGAGCTTGCTAATTCATTACAGGACAGCTCAGTACATGAAAATAGTTACGATGCACAAGTACATGCATTAAATACCGGACGATTTAAAGACCCATTTAGCTTTTTAGGGGCACATAAAACGGATGCTGAGGTTGAAATTCGTTTTTACTTACCTTGTGCAATAAGTGTGAGTGTTACATTAAATAATAAAAGTATTAAGGCGCAGCGCTACCAACAAAGTGACTTATTTATAGTCAAAGTTGATGCGCTGCCCACTGCGCCTTATCAATGCATTGCTCAGTACACAAATAGCAGCACTACCTTTTATGATGAATACAGCTTTGAAAGCACACTTGATGCAGAGGCAATGTATTTATTTAACGAAGGCAGCCTTGAACATGCTTACTCTCATTTTGGTGCACATTTTAGCACTCAACAAAATGTAGAGGGTGTGCGCTTTTGTGTATGGGCGCCTAATGCAGCAAGTGTCTCTATTATTGGTGAGTTTAATTTTTGGCAAGCTAATCGCCACTTTATGCGTTTCCATCCTGCAAGTGGTGTATGGGAGTTATTCGTACCAGGTCTTAAAGCCGACATGTGCTACAAATTTGCAATTACCGCCCAAAGTGGAGAAGTACTCGAAAAAGCTGACCCCTATGCATTTAAAATGCAACAAGCACCAGGTACTGCAAGTGTACTGCAGTATAAACCAGAACCTATAACGCTCGGCGCTCAGGCACTTCAAAACCGACAAAAGCGTAATCATATTGATGCGCCAATTAGTATTTATGAAGTGCATTTAGGCTCATGGCAACGCGCTGAAAACAACCGCTATTTAAGTTACACAGAGCTTGCTGACAAACTCGTTAGCTACGCCCTTGAAATGAATTTTACCCACCTTCAACTTATGCCAATAAGTGAATACCCGTTTGATGGTTCGTGGGGGTATCAGCCTGTTGGTTTATTTGCACCTACCAGTCGTTTTGGCGATTACAACAGCTTTAAATACTTTGTAGAGCAATGCCACAAAGCTAATTTAGGTATTTTACTTGATTGGGTGCCTGGGCATTTCCCCAGCGATCCGCATGGCTTACATCGATTCGATGGCACTCATTTATATGAGCATGCCGATAAGCGCCAAGGTTTTCATCCTGATTGGAATACCTACATTTATAACTACGACCGCCCTGAAGTTAAAAGCTTTTTGATTTCAAATGCTATGTATTGGTTACATCAATTTGGTTTAGATGGTCTGCGTGTAGATGCCGTAGCCTCTATGTTGTATTTAGATTACAGCCGAAAAGAAGGCGAGTGGATTGCTAATTGTTATGGCGGGCGCGAAAACTTAGGTGCAATTGAGTGCCTAAAGCAAGTCAATATGCGCAGCTATAAAAACAACCCAGGCATTATGATGGTGGCTGAGGAGTCAACAGCGTGGCCGGGTGTCACCCAAAGTGTTGAGCACAACGGCTTAGGCTTTGGCTATAAGTGGAATATGGGTTGGATGAACGATAGTTTGCATTACATGCAGCACGACCCTTTATACCGTCAGCATCATCATCACGAAATGACTTTTTCGATAGTATACGCTTTTAGTGAAAACTATATATTGCCATTAAGCCACGATGAAGTAGTCCACGGTAAAGGATCGTTAATTGAAAAAATGCCAGGCGATGATTGGCAGAAATTTGCTAATTTACGCGCTTACTACGCATTTATGTGGGCACATCCGGGTAAAAAACTCTTGTTTATGGGCGGTGAAATTGCACAGCGAAAAGAGTGGGGACACGATCATTCTATCGATTGGCATTTACTTGAGCACCAAAGCCATAACGGTATAAAGCACACCGTAAAAGCGCTCAATACCGTTTATAAAAACCAACCCGCATTGTATGAGTTAGATTCGAGCGCGGCTGGTTTTACCTGGATAGATAACAATAATAATCAGCAGAGCATTTTAAGCTTTGTTCGCTATGCTAAAAACGCAAAAGACTTTGTGGTTGTTATTGCTAATTTTACCCCCGCGTCATATGAAAACTACGTTATTGGCGTACCGAGTAAAGGGCGTTATAAAGTTGTTTTAAATACAGACGATACTCAGTTTTTTGGCTCTGGCGTTGAGGTAACTAAAGATTCATCGCAGATAGTTCAGGCAATAAATGAATCAAATCATGGCTTTAAACACAGTATTTCAATTGCCATTGGTGGCTTAACAACTATTTACTTACAAAAGGTTGATGATGAGTAACCAATTTGATGTAGCCCCCGGTAATGTAGAACCGCTAGGTTCTAGTGTTATTAATAATGGGGTTAACTTCGCGCTTTATGCGCCAGGTGCAAGCCAAGCCTATGTGTGTTTGTTTGATAAAAGTGGCCATTCAGAAATCCTAAAAATGGCGATGAATATCAACGAAGGGGGGGTTTGGAGTATTCATATTTCGCCATTAAGCGCAGGCGCACTTTATGGCTTTAGAGTTGAGGGTGAATATAATCCTAAAAATGGTCAACTATTTAACGAAAATAAGCTACTTATAGACCCGTACGCAAAAGACTTGTTTGGTGAGTTTACTTGGAGCGAACGCCATTACGGGCAAATGCCAATTGGCACTAAAAGCACCGTAAATAATGCCATTGATATACCTAAATCAAAAGTAGCGGCTCCTACTTTGTATGCGGATAAAAAGCCAAACCACCGTTGGTCAAACACGGTTATTTACGAGTGTCATGTTAAGGGCACAACGTGTCGTCATCCTAAAATCCCTAAATCTCTTCAAGGAAAGTTTTTAGGGATAAGCCACCCAAGCTTTATTGAGCACTTACAAAGCTTTGGCGTTACAGCAGTTGAGCTTTTACCTGTTCATTCATTTATTAGTGAGCAATTTTTAACAGGAAAAGGGCTGCAAAACTACTGGGGTTATAACACGCTTAACTTTTTTACCCCTCATAAAGACTATTTGGTAAACGACGATATAAACGAGTTTAAGCAAATGGTGCAAGAGCTTCATGCAGCCGACATAGAAGTTATTTTAGATGTTGTTTATAACCATACAGCAGAGGCGGGGGCAGATGGCCCTATATTATCGCTAAGAGGCTTTGATAACTTAGCGTATTACCGCACAGTAGAGGGGCAGCCTGATGTATATATAAACGATACCGGCTGTGGCAATACCATAAATATTGACCACCCTAAAACACTGCAACTTGTACTTGATAGCCTTCGTTATTGGGTTGAGGTAATGGGGGTTGATGGTTTTAGGTTTGATTTAGCGACCATTTTAGGTCGCTCAAAAACAGGCTTTAGCTCCGCACATACTTTTTTACAAGTGGTAGCTCAAGACCCTGTGCTAAACAAGGTTAAGCTAATAAGCGAGCCGTGGGATATCGGCCCTGGTGGCTATCAGTTGGGTGCATTTCCGCCGCCGTGGCGAGAATGGAACGATCAATACCGCGATGTAATTAGGCGTTTTTGGCAAAGTGAAAAAGGCATTATAGCAAGCGTTGCAAAACGTTTGCATGGATCGTTTGATATTTTTGAGCACAGCCAACGTGGACCACTTAATAGCATTAACTTTATAACGAGTCATGATGGTTTCACGCTTGCCGATTTAGTGAGTTATGAAGAAAAGCATAACGAAGCTAATGGTGAGCAAAACAGAGATGGGCACAGTGCAAATCATTCGTTTAACTGTGGAGTAGAAGGCTTTACCAGTGACTCAAAAATAAACGCACTGCGTTTGCAACAACAAAAGAACTTTTTACTTACTTTAATACTCTCAAAAGGTGTTCCCATGATTGCCGCTGGCAGCGAAATGGCGCACTCTCAAGGGGGTAATAACAATGCTTATTGCCAAAATAATCGCACTAGCTGGCTTGCCTGGAAAGATTCTCAACTTAATCATTCGCTAACACGATTTATTGATGATGCTTTAAAAATTAGACGCGGGCACAGTGCGTTCAAACACAGTGTATTTTTAGATGATATAGACGAGCGTTTTACCGTTAAGTGGTTTACTGAACAAGGTAAAACCATGACCGACGCTCATTGGCATGAAGATACCAGACAGTTTTTAATGTATAGCTTACTTGATAAGCAAAACAATCATGCATTACTGATGGTATTTAATGCCAGTAAAAAAACAGTTTTTTGCCAAATGCCGCCTTCGCCTATTAATGCGCCGTGGCAAATGGTTTTATCAAGTGTAAATAATGCATCTGTGAGTAGTAATGAAGATGTGATGGTTGAAATTTCAGCACAAAGTAGTTGGGTTTTTAGTGCTAATTTAGAGGATGTAAGTCATGGCTAAACAAAGTGAACAAGTGTGTGTAGTAAAGGGCTGGCAAGAAGGTCCTGTTATAGATGAAAGTACGCTTAAAGATGACTTAACACGGCATTTTTATTATACCCTAGGTCGCGATAAGGTCGGCGAATCAAGACTGTATTTATACCATGCTTTAGCGCTGACTATTCGCGACAGACTTGTTGCCCGCTGCAGAGAAACGAATCAACAAATTAAGCAAGAGAAACGCCGCAAAACGGCTTACCTTTCTCTTGAATTTTTAATGGGACGTGCGCTAGGTAATGCAATACTAAACCTAGATTTAGACGACCAAGTTGCTGCTGCATTACAAGAATACTGCACAACAGTAGAAACGCTTGAAGATGCCGAGCACGACGCAGGTTTAGGTAACGGTGGTTTAGGCCGCCTAGCTGCTTGTTTTTTAGATAGTTGTGCAAGTCTAGCGTTACCTGTCATTGGTTATGGCCTTCGTTACGAATACGGCATGTTTAACCAATCCATTAAAGATGGTAACCAAATTGAGCAACCAGATAACTGGCTGCGCGAAGGGCACCCATGGGAGCTAAGCGCGCCAGAGCATGCAAAACGTGTGAAATTTGGCGGCTACGTGCAAAGTTACACGGATAAATTTGGCCGAGAGCATCGTCAATGGATGAGTTCACAAGATGTATTAGCTGTCCCTTACGATGTCCCTGTCCCAGGATATAAAAACAATATTGTAAATACGCTACGCTTATGGAAATCAGAAGCGACAGATGAATTTAATTTGACCGAATTTAATGCAGGCAGTTACTCAGAAGCCGTCGCACAAAAAAACCTAGCTGAACAAATTACCATGGTGCTGTATCCAAACGACAGCAGCGAAAATGGTAAAGAGCTTAGATTGCGCCAACAATACTTTTTATCATCTGCGAGTATTCAAGACGTAGTTGATCAGTGGGTTTCCCAACATGGCGAGAACTTTAGCGACTTTGCTGATTTTCATGTTTTTCAGTTAAACGATACACACCCAAGTATTGCTGTTGCAGAGCTGATGCGTATTTTAATTGATGATTACGAACTTGATTGGAACGATGCTTGGCAAATCACTACTAAAACAATGGCCTACACAAACCATACGCTACTTCCTGAAGCGCTTGAAAAGTGGTCTGTTTCGTTGTTTTCAAAATTATTACCACGCATTTTAGAAATAGTTTACGAGATAAACGCACGCTTTTTAGCACAAGTTGCACAGCAATGGCCGGGTGATGTTAATAAACAGCGTGCATTGTCGTTGATTGAAGAGGGCGATGAGCCGCAAATTCGTATGGCTTACTTAGCCATTGTAGGGAGTTACTCTGTAAATGGCGTAGCAGCACTGCATACCGAACTGTTAAAAGCGGGCTTATTTAAAGAGTTTTACGCGCTTTGGCCAGATAAGTTTAATAACAAAACAAATGGTGTTACCCCAAGACGTTGGCTTGCACATTGTAATCCCGTTTTAAGTAAATTAATCAGCGAAAAAATTGGTCATGACTGGGTTAAAAACTTTTCAACAATTAGCGACCTACGTCGCTTTTACGATGACAAAGCATTTCATGGGCAATGGCAAAATGCTAAACGCGAAAACAAACAGCGTTTAGTTGATTTAGTTAAGGCGCGCTGCGATGTTGATTTTGACGTATCGATGATGTTTGACGTACAAGTAAAACGTATTCACGAATACAAACGTCAGCTATTAAACATACTTCATGTGATTCATTTATATGACCGTATTCGCCGTGGTGATACCCAAGGGCTTGTTCCTCGCTGTGTTTTATTAGGTGGTAAAGCAGCACCGGGTTATTACATGGCTAAAAAAATTATTAAGCTTATTAATAACGTGGCAGAGGTTATAAATAAAGACCCGTTAGCAGCCCCGTATTTACGCGTCGCCTTTTTACCTAATTACAACGTAACCGCTATGGAAGTGATTTGTCCTGCAACCGATTTGTCAGAGCAAGTATCTACCGCAGGCAAAGAAGCGTCTGGTACTGGCAACATGAAGTTTATGATGAATGGTGCATTGACGATCGGCACGCTGGATGGTGCAAACATTGAAATTAGAGACGCCGTTGGTGCAGACAACTTCTTTTTGTTTGGGGCACAAGCTCATCAAATTGATGATATTAAGTCACGTTACAATCCTGAGCATTTAATCGCGCAAAATAGCGATTTAAATAATGTAATGCAACTACTCGAAAGCGGCCATTTTAACTTGTTTGAACCATGCTTATTTGACGATATTACAAATGCAATTAAGAGCCCGCACGATCCATGGCTTGTTGCGCACGATTTTGAAAGTTATGTAGCAGCTCAAAAAGAAGTTGATAAAGCTTACGCAGATCAAACCTACTGGACACAAATGAGTATTTTAAATACGGCAGCCAGTGGAATGTTTTCAAGTGATAGAACCATAAGCCAATACAGTGAAGACATTTGGCATTTAGAACCCCTCAATATTAGTGAAACAGACTTAACGACAACTAAAAGCCATGCCACTAACAGCCTAGACTAAATGGAGAGAGTATTATGCCCAATTATGCAAATCGCTACATAAGTAGCCTAACCAGAGAAACTTACGCGTTAATACTGGCAGGGGGTCGCGGTTCTCGCCTGCATGAGCTAACCGATTGGCGAGCAAAGCCAGCAGTTTACTTTGGTGGTAAACATCGAATTATTGATTTTCCACTATCAAACTGCATTAACTCGGGTGTGAGACGCGTTGGTATTGCCACACAATATAAATCGCATTCATTAATTCGCCATGTAAACCGCGCGTGGGGCCACTTTAAAAAAGAGCTGGGTGAGTCGGTTGAAATACTACCTGCATCTCAGCGCCAAGGTGATGATTGGTACTGTGGAACCGCAGATGCTGTTTTTCAAAACATAGATATTATTCGTCACGAACTCCCTAAATATGTGATGATTTTGTCTGGAGATCATGTGTATCGCATGGACTATGGCGCTTTATTGGCTGAACATGTGCAAAAGGGCGCAGATATGACAGTGTGTTGTATTGAAGTCCCAGTAGAGGAAGCCGCAGATACGTTTGGTGTAATGACCGTTGATGAAGAAAACAGAGTGTGTCGTTTTGATGAAAAACCAGCAATGCCGAGCTCCGTACCCGGCAAGCCAGGTACATGTTTAGCATCAATGGGGAATTACATTTTTAATACTGAATTTTTGTTTGAGCAACTTAAAAAAGATTCTGAGAATGAAGGCTCTGGCCGAGATTTTGGTCACGATATTATTCCAGCAATTATAGAAGAGCATAATGTATTTGCTTTCCCATTTAGAGATCCAAACCAAGAGGGGCAACCTTATTGGCGCGATGTAGGTACACTAGATTCGTTCTGGGAGGCTAATATGGAATTGGTAATGCCAGAACCACAACTTGATTTATACGACCCAACGTGGCCAATATGGACATATCAAGAGCAACTACCACCTGCTAAGTTTATTTTTGATGACGAAGATAGGCGCGGTATGGCATTAGACTCAACTGTGTCGGGTGGGTGTATTATTTCGGGCTCTGCGGTTAGAAAGTCACTCTTGTTTTCTAATGTCCACGTTCGCTCATTTTGTACCATTGAGCAGTCGGTAATTTTACCCGGTGCGGTTATAAATCGAGGTTGTAAAATTAAGCGTGCGATTATAGATAGGAGCTGTGAAATACCGGCAGGTCTCGAAATCGGTTTTGACAAAAAAACAGATGAAGAAAATGGCTTTAGAGTATCTAAGAAAGGCATCGTTCTTGTTACTCGTGATATGCTCACTGAGCTTGCAAAAAAGTTAGAGCGCCAAGCGCGTGAGAATAAAAAGCTAGCGTAAAATACGTTAAATATTAAGCACGACAACAAAGCTTGCTCATTCATGAGCAAGCCCACACAGGTCTAAAGGAAGTAGTAAATTAATGCATGTATTAATGGTTGCAGCAGAAAATGACGCGTTACCAGGCGCAAAAGTAGGCGGTGTGGCAGATGTAGTACGCGATGCCCCAAGGGCGCTCGCAAAGCAAGGTATAACGGTTGACGTTGTTATTCCTGACTACGGGTTTGAGCCGCTTGAGCGTATTTATATAGGTGAAGTAACCGTTGCATTTAATGCTCAACCGCATGTATTAACAGTTTTTGAAGTACAACAAGCCCAAAATAATGTAAGCCAAATTGTTATTAGCCACCCGCTATTTAGTGAATTAGGTAGTGTATATTGTAACGATGCACCGGGGAGGCCTTTTGCAACTGATGCGACAAAATTTGCTTTATTTAATGCAGCTGTCTGCGAAGCATTATTACAAGGTGTATTAAAGCGCCCTACAGCGCTACATTTACATGATTGGCACAGCGCCTGCGTTGCAGTTTTACTTAAGTTTGAGCCACGTTATAGCTCACTTAATACCTTACCGATTGCCTACACAGTGCATAATATTGCACTGCAAGGTATAAGACCTTTTAAACACGACGACTCAAGCTTAGAGGCATGGTTTCCGTCACTTAGTTATAATGGCCAGCAACTATGCGACCCGCGTTACCCTCATTGCTTTAATCCTATGCGCAGTGCAATAAATCTTTGCGATAAAATACATGTTGTATCACCAACCTACAGCCAAGAGGTTCTTGAACCTAGTAATTACGAGCATGGTTTTTTTGGTGGCGAAGGGCTTGAGCAAGATCTGCAAAATGCAGCAAGCCAAGGTAAGCTTGTCGGTATTTTAAATGGCTGCGAATATCCAAGCAATGCACTTGAAGGAGCAACTCTCGCTGATTTTTATAGCCAAGCAGAGAACACTTTATTTACTTGGATGGCTAATAGCGAGCAGTTACAAAGCGGCTACTATATTGCGCACCAACGACTACAGCAATTTAAAGCAACGGTTAATAATGGCCCATTAGTCACAAGCGTTGGCCGACTTACAGAGCAAAAAGTGTTGTTATTGTGCCAGCAGGTTAATGAGGCTTTAGCTATTGATAAAGTGTGCCAAGTCATTAATGAACATAACGGCAGACTTATTATTCTCGGCTCGGGTGACAAAGAGCTCGAAAGCATATTTACCAAAGCAATGGCACGTAATTCCAATCTTTTATTTTTGAAGGGTTATGGTCAAGGTGTTGGCGATTTAATGTATCAATTAGGTGACTTATTTTTAATGCCAAGCTCATTTGAACCTTGCGGTATTAGCCAAATGCTAGCAATGCGTGCGGGGCAACCGTGTTTAGTTCACAGTGTTGGCGGACTAAAAGATACAGTTAAACACCACGAAAATGGTTTTAGCTTTAATGGAGATACGTTAGCAACGCAAACGAGTAATTTAATTAGCTGTTTAGACGAAACTCTCTTAATTAAAAAGCAAAATCCTAAAAAGTGGCATAAAATTAAGCACAGCGCAGAGCAAATGCGTTTTTCGTGGCCACAAGTGGCAACTGATTATATAACAACCTTATATCGGTAAATCGTTACTGCACTACAAAGTTTAGTGACAATTGTGCCTGCTTAAGGTTTAATTACTTAGTATTATATAAAAACTAAGAAGTAGGTGATGTGTCTGTATTTGTTGCAAGGCAAGCAATATTCAATAGAAGTAAAAAAGTAGTAGCCTATGAGCTACTTTTTCGTGATAGTCCTAAAAATTATTTTCCTGATATTGCCGAAGGCCAAGCAACAGCAAGGCTTATTATGGAAAATCAACTTAACTTAGGCACACGTCATATTACATCAGGTAAAAAGGCGCTCATTAATATAGGGCCGGAATCTTTAAAACTCGATTTATGTGCTTTTTTACCATGCCAAGATGTTGTAATTGAGTTACTCGAAACCATCGAACCCACCGACGATAACTATGAACTATGCCGAGGTTTATTTCATAGTAACTACAAACTTGCACTCGATGACTTTGTATATAAACCACAGTGGGATCGTTTTTTAAAGCTTGTTAAACTCATTAAGTTTGATATTGCAATTACACCTCTTAGCGAAATACAGCCCATAATTAATAAGTTACAAGCGCATAAACAAATAAAAATACTAGCCGAAAAAATAGAAACCCAAGACGATTACAAGCTCGCCTTTGATATGGGGTTTGATTATTTTCAAGGCTATTTTTTTGCAAAACCCACCATGATCAAACAAAATGACATTGACTATAACTATGGTTTAGTCGTCGCTATTTACGCCGAGATAATGAAAACAAGTCCAGATATAAAAGCTATATCGGGTCTGTTTGAGCTTGATGCTGCACTTGCATATAAATTACTGCGTTTAATAAACAGCGGTGTGTTTCCTATACAAAGCCAAATATCGTCACTCAAGCAAGCGCTTGTGTATTTAGGGCATGAACGCCTTAAAAAGTTTGTGAGCCTTATTGTTACTGCTCATACCGCAGGTAAAAAACCGGCAGAGCTAATGCAAGTGTGTGTTGTACGCGCACGTTTTTGTGAGTTATTAGCAAAAAAGGTTAATAAGAGCCAGTCAGGCGAAGCATTTTTAACCGGATTATTTTCACTGCTCGATGCAATCCTTGATCAACCCATGAGCTTACTTGTTGAAAAGCTCCCTTTTCCTGATGAAATAAAAACGGCATTATTAGGGGATAAAAACACACTGTATTATATTTTAAATGTTGTTAAAGCATACGAAACAGGAAGCTGGTGGGCACTTGAGCAAGCGGTACTTTTGCTAAATATAGATAGTGCTATACTACCTCCACTTTACCAGCAGTCAGTCGATTGGGCTGACAGTTATAAGAATAATATTTAACGGATAATAGCTTTAATGCGCAATTATAATATGGACTTTATTCGCGGCGTTGCCGTGCTTGGCCTAGTTTACATGAATGCTTACGCCTTCGGCCTTTTTGAATACGGGTATACCTCTTTAACTAATCCTCCTGTTAGCGACTCAATTATTCACACCTTTAGCAGCGTGTTTGTAGATGGGCGTTTTAGAACGCTGTTTAGTTTGCTTTTTGGCGCCGGGCTTTACATTCAATGGCAACGTTATAAGTCTGAGGTGCAATTAAAAAGTAGGCTTTATTGGTTAATACTCTTTGGTTTAGCGCACGGGTTTTTACTTTGGGCAGGTGATATTTTATTTGTTTACGGTGTATCTGGCTGGTTTGTTATTAAATATTTAGAGAGTGATAGCAACGTACTTTTAAAAAGAGGACTTGAGTTTATTTTGTTATCGGGTGTAGCTACCGTGCTTGTTATATCTAGCGTACCCGATGAAGTGATTTACCGCGATTCAGCACAGTTTATAGATTTATATAACCCACACTATATTGATTACTTTATTAGTAACCTCGCCATGAACACATTGATGCTTGTTATGGTGCCAATAATGATAATGTGGATGTGCGTGGGTCTTATGCTCATTGGTATTTATTTATATAAACAAGATGTTTTTAGTAAAGGCTTAACGACTCAGCAATTAATAATTTGCGTTGCAATAACCATTATTTTTTGTGGTGTTAGGCTTTATGCATCACAGCTTAGTGGCAGCTTAGGGTATGGAGTGCAAGAATTTGTAAATATGTTTGCGGCGCTAGGTATGGCTACGCTTTATATTCATTTAATTGTTAAATTTTGCAATAACAAGGCACACGTCGGCACGCTTATTCAACAAGCAGGGCGCTTAGCATTTACTTTATATATTAGCCAAACACTCATGCAATTATTGTTATATAAAGTGCTATTTACGCACTGGGTACTCAGTTTTGATCGTATTGATTACTGGTTAGTAGCAACGGGTTTAGTTGTGCTGCAGCTCATATTTACCTTTATATACAGCCGCTATTTTAATCAAGGTCCGCTTGAATATGTATGGCGTAAATTAACGAAAGCAAAAATTAGTGCTTAAACGTCTATAAATAGTAAATTAGGGGCGAAAAAATAGTGTGGGTGGTTTACACTACTCGCCTTAAAAATTACTACGCTATAAGTGCCATGACCGAATTAAAACGTTTAA
This sequence comes from Pseudoalteromonas sp. SWXJZ10B, assembly GCF_015864475.1. NCBI lineage: Bacteria > Pseudomonadati > Pseudomonadota > Gammaproteobacteria > Alteromonadales > Pseudoalteromonadaceae > Pseudoalteromonas > Pseudoalteromonas sp. SWXJZ10B. Next base: position 237,639 of record NZ_JADYXD010000001.1, read on the forward strand.
ATAAATTTATTAGTGAAACAGGATTTTGTTCACGCCGCGAAGCCGATAAATATATTGAGCAAGGTCGTGTCAGCGTTAATGGCTACTCACCAGAAATGGGCGTAAAAGTAGCCGCTACCGATGTTGTATTAATTGATGGTAAGCCGCTTAAAGCCACGCCAAAGCGCGTTTACATTGCCTACAATAAACCCGTTGGTATAACGTGTACTACCGAAAGTAAAATTCAAAGTAATATTATTCGCGCGGTAAATTATCCTACGCGTATATTCCCAATAGGGCGCTTAGATAGACCGTCTGAAGGGCTTATATTTTTAACTAACGAAGGCGATATCGTTAATAAAATTTTACGTGCGGGCAATAATCACGAAAAAGAATACGTTGTTACGGTAGATAAACCGCTTAATCGTCAGTTTGTTACAAAAATGGCGAATGGCGTGCCTATCTTAGATACCGTTACTAAAGAATGTAAAGTAACGCAAAGTGGCCCCAAAGAATTTAAAATAGTACTTACTCAAGGTTTAAACCGTCAAATACGCCGCATGTGTGAATACTTAGGCTACGAAGTTGTAACCTTAAAACGTACGCGCATAATGAACGTAACACTTAAAGGTTTAAAAGTAGGGCAGTGGCGTCACTTGTCAGATATTGAAATGGCGCAAATAAACGATTCGATTTCTGATTCTGGTAAAACCCAAGAGCACTCGCTTGATACTAATAAGCAATCAGAAAATAATGCACCTTTAGCACCTAAAAAACGTGATTTTCAGGGCGAAAACCCACGACGGTTTAATAATGGTGATCGAAATAATGAGCGTAGTACTGAGCGAAATACAAATCGTAACTCTGAGCGCAGCAACGCTAACGGAGAGCGCAAAAATGAGCGCAGTAATACTCCTTACCAAAAGCGTTCTACAACGTATGTGGGTAAGCCAAAAAGCATTAAAGAGAACAAGTCGTCTAATGCTAAATCAGACTCAAAACCAAGCTCGGACCGTATTCTCAGTCTAAAAAAATAATGTGCAGCTAAGTGGTATTCTACTACCACTGTATTTCTTGTACTATATTACCAAGTGGGCTTTTAACGCCCACTAAGTTTACGTTGTTATTTTGCAAACCCACCAATCTACCTTTATTTAAATACCATCTAAAAGTGTGCTTTTTATAGCTTTTTAAATCCAGTACAGTCAGTTTTGCGCAACTGTATTCATAATCAGTTGGACAAGTACCTACTTCGAGTAACTGATATTCTTGCTGCCATATATTATCGCCGTATTTATTAGCCAGTAACTTTACTGAAATACATACTGACGTCCACAACCATAAGTAAATTAAAATAAGTAAACCGATTGGTATAAATACTGAGCGGAATTTCCCGTGTTCAACAATATAATCTTTAACCGTATGTTTAAATTCAAAGTTATTATTGTATTTTTTATATAGGTGCCTAAATAAAGCAACTGATAACACGATTGTCATTATTGGAAGTAACGTAAATGTTAAAGTGTTATATATACCGTTGGGAATAAAAGCGGGATCGGCTTGTTCATCCCATGCAAGTAAAACCAGTGGAGGAGCCGTTGCTAAAAGTAGCAGAGCGCTGTTGAATAGTTGTTTAAAGGTCACGGGGTATTCACTTATAAAATGCTGCTTGTATAAAGCCCAAACTAGCGCTTAATGTTTAGCTATTGAATGCTAAAGCCAATATAAAATAAGAGTATACCTAAATAAATTGTAATCGCCGATAACGAGTTTTTAGAGCGCAGGCGCTTAACAAGGTCGCGAGTGCCATCGAACATACCGGAAATAACCAGTAGTATGCCCCCTGTAAAACGGTAGTTGTTTAAGTTCACGTTACCATTATCGTCACTTATAAAGCGTAAATAACCAAAAAGTATAAAAAGACTGCCCGCTATTAATACTGCAATTTTAAAGTTTTCCAAGGCTTTTCCATAATATTGAGTTAGATACTAAAACGCCACTGAGTTTAGTCAGTGGCATTTAACTATATTACGAATTTAGTATTTATCCATATTTACTTTGCAAAACCACCTAGAGGCTTTAATAGAAGTGGTGACAGTGCAGCATGTTTATCGGTTAGTTCTTTAGGTAAATCACCCAAATGAACCATACGTGTTGGTGTTGCTGCAGCAATCCAGCGCTCTGCATGATCAGCCCAGTTTTGGATGTGTATGTGCGAGGCTTCTAAATCTCTAAAGCGCTCATAAACCATAATATCGCCATCGTCAGACATGTAATATTGGTAATTTAGTGTACCAGGCTCTGTTTTTGCACGTTCTACTTGTGAATTCATTACTTCACGAAAGGCATCTAACTGGCCAGGGTTTAGCTTGGCTTCAACAATCCAGCCAAAATTATCAAATGTCGTATCACCGTTTTTGTTAATTTGACTCGTTTGTTCTTCTTCGCGAGAAAAGCCACCAAATGGTTTTAGCCAAAGAGGGCTTAAAGCCGCATGACGCTCACGAACATCATCAGGTAATTCGCCTAAATGCACCATGCGTGTAGGTGCAGCAACCGCCATCCAACGTGCTGAATGATCGTCCCAATTTTCAATATGTTCGTGTGAAGAGTCTGCATCAGGAAAGCGTTCGTAAACTAAAACATCGCCAGCATCAGACATATAATATTGATAATTTTTAGTGCCAACTTCATTAAGTGCGCGATTAACTTGTGAATTCATCACCGCTTTAAAGTTTTCAAGTTCACCAGCATTAAGTTTAGCTTCTACTATCCATCCAAAATTTTTAAACATGACTTTCTCTACTTAAATAAATTGCCTCTGTATAAGTGAGGCTAAAAAGTTAAAGGCAATTTCTATCGCCCTAGTTAGCATACCTATCGCTTAATTGGTAAGTGCTTAGATAACGAAGCTAAGTGTACAGAGTATTTAAATGTTGATAATAATCGCATTTATTTAATCAGTTTATAGTAAATGTATATAATAGTGGTTAGCCTATTTTGCAGGCCATTTAAATTTTTAAGTTAAAATTGCTTTATAGACGTGTTGTTAAGCTATTTACAAGTACACTTAGTTATATGAAGGGTAAGCTGTTAAGATGCGCCGTCTTAATAATGTAGAAAGGTTATAGAAGTAACATGTCAAAATTTTTCTTTATGGGTAAGCCCGACATAATGGGTAAAAATAACAGTAATGGATTTGCGCCAAATCGTACTGCAAAGGTAGGCACAGAGTTGCACCCGTTAACGCTAATTGTAAACTCAGCTGAACGACAATCGGAAATAGAAGCAATACTAGAAGAGCATTCGCTGTTTGCTTCAATTGAAGTTAAAGCAGACGTACCAGAAGATATTCGCGAACTAGACTTTGCGCTTAGCAAGTCAACACCACAAGTATTTGATAAAGTACCAGAGCGTAACGCACCTTGTGAATGTGGTAGCGGCAAAAAATATAAGAAGTGTTGCGGTTAGTTTCTTAACAACTAAATATGTAGCCTTTCTTTTTTCATCGGTATTAAATAAAAATGCCACTGACCTTGAGCCTGTGGCATTTTTTAATGTTAACCAATTATATGTTTAACTACTTACGTGGCTCGTAATCAATTCTAAATATAATCGTGTACAGTACAGGCACTACAATTAAAGTCAAAATTGTAGCAAAGCCCAAACCAAACATAATTGTTACCGCCATTGACTGAAAAAACACGTCAAATAGCAGCGGGATCATACCCAAAATAGTAGTTATAGCTGCCATTGCAACTGGTCGTACACGGCTCACACCAGAGTCAAACACGGCTTCATAGGGCGATTTACCTTCCCTTAATTCAAGATTTATTTGATCAACTAATACAATACCGTTTTTAATTAGCATACCGCTTAAGCTTAACAAACCAAGTAGCCCCATAAAGCTAAACGGAGCATTCATTGCTAACAAGCCCGCGCTTACACCAATAATAGCCAACGGCACAGTTGCCCAAATAACAAGTGGCTGTTTAAGTGAGTTAAAAAGTAATACCGTGACTGCAAACATCGCTAAATAACCCAGCGGTAATGAGCCAAATATTGCTTTTTGCGCCTTGCTTGATGACTCAAACTCGCCGCCCCATTCTAGTTGGTAACCACGCGGTAGTTCCATGTTTTCTATTGGGCCGCGAATACGCGCAAATAATTTAGCGGGCGTTTCGTCCCCTAATACATTGTGATCGGCCATTACTGTAATAGTACGTTTGCGATCGCGGCGCATTATTAGGCTGTCTTCCCACTGCACATCAAATTCGTCTACAACTTGAGTCACTGGTACAAATACACCCAATACTGGGCTGTATATTTGAAGGTCGTGTACGCTTTCTACGTTTAAGCGCTCGTTAGCAGGAGAGCGAGCAATAATGGGCAGCAATTGCGTACCATCGCGATATACGCCCACTTGTTTACCCGATAAGCTCGTTAGTAATACATTGTCTAAGTCTGATTTACTAATGCCTAATCGACGTGCTTTTTGCTCGTTAAATTGTGGGCGAATCATTTTGGTACGTGCGCGCCAGTCATCACGAATATTATACGCGCCATCGTCGCTACCAATCAATTCTTCGGCTGTAGCGGCGAGTTGTCTTAAAACAACAGGGTCTGGGCCCGAAAAACGTGCTTCTATTTTTGCATCAGTAGAGGGGCCAATTTCCATCGGTTTAATTTTAAGCTGTGCAGAGAGTGCATGATTGCTTGAGTAATCACGCACTGTTTGCATTACAGTTGCTACGGCTTCTCTGTCGGCAACACGAACAATTAATTGCCCGTACGCTGGGTATGATTTTTCTGGCGCGTAGGTAAGCATAAAGCGCGGTGCACCTTGGCCTGTTGTGCTTGTTACTTCTTCAACAAGGTCTTCTTTTTGTAAAAACTCTTCGAGCTTTTTAACGCCCTCTAGGGTTGAGCGAATATCAGAGCCTTGCTCTTGCCAGTAATCTACATAAAACATAGGTGTATTAGAGGCAGGAAAAAACGACTGTTTTACAGAGCCAAAACCAATAACCGCAGTACACAGTAAAACAACCATTAATATAAGCGTGGCTTTTCTAAAGTGCAGCGCTAAATCTAAAATTGCTTTGTAACCATTAAAAATAAAACCTTTATATGGGTCTTCATCTTCTTGGCCTTCTTCGTTTTTAAATTCGTTTTCCTTGAACATTAAATTGGCAAAAAATGGCGTTAGCGTAATGGCTGTTATCCAGCTTAATAAAAGCGAAATAAACAACACCCAAAACAAGCTACCGGCAAATTCACCACTGGCATCAGAGCTTAAACCAATTGGCGCAAATGCAGTGACTGCAATAACTGTTGCACCTAGTAAAGGCCATTTTGTTTGCTCAACAATATTAACAGCCGCTTTGAGTTTTGTTTGGCCACGTTTGAGGTTTATCAGTATGCCTTCAGTGACGACTATTGCGTTATCGACCAGCATACCAAGAGCAATAATAAGTGCCCCAAGCGATATACGTTGCAAGTCGATGGCAAACAACTTCATAAATATAAACGTACCCAGTACAGTAAGCAGTAAAATACCACCAATTAAAATGCCGCTTTTTAAACCCATAAATAACAGCAGTACAACAATAACAATCGCAATGGCTTCAAGTAAGCTGATAATAAAACCATCAACCGATTTTTGAACCTCTTGTGGTTGGTTGTATACCGAATTTATGTGAATACCATGAGGGCGTTGATATTCAAGTGATGCTAAATGCTCGTCTATGTTTTTACCCACATCAACCACGTTAACACCCGACATAAACGACACGCCAATAAGTAAAGCTTGCTGAGAGTTATAACGAATAATGTTATTTGGTACTTCTGCGTACTCTCTGTAAACCTTTGCTACATCGCCTAAGTAAATAAGCTCATTGGCACCTGATTTTGAAATTAATAAGGTTTCGAGCTCTTTTACATCTTTAAATTCGCCAGTAGGATGCAAGCGAATTGATTCATCGCCCACGCGAATTTTACCCGCGTTAGATACCGTGTTTTGCGATTGTAATAACTGGAATATATGGCTTGGCGCAATACCTAATTGAGCAAGTTTACGCGTAGAAACTTCAACCATTACTTGCGCTTGTTGTTGCCCCGCAACGGTTACTTTACTAACGCCTTTAACCAATACCAGCTCACGTTTTAAAAAATCGACGTAATCTTTAAGCTCATCATACGAATAACCATCGCCGGTTACCGAATACATAACACCGTAAACATCGGCAAAGTCGTCCAAAATAGTGCTTGGGTAAACACCACTGGGTAATGACGGAGAAAGGTCGTTAATTTTACGACGCATTTCATCCCAAATTTGGCGAAGCTGTTCTTTACGATAATTGCTTTTCATTTCTACAGAAATTTGTGATTTACCGTTAGATGAAATAGACGTAACGTAATCGACATAAGGCAATTGCTGAATCGCGTTTTCAATCGGAAAAGTGACTTCTTCTTCAACTTGCTGCGGCGAAGCGCCAGGGTACATGGTAATAACCATGGCTTTTTTAAGCGTAAACTCAGGGTCTTCTAGTTGCCCTAAATCAAAGTACGACACACTACCGCCAATTAATAGCAGCAGCGTAAACATCCAACTGATTACTTTTTTCTCTATGGAGAGTTGTGCAAAGCTCATAATTATAAGCCTCGCTCTTTATTCCATGCTCTTACTTTCATGCCTTCTTTTAGTGAATGCACACCGGCAGAAACCACAATTTGGCCTTCTTCAATACCGCTTAATACTTCAATGCCATCGCGGTGCAACTGGCCAACCTTTACAGCTTGTTTATGCACTTGGCTAGTTTTTGAATCAAAAAGCCATACGTAGGCGTTATCTTCAATTGATTCTTGCGGCTCAGAAAACACCGACTCGATAGGTAAGATTGTATAAGCAACTTGCGAGCGCGTTACTTTACTTAAATCAATAAGCACGCTACCCGTCATACCGGCTAGTAAATTAAAGTCCTCAGGTACTGGTAGCGAAAATACAACTTTATAAGTAAGTGTTGCAGGATCTGCTTGGGTATCCCACTCTTTAATATCAAGTATGTATTCTTTGTCGTCAAAGCCATCAAACTTTACAGTAGGGTGGTAATCGGTGCCTTTTTTAAAGCGAGCGACTATTTTTTCAGGAACCTGAATTTCTACGTCCATTAAATCGCGTGTTTCTAAGCGTAATATATTTTGCTTTGCTTGAATATTTTCAAAGTTTTTAACAAACACCTTAGCCACTGTGCCTGAAAATGGTGCGCGTAGTTCACTGTACTCAAGGTTCGTTTGTGCAATTCTAAATGCAGATTCAGCAATTTGCATATTAGCAGTGGCTTGATCTAATTCTGATTGGCTGGTGATTTTTTTCTCAAACAATTGCTCAATACGGCCAAGTTGTGATTTTGCCAATTCAAAGCGCGCTTTGCGCTCATCAAACTGCAACTGAAAATCTTCAGGGTCCAGTTTTGCTAATAAATCACCTTTTTCAACGTGTTCACCAGCAAGAACCGGAAATTTAATAAGTTCACCGTTTACCCTAAAAGCAAGGTAAGATCCTTGGTTTGCAACCACCTCAGCAGGAAAGCTACGAATGTTAGTTTGAGAATCATGACCTATGTTGAATAATTTAACAGGGCGAATGGGCTCTTCTTTAACTTGTTGTTCTGGTTCAGAACAGGCAAGTAAGCTTAGTAGTGTCGTAGTTAATAAACATAGACGAAAGAGTTTCATGTCTTCTCCGTTGCAATGATGGCAAAATAATTAAGTGCAGCATACGCTGCAAACATATAAAATAAAAATCATTAAATTTTAGAAACTCAATAAGTTTTACTTATAATGTTGCAGAGTGCTATATGAAGCTGAATCAATTACTAATTTTAGATGCCATAGTGCAAAGCGCGAGCTTAAGCGGGGCAGCATTAAAGCTACATAAAACACAGCCAGCGCTTACACTTGCTATTAAAAATCTAGAAGAAAAAATAGGGTTTGAGTTACTAGACAGAAGTAAGTACCGATTACAGCTTACTGAAAAAGGGCGTATTTTTCATCGCGAAGCGAAGCAACTCTTGCATGCCAACGACGAGCTGGCACAACTTGCTAAAGAATTGGCACTCGGTAATGAGCCCCAATTTAGAATTTGTTACGAACAACTTTGCCATATGCAAAGTTACAACGAGATCATAAGTAATACTTTTAGGTTGTTTACAAGCACAGAATTTAGCTTAACAAGCGGAAAACGCTTTATTTCATTAGAGCAAGTAAACAGCGGACAAGCCGAATTAGGCATTGGCCCGTGGTTTGATTTATTTCATGCAACAGGCGATTTAGAAAGCGTCCCCATAGGTAGGCTCGATATTGGCATTGTGAGCGCTAAAGGCGTACTCCCTCAAAAACTCACCTATAGCGAACTGCAAACGTATCCGTGTTTAGCCATGTTTGAAAGTGACTTGAGTATCGACAGCGACAGGCTATCGTACTCAAAAGGCTCCGCCATGATGAAAATTGATGATGTATCGACTTTAAAATCGTTTTTACTCTCAGGCGCAGGTTGGGCAATGATGAGCCTAGAGCACTGCGACCCTGAAATAAAAGCAGGCTTACTTCAAGAAATACACATAACTGACCGAGAGCATAAATTTAGCGCGCAAATTAGAGCCTTTAGGCAGCATGCAATGCACCACGGCCCTGTAGCGCGTACTATCTGGGAGCAATTTAAACAACTAAGTAAGGAATATTCTAACAACAATGGATATTGATAAAGAAACGCTTATTTATACTGTTATCGCAGGCATACCAGTAGGAAAAGTATCAAGTTACGGGCAAGTTGCAGCTCTTGCTGGTTATCCGCAAAACTCACGGTTGGTCGGGCGCTTATTAAAAGTGATGCCAAACGACTCGGTTATACCTTGGCACAGGGTAGTGAATGGTCAAGGTAAAATATCATTCCCTGCAGGTAGCGAAAAATACCAAGAACAGCGCGAAAAGCTACTATCAGAAGGTGTGCTGTTTAAAAACGACAAAGTGAATATGCGCGAGTGCCGGTGGGAGTGATGTGACTATTATTGGCGGATAAATACCAGCAGCTGTCCTTCAAGGCGTGAATCTGAAACTTTGTTGGGTGGCGCCTTCGGCTTAACCAACCTACATTTTGACGTAGGTCGGATAAGTGGCGAAGCCACGCCATCCGACAAAAATGATGAATTTACTAGAAACAGCCCAACTTACCGCGTTGATGACACTGAAGATTACTTTTTAAAGCAAAATATCAGTTTTGAGTGTTTTATAACTTGGGAGTTAAGTGGGTGAGCAAAGAGATGGACGGCTTTGTGCTAACTGCAGACGGTCAGATGTCATAATGTCTGAAGTCAAGATTTGATAACCATATAGAAAGCTCTTTGAGTTTTCCGATACAGTTGTGTTAACCAAAACATAAACTGTACCTCGAGGAACTTAGTATGAAACTATATGGTGGAATTGACTTGCATTCAAATAATAGTGTGATTGCTATTATTGATGAACAAGGTGAAACGCTTAGCTGTAAGCGTTTAAATAATGACATGTCTGTCATTTTATCTTTTTTAGCCCCTTATAAAGACAAGCTAGCAGGACTTGTTGTTGGATCAACATTTAATTGGTATTGGTTAGTTGATGCATTAATGGATGATAAGCTTTGTTGTTTTGTTTAATACTGATTCATCATACTTCACATCTCCTTCAACACATGCTTAGAGAGCCTAATTGTTTTTTATTTTAAGAACTTTTAAAGATAAAGCTTTATAGTGGCTTAAATAATGCGTGTATTTTGTATGAATCATGCTGAAACTTAAAAGGACGTTTTAATGGCGCTATCAGTAGTAACAAATACAGCATCACTCAACGGGCAGCGAAACCTTAATAAATTCGGTAAAGACCTTGAGGTTTCAATGCAACGTCTATCTTCAGGTATGAGAATTAATAGTGCAAAAGATGATGCAGCTGGTATGCAAATATCAAATCGTTTGACTTCCCAAATTAATGGTATATCAGTTGCTCAACGCAATGCCAATGATGGAATATCTATATCGCAAACTGCTGAAGGAGCTATGGAAGAGTCTTCGAGTATCCTACAGCGAATGCGAGTATTGTCTTTACAATCTGCGAATGGCTCAAATAATGGAGATGATAGGGCTGCACTACAAAAAGAAGTGACAGCGTTGCAGCAAGAAATAACCCGCATAGCGGAAACTACTCAATTTGGAAGTATTAGTTTACTTGATGGTACGTTTGGTACAAAGCAGTTTCAGGTAGGTGCTAATGCAAATGAAACAATTAATTTAAATTTGAATGATGTTTCTGCTGACGCTATTGGAATTTATAAAATTGAACCAATTTATTTTCCTGCAGCACCATACCCTTTAGATACAATTACATCGTTGAGGTTTTCAACTTCTGATTTATGGACCTTAAATGGCGAAAGTATCAGTATTCCAGCAGGTACTGGAGCTAGTATTGTTGCTGACGTTATTAACAATAGTGGTGCTGATGTACTTGCCTCTACAAAGTTAGAAGCTCGGATAGAAGGACTAACTTCAGCAGATGATAGTGTTATGAGCTTTAAGAAGGGAGGCATAGTTATAGATAGCTATGATCTGAGTAAATATAGCGGTAACTTTGACAGATTAATGGAAGATCTTCAGTCTGATGGTTATGAAGTGATAGAAAGAGATAATGTAGCAGGGGCTACATCCACTTCATTTGATGTGTTCGGTGTTGATGTTGATGGCTTAGATATGACATCATCTCCAACAGTTAAGCTAGGCCAACTTGTTGATGGCGCTCCAGTTGGTGCTCTACAGTCACCAGTAAACCCTAACAATGGAGCATCTGTTTTCTCTAAATTAGAATTGTCCTCTTCAGATGAAATTAGCGTCAATGGAGGAGATGTTAATCGTTACTTAAATGTACCTCAAACTGGTGGAGTAAGTATATTAGATCATGTTGATGACATAGATATCTCAGGTGAAAACTCTGATGGGGCACAATCAGCTATCGAGGTAATTGATGCTGCTTTAAAACAAATAGATGCAAATAGAGCAAATTTAGGTGCAATACAAAATCGACTTAATCATACGATTAATAATTTAGCAAATATTTCTGAGAATGTTTCTACTTCCCGCAGTCGTATACAGGATGCCGATTTTGCTATTGAAACAGCTATAATTACAAAAAATCAGATATTACAACAAGCTAGTACTACGGTTCTCGCTCAAGCAAATCAGGTTACTCAAGCAGCCATTAATTTACTTGGCTAAATTACGTAGTCATAAATTTGAGCTATTCGAATTATACAAGTAGTTCTAGCTTATTTAATAAACGTAATTGCTAATTGAAATATAATGGCAAATACACCCAGCAATAACGAATAAGTGCCAAATTGCGTGGCTAAATTGGGTGCTTTTAGCACTGTAAAATAATGTACCTAAACTATAAAAAATACCGCCGGCAAGTAGCCAGTAAAGTGCCTTTACATCAACACTAGAATAAAGTGGATATACAATAGCTAGTGCAAACCAGCCCATGAGTAAGTAGGTGGCGAGTGATATTTTTTTATTGCCGTTGCGTACAAATACTTTGTACGCAACGCCTGCTAGTGCCACCGCCCAAATAAATGTAAGTGTTGCCCATGACCAAGCACCGGTTAATGAGATTAATAAAAAGGGAGTGTAGGTGCCGGCAATTAATAAGTATATGGCGCAGTGATCGCACTTTTTATAAAAGGCTCTTAAGCGCGGTTGAATACTGGCATGGTACAAAGTGGATGACAAAAACAGCACAAATAGGCTGCTGCCATAAATTGCAGTACTAATATACGCTTTAGTGCTGGTGGCTTGGCTAAATAAATCCCACATAACAAACGCGGCAAATATAATACCGAGTGCATGGCTGATTACGTTTAATTTCTCTTCTTTACGGGAATAAGGCGTTTCTAACGACATAACTGTTCCTACCACTATTGGAATTAATTTCAGTGTACAACTGTACGCTGAAAGTTTCAATCTTAGCTGTGAGTAATTCTAAATAACTTTATTTGATACGCTACTTTAGCTTTTACTTGATTTTAAAGAGAATTAATTCACTATGTTGGTGTCTAGTGTAATACATATTACGAGCTGAAATAACCATGAAACAAGATTTAAAAGCTGCTTTACTTACCGCCATTGTTTATCCTGGAGCGGGGCATTTTTCTTTAAAAAAACACCTTATAGGCGCTATTTTTGCGGGTGTATTCTCTGTTCTTTTAATTTTAACCTTTCAAGATATATTTGCGATTGCACAGTGTACTGCAAATGAAATTGTAAACGGAAAAATCCCCATGTCGGTTACGGCCATTTTAAAAGCCGCGCAACAACCATCTGACGCTTGCGCTCAACTCGCTGAATATAAGTATGTACCTTTAATGATTATAATTTGGGTGCTGAGTATGATGGATGCATACCGTTTGGGCAGAAAAGCGCTGCCCACTAAAAAATAAGCCACTTAATTAGAACTCGGTTTGGTTGGCTTATTAATTTTCTTCCCGCATATTTATCCCTGATATTTAGCTATTATTGATGGCGGTAATAATTATTATTACCGCCTTTTCATTTTTATACATATTTTTTGTAACCGAGATTTTTTGCCCGCATCATGTAAACATCGTGTAAATGCCTGTATATACCCAGTAAAATCCTCAAACCTCGTTAAATCACTCACTTGTTGATATTTAGTTAACTAAAATCCTTATCTTTGTACCTTTTTATTCATTTAATGTTAATAAATAAATGGTACTTTCTGCTCGCCAAATTAACTTTATTTGACTATTAAGTATTGGTTTGGTGTCAATTTATTACGTCAAGCAATGACGACTGATAATTTCAATTTAAGGAAATACGATGAATAACAGTTCAAATAATCACAAAAGAAAGGATTTTAAAGTGGCGAGCTTATCGTTAGCTTTATTATTAGGATGCTCAACAATGGCTAATGCCGCTGTTGAAAAGTTAACGGTGAGTGGGAATCAAATTCTTGCGGGTGGGGAAAGCACAAGCTTTGCAGGACCTAGCCTATTTTGGAGTAATACGGGGTGGGGCGCTGAAAAATTTTACACAGCAGAAACAGTAGCAAAGGCAAAAACTGAATTTAATGCAACATTAATTCGTGCAGCTATTGGTCATGGTACGAGTACTGGTGGTAGTTTGAACTTTGATTGGGAGGGCAATATGAGCCGTCTTGATACTGTTGTAAATGCAGCTATTGTTGAAGATATGTACGTTATTATTGATTTTCATAGCCATGAAGCACATACCGATCAAGCAACTGCAGTTCGCTTTTTTGAAGACGTAGCTACCAAATATGGACAGTACGACAATGTTATTTATGAAATTTATAACGAGCCGTTACAAATTTCGTGGGTTAACGATATTAAGCCTTATGCAGAAACAGTTATTGATAAAATTAGAGCAATCGACCCTGATAACTTAATTGTGGTTGGAACGCCTACGTGGTCGCAAGATGTCGATGTGGCATCACAAAACCCAATTGATCGCGCCAATATTGCTTACACTCTGCATTTTTATGCTGGCACGCATGGTCAATCGTATCGAAATAAAGCACAAACAGCACTCGATAACGGCATTGCACTATTCGCCACAGAGTGGGGAACAGTTAATGCTGATGGCAATGGTGGTGTTAATATCAATGAAACCGATGCATGGATGGCATTTTTTAAAACAAACAATATTAGCCACGCTAACTGGGCTTTAAACGATAAAAACGAAGGTGCATCGTTATTTACTCCAGGCGGTAGTTGGAATTCACTAACATCGTCAGGCACTAAAGTTAAAGAGATCATTCAAGGTTGGGGTGGTGGTAGTAGCAATGTTGATTTAGATAGCGACGGGGATGGCGTAAGTGACAGCCTTGATCAGTGCAATAATACTCCCGCAGGTACAACGGTTGATAGCATTGGTTGTGCAGTAACTGACAGCGATGCCGATGGTATAAGCGATAATGTTGATCAATGCCCTAATACACCGGCAGGTGAAACGGTTAATAATGTAGGTTGTGTTGTTGAAGTAGTTGAGCCACAAAGCGATGCGGATAACGATGGTGTGAATGATGATATCGATCAGTGCCCAGATACACCCGCTGGTACAAGTGTTGATACAAACGGATGCAGTGTTGTAAGCTCAACAGATTGTAACGGTATTAATGCATACCCTAATTGGGTGAACAAAGATTACTCAGGTGGTCCGTTTACTCACAATAACACCGACGACAAAATGCAATATCAAGGTAATGCATACAGCGCAAATTGGTATACAAACAGCCTTCCAGGAAGTGATGCTTCGTGGACGCTTCTTTATACTTGTAATTAAGCACGTTAAATAAAATATGCGAAGAAGGTAAATAATACATTTACCTTCTTTTTAAAAGTATTAGCCTTTATAAACACTTTGGTGTTGTTCAACAATATTGTAGCTTGGTGAGTTTATGTTATCTATATAGCGCCAATCGGTTGTGATTTGCTCTTTAGTAATAGTCAGTAGCATATACCCACGGTGTGATAAGTCACAATAGTTTAAATCGTTTATTAACAATGAAAGCGAGTCAGCCATTTGCTTTGCTTGTGCTGTATTAAGCGCTAAATAATGCTCCATACCCGGGGATGTAACACCAGGTGTTGCAAACTCTACTCCTACGCTTTCGCCTTTTGCATTTTTTAATGTGCCATGCCACGCATTGTGCGTATCACCTGCAACCACGACTAACTTTTTATTTAATGCGGTAATGCTTTTGTATAATGCTTCGCGCTCGCTTGGGTAACCATCCCACGCATCTAAATTATAAGGCATTAAAGTATTTACGCGTGCGAGTTGCTCGGGTGTTACCGCTTTATTAGCTAACACTGCTTTTTTAATGGTAACAAGCTCTTTTAACACCTGAGGTATTTTAGTGCGATCGGATTGCGAGAATATTTCAGTAGGTAGCCACATTTTAGTCATCAATACTTGCTGGCCCAATACTTGCCATTTTGCATTTGATTTAGTTATTGCACTGGTGAGCCAGTTTAGTTGTGTGTTACCTAGTAAATGCCTATTTTGATTATTTAAATCACTGACAAAGCGCGCAACATCCATTTGCTTGGTCTCGGGGTTTTTGTAGTCGCTGTAAGCGAGTTGTTTATCGCGTGCTATTACGCGCGTATCTAGCATATGTAAGCTTATTAAATTACCAAAATCGAAGGTGCGATATATTTGCGGGCTTTGTTCGCCCATAGGTGGCCTAATTGGCAGCCATTCGTAATAGGCTTGAATAGCTGCTGCGCGACGCTTAAAAAAATCACCTTCATCAGGGGTATGATTTTCAGCACCACTTTTATAGGTATCGTTAGTAACTTCGTGATCATCCCATATTGCGATAAAAGGCGCTGCAGCGTGAAGTGCTTGAAGGCCTTGGTCTGTTCTGTAAATAGCATAGCGTTTACGATAGTCGCTAAGGGTAATAATTTCACCGCTGTTATCAGCTGCTAATTGGCGGCTAATGTTTTCTGCATTTTGTGTGGCGTACCCGCCCATTGGGTATTCGTAAATGTAATCTCCCAAATGCAGTACTACATCTAAATTTTTTTGCTTAGCGGCATCTGTGTAGGCATTAAAGTACCCAGCAGGGTAGTTTGAGCACGACACAACAGCCATTTTTATTTGTTCAATGTTATTTATTGGTAATGTTTTAGCTCGGCCAATAGGGCTTTGTGTTTGCAAACCTATAAAACGATAAAAGTACTCTGTGTTTGGAGCAAGTTCTTGTACATCTATTTTTATTGTAAAGTCTCGGCTTTTATCTGTTTGTTCGCGCCCGCTGCGAATGATGTTTTTAAATTGAGAATCACTTGCCAGCTCCCAAGCAACAGTAACTTCAAAATTTGATTGAGAAGTGGTTGCACGTGTCCAAATTATTAAAGCATTACTGAGCGGATCGCCACTTGCTACCCCGTGTTTAAATTCAATTACCGATAGAGGCTTGTTCATTAATGTTTGAGCACAACCTGTAATGGCGCTCGATACCGCAACTGTAAATATGCTTGCTGCTGAGGTTTTTAAGAAATTTCTACGTGATGAAAGGGTCATATTGCACTTTTTTAATTATTAATAGTGGTGCGCACCTTAACGGTTAGATATGACGTTTTTATAAACGATAAATGTATTTACTGTGACGGTATTAATGCACTTAAAACTCTTTTATTTATTAACTAAAAAATAGTCAAAAAATTAAATTAAATGGTTAAATTAACGAGGTGTGAATTTATCGAATTAAACAACCGGACATAAAGTCTTTTAATTATAATGGTTTATATTTTATTTTTATGTTGGCACAACCCTTGAGTATATAACTACGTCTAAACAATACACAAACAAGGAATACCATTATGAAACATTCAATTAAAATCGCTATGGCAAGTTTATTAGTATTAGGTTCTGCGCAAGTTCATGCAGTAGAAGTGGACCTAGATGTAACTGATATATTAACTCAAAGTGTAACAAGCTACGTTAAGCAAACCACAATTGAGCTTGAAAAATCACTAAAGGAAACACTTTATTTTGATGCTAAAACTGTTTTAGAGGGGTTACTAGATGAGCCAGTTTTAATAGATAGCACAACGATTAAAAATACTGACGCTAGCGTTAAAAACGTAAAATAAACCACTTAAAGGATTAAAACGATGAGCAGTGAACTTGGATTATTTGCATTAATGTTAGCACCCGTAGTAAGCATGATTAGCGCTTATTACTCGGTTCAAGTGTTTAAAGCTATGGGAGGTTGGTTTAATCTTTAACCAATTATATAGCTGGTAATTAATTCGATTCATACAAAGCTGATCGACTTAGCAAAAGCGCACGTAAATAAAGGCAGAGTGTTTGAAATAAGTAGACTTTATGAAACGTGCGATTTTTCCATTACCCATTTTTATGTTACCTGAAGGTTTTACGCGATTACGCATATTTGAGCCTCGTTATTTAAATATGGTTAAAACCGCATTAAAAAATAATTCAGGGTTTGTGCTTTGTACATTTGAGCACGACACGCCATTTAATATAAGTGCGCAAGGTTGCCTTGTCGATATTATCGATTTTGACCAAGACGATAACGACGTACTATTAATTGATGTATTTGCCTCGCAAAATGTGCAAATAAACGATGTTTACCAAGACGAAGACGAACTACGTCATGGCTTAGTGTCGCCTTGCAATACGCCTTATTGGTATAAGGATTCTAACAACGACATTGGCGATCATTACCTATTACACGACGCGCTTAAAAACGTATTTGCAGGTAATTCAGAGCTTAATTTATTGTACAAAAAAACTCATTTTGACAAGTTGCCTTGGATTGCAGCACGTTGGCTTGAGCTCCTACCTATATCAATTGAGAAAAAACAGCAACTTGCGTTTGAAACGAACTTTGATAACTTGCTGAGTTTCCTCCATACTGTGATTAATAACGAATTTGCCTAAATTTTATGATCCTAAATTAATTATTGCCCGTATTACTTAATACAAAAGCAATAACGGGATAAATTATTATGGTAAGTCAACAACAGTCACCACGTTGTGAACCTAATACAGGTAAGTACACTGCCATGCCAGAAACGCCGAGTAAAGAGCTCATGCAAGCGCTTATAGATGTTGCGCAATCACGCGATAAAAAAGCTTTTTCCTATTTATTTGAATACTTTGCGCCAAAAATTAAACGCTTTGGAATTAAGCAGTTTGGTGTTGAAGCCCAAGCCATGGAGCTTGTGCAAGAAACATTAACGTCTGTTTGGCGTAAAGCACATTTGTATCATAGTGAAAAAGGCGCTGCTACTACGTGGGTTTATACCGTTATGCGTAACGCTTCGTTCGATATGCTTCGTAAAATGAAAAGTAATAAAGAAGAAAATATAAGCGAAGATATTTGGCCGTTACTAAACGACTCACAAGATACGCATCACGAATACAGTGATCATTTAGAAGATAAGCAAATTAAGCGCTACCTCGATAAATTACCAATTGCTCAACGCGAAGTGGTAAGAGGCGTTTATTTTCAAGATATGTCGCAAGAGCAACTTGCACATCAACTTAATATTCCAGTAGGCACGGTAAAATCACGGTTACGTTTGGCCTTGCAAAAATTACGTAATGAAATGGGAGATCAGCATGATTAAACATCACCCGAGTGAAACTTTACTGACACAGTATTGCGATGCATCACTTGCTACATCATTGAGTTTAGCCGTTTCTATTCACGTAGACATGTGCCCTGTGTGCCAAGCTAAAGTAGCTAAAATTGAAGCAAGTAATGCAAATGCATTATTTAGTGAAGAGCCTGCTCAATTTGAGAAACCTCAAACTGAGAAATCTGATTTACTTGAAGAATTTGAACTAAATGTTCTCGATATGATCATGTCTGATGATTCTATCGATGAAGTTTACGAAGTAGAGCCTGTATCTATTAAAGTGAATGAGCATGACTACCAACTTCCACGTGCTTTAACACGTATTTCTCATAGCAAATTTACACAAGTTGGTAAACTGGCACGATCTCGCGTTTCGCTTGATGATGGAGCACTGCGTTCTAGCTTGCTACATATTGATGCCGGTGGCGAAATTCCTGAGCATACACATACCGGATTTGAAGTTACTTTACTACTAGATGGTGAGTTTAGTGATGAAGACGGTAATTACGTACCAGGCGACTTTATTTGGCAAGATGGTAGTCACCAACACACACCTTTAACGAAAGATGGATGTTTATGCTTTACAGTTGTCAGTAGTGCGCTACATTTTAATAAGGGCTTCAGCAAGTTACTAAATCCAATAGGTAATTTGATTTACTAAGAGAATATATGCATACAGATATAATAAAAATAGGTATAAGCGCCTGCTTAGCAGGCGAAAAAGTTAGATTTGACACAGGACATAAAAAGTCAAATTTTTGTATGGACGAGCTAGGTAAACACGTTGAATACACACGGTTTTGTCCGGAAGTAGCTGTTGGTTTACCAATACCTCGTCCAACTATTCGCCAAGTTAAAGTGGGCGATACTATTAAAGTATGCCGCCCAGATGGCACCGGCGAAGTAGGCCAACAACTTACTGAATATGGTAAAAAAGTTGCAACTGAACAAGCTAAAGAATTAAGCGGATTTGTATTTTGTGCAAAAAGCCCAAGCTGCGGCATGGAGCGCATTAAAATATACAATGAAGCAGGAACAGGTAATACCTCAGAAGGCGTTGGTTTTTTTGCGGAGCAAATAATGAAGCACAATCCATTATTGCCATGTGAAGAAAACGGACGTTTAAACGACATGCATTTACGTGAAAACTTTGTAATGAGAATTTACGTATTTAAAAACTGGCAAAAATTAGTACAAGAGCCGCTTACGGTTCATAAGCTTACTCAATTTCACTCTCAGTATAAGTACTTGTTGATGGCTCATAACTATCAAGCTTATCGTGATTTGGGTAACTTGCTGGGGACTTATGTAGGTGACGATATAAATGCAGTTGCTGATGAATATATTTTAGGTTTGATGACGGGTCTTAAAAAGCCAGCTTCTCGCAGAAATAATTGCAACACGCTAATGCATTTACAAGGTTACTTTAAAACTGATTTATCGAAGGTTGAAAAACAAGAACTTCGTGATGCGATAGATGAATACCGCGAAGGTTTGGTGCCATTGTATGTACCACTTACCTTGTTAAAACATCATTTGAAGGTTCACCCAAATGAGTACCTTGAAAAACAAGTGTTTTTTAACCCTTACCCTCACGATTTAAAACTACGATTTGGTATTTAATGGATACATTATTTTGGTTTAGGCGCGATTTGCGCCTTTTTTCTAACGAAGCGTTAATTCAAGCGCTAAATAATGGCGCTAAACACGCCATTTTTTTTGTGTCTGAAAAACAGTGGCAACAGCACCAAGCTGCGCCTATTCAGATTGACTTACTCAAGCGCCGAGTTACTTATCTTCAATCTCAGCTTGCTGATTACGGCATTACTTTACATGTTATTGAAGCGCCTAGCTTTTCTGATTGTACGCGTGAGCTTATTGATTTTTGTAAATCAAACGATGTAAAACACGTAATTGCTAATACAGAATATGAGCTTAATGAAGTAAACCGCGATAAAGCAATTTTGCACGAATGCGATGAGCTTTCAATTACTTTTACTTTGTACGAAGGTGATTTAATTGCACCTGTTGGAACGGTTAAAAATCAAAGTAATGAAATGTATAAAGTGTTTACTCCATTTAAGCGAGCATGGTTAAAGCAGTACCAAGATACGCACTTTAGTTTGCCTCAATGGCCTTTAACTTCTGATTCAATAAAATTTGATGAAAGCGACTTACTAAAAAGTGATGGATGCTCAGATAAGTGGCCGGTTGACGACGAAACACTTTCTACTGTGGTCGATAACTTTATATGTGACAAACTTACAAGCTACGATGATCAGCGTGATATACCCAGCGTAAAAGGCACATCAGGTTTAAGCCCGTATTTAGCACTTGGTATTGTAAGCACAAAACAGCTGCTTATTAATATTCAGCAGCGTTATCCTGATATTTTAACTACGTCAAAAAGTAAAACGTTTACGTGGATTAACGAGCTTGTTTGGCGCGAATTTTACAGGCATTTAATTGCTGAATTTCCGAAGCTTTCACGCGGTGACAACTTTAACGAAAAGTACAACGCCGTAGTGTGGCGTAAAAGCGAAAATGAATTTACAGCATGGTGTGAAGGGCGTACAGGTTACCCGTTAGTAGATGCTGCAATGCTACAACTAAAGCAAACCGGTTGGATGCACAATCGTTTACGTATGGTTGTTGCGAGCTTTTTAACTAAGCATTTATTAATAGACTGGCGCGAAGGTGAGCGCTTTTTTATGCAGCACCTAATTGATGGCGATTTAGCCTCAAATAATGGTGGCTGGCAGTGGGCTGCAAGTACCGGGTGTGATGCTCAACCTTACTTTAGAGTTTTTAACCCTATCAGACAAAGCGAGCGCTTTGATCCAACTGGCAAGTTTATCCGTAAGTATTTGCCAGAGCTTGAAAACGTGCCAGATAAACACATTCATTTTCCACACACTTATTTAGCCGCAATAGGTAAAGATAAGGAATGTTACTGGCCAGCAATAGTTGATCATAAAGCGGCACGAGAACGTGCACTTGCTGCATTTAAGGTGTGATATGGATAACCAGTTACCAGTAGATAAATTTGTTGAAATATACCAACAGCTTGATAGCACTAATCTTGATTTATTGAGTGATATTTACTGTGACAACATACAGTTTATAGACCCAATGCATGAAATTAATGGCATTGTAGAATTGCGCAGGTACTTTGCTAACTTATATAGCAATGTTAAGCATTGTCAGTTTGATATTAGCGATTCGTTTAATAGCGGCAACAATGCTTTTATTTATTGGACTATGCACTATGCACATCCAAAGCTTTCATCAGGTAAAACTATTTCGGTAGAAGGTCATAGCAAGCTTATTTTTGAAAATGGCAAAATTATCAAGCACAGAGACTACTTTAATGTGGGCGAGTTGCTGTACAAACATATTCCTTTACTTGGTAGTGTTATAAAGCTAATTGATAAAAGGGCAGGTTAATTATGATCACACTTATAACGGGTGCTACTTCTGGTATTGGTGAGCAGTTAGCAATTAAATATGCGCAGTTGGGAGACACTGTTATCGCTTGTGGCCGTAATAGTGAAAAGCTCGCTGAGCTTGCTAAATACGACAATATTCAAGCATGTAAATTTGATGCAACTAATCTACAAGACATTAAAGAGTCTACTATTGGCTTTCCTCATTTTGACCGTGTTATTTTAAACGCGGGTAACTGTGAATATATAGATGACGCACGAAACTTTGACAGTGCATTGTTTGAGCGTGTAATAAACGTAAATTTACTCTCTATGGGGTATTGCCTTGAGGCGCTACTTCCTAAAATAAATTCAGGTGGTCAGCTTGTTTTGGTCAGCTCAAGTGTTACCTATCTTGCGCTACCTCGTTCAGAAGCTTATGGTGCATCAAAAGCGGGTGTAAGTTACTTAGCAAAAAGCTTAGCTGTTGATTTAGATGATGTTGATGTGACTTTAGTTCACCCTGGCTTTGTGAAAACTCCGCTTACTAATAAAAATGATTTCCCGATGCCTATGGCCGTTACCGCTGAAAAAGCCGCAGACTATATGATTAAGGGAATACATAAGCGCCGAAAAGATGTTCACTTTCCGTACCGTTTTACGCTTATATTAAAAGCATTACGTATTTTACCACTCCCAATTTGGCTTAAAATCGCAAAAGGATTAGCCCGTTGAAAAAAATAGCAATAATAGGAACTGGTGTATCTGGTTTAACATGTGGGCATTTGCTTCATAAACATTACGATGTAACCGTATTTGAAAAAAATGATTATATAGGTGGTCATACAGCAACTGTTGATGTTGACGTGTGTGGTATAAAATACGCAATAGATACTGGCTTTATTGTATTTAATGACAGAACTTACCCATACTTTGAAAAGTTACTATCGCGTATTGGTGTAGATAAACAAACAACGCAAATGAGCTTTAGTGTTCATAACGAAGCCACTGGCTTTGAATACAATGGCCATACGTTTACAAGCCTGTTTGCACAGCGTCGTAATATTTTTAGACCTAAGTTTTGGCGATTATTGTACGACATTGTTAGGTTTAACAAACTGTGTAAAGCACTACATGAAAAAGATGATTACCAATCTGATCAATCATTAGGGCAACTGCTTAGTGACAATCACTTTAATGACTTTTTTAAATACCATTATATCCTTCCGATGGGCGCGGCTATTTGGTCTACCAGTATTAAAGAAATGGAAAATGTAGGCGTTGAATTTTTTGTTAAGTTCTTCTTTAATCATGGCCTTTTAGATGTAACAAACAGACCACAGTGGTATGTAGTACCAGGTGGCTCTCGTCAGTATATTAAGCCACTGATCAGAGGTTTTGCTGATAAAATTAAACTTAATACAGATATTAAATCTGTTACGCGTCAAAATGATGAAGTAACAATAGAGTTTGCCAATGGTGAATTAAGTAAGTTTGATAAAGTAATATTTGCTTGTCATTCAGACCAGGCGCTTGCACTACTTGGTGATGCAACTGAGCAAGAAAAGTCAGTATTGGGTGCAATAGCTTACACTGAGAATTCAGTTGTGCTGCACACCGATACAAACCTTTTACCAGATAGAAAAGCGGCATGGGCAAGTTGGAACTACCTACTTAATAACAACACTGATAAAGCAGCTGTTGTTACCTACCAAATGAATATTTTGCAAGGTATACAATCGGATACACAGTTTTGTGTAACGCTTAATCATCTTGAAGGAATAAGCCAAAGTAAAATTTTGCGCGAGTTTACTTATCATCACCCTGTATTTAACCAAGAGTCAATTGCTGCTCAAAAACTTAAACACAGTATTGATGGACAAGACAATAGTTATTTTTGTGGTGCTTATTGGTACAATGGTTTCCATGAAGATGGCGTACACAGTGGTGTAGATGTAGCCAAGCAACTTGGGGTCGAATTTGACTAGTGCAGTGTATTTAGGCGATGTAAAACATCGCCGTTTTGCTGTTAAAGAACATCGTTTCAGTTACCCTTTGTATATGATGTGGGTAGATTTAAATAATCCTCAACAGCTAAATGGTGTGCATAAACACCTAGGTACGTCAGGCTTAAAGGCGTTAAAATTTAATGAAGCTGATTATCTTAAAGACACTTCACAACTTGCTAAACGACCTCTTATTGAGCGTGCGCATGATCAACTTGCCAATTTAGGTATTACTGAAACCTTTTCTCATATTTACATGCTAGGGCAGCTTCGTTGTTTTGGTGTCTATTTTAGTCCTGTTAATTTTTACTTTTTTGGCCACAACGACACCCGTTTTAAGTACATGATAGCTGAAGTGAGTAATACACCATGGAACGAACGTCATTATTATTTAGTCCCTTTAGAAAAAAAAGTGAACTTTAAGAAGGTTTTTTCCGTATCACCTTTTATGAATCTGGATATGAACTATCATTGGCATGTTAAACAATCGCCTGATAAAACATTGATACACATTGAAAATAAGCGAAATGAAGAGTTATTATTTGATGCAATACTTCGCTTGAAACGTAAAGAACTCACTAACGAAGAGATTAATAAGTTGTTTAAACGTTTTCCGGCCATGACATGGTCTATTTTCAAAGGTATTTATTATCAAGCATTAAAGTTGTTTATAAAGCGAGTGCCTTTTTTAGGTCACTCAGGTAAGCCATAAAGCACATAGGTAGTCAGGACAATTAATAGGTATTTTAATGGATAAAGTGTCGAGCTTAAATTGCGAACAAAGCACTAGTTGGTTAACTAATATATATAAAAAATTAGTGACTAAAGCCTTTTCGTCAATTGAAACAGGTCAAGTTGTTTTAATTGAAGGAAATGAGCGTACAGTTTTTGGTGATGTATCGTCTGCGTTAAAAGCAACAGTAACAGTTAATGATAAAGCTATGTATAAAGCGTTTGCGTTATCTGGAAGCGTTGGCGCTGGCGAAGCGTATATTTTGGGACATTGGTCTTGTGACAACTTAACTTCATTCATTGAGATATTTGCTATAAATGAAAAGCAACTTGATGAGTTTGAAAAAAAATTCGCATTTTTTAGTAATATCGCACACCGGTTTAATCACATAAAAAACAAAAATTCAGAATCGGGTTCTAAGAAAAATATTGTTGCTCATTACGACTTAGGTAATGATTTGTACGAATCATTTTTAAGTAAAGAAATGCTCTATTCAAGTGCTGTATATCCTACAAAAGAAGCCACACTTGAAGAGGCTCAGCAATACAAGCTTAAACGCATTTGTGAGCAAGTTGAGCTTCAAAAAAATGATTCAGTAATTGAAATTGGTACAGGGTGGGGGGCATTTGCTATATATGCTGCCACACATTACGATTGCCATGTAACAACAACAACCATATCTGATGAGCAACATGATTATGTAGCTAACAAGATTGTTGAACTTGGTCTTGAAAGTAAAATAACATTACTTAAGCTCGATTACAGACTACTAAAAGGTAAATACGACAAGCTTGTTTCTATTGAAATGATAGAAGCGGTTGGTCATGATTATTTGCCGAGCTTTTTCACTCAGTGTGGTGAGCTCCTAAAAGACGATGGCGCCATGCTTATTCAAGCAATTACTATTGGCGATCAGCGTTATAAGCACTACTTAAAAAACTCTGACTTTATTCAGCAGTATATTTTTCCGGGCGGATGTTTGCCATCGCTTAACGAAATGAGTGAGCAGATTAAAAATAATACCGATATGGTTATCCATACTGTTAATGATATTGGCGCTCACTACGCAAGAACATTAGCAGATTGGCGAACTCGTTTTATAAAAAGCTGGCCTGATTTAGACCGCTCTAAATTTGATGAACGCTTTTATCGTTTATGGTTATTTTATTTTGCTTATTGTGAAGGTGCGTTTAGAGCCAGAGCAACAAGTACAGTACATTTAATGGCGCGTAAACCTCGTTTTACTAGTGATAACGATGATATTGCGCTCGGTTACTAATTTTGTTTTATTTCAAGCAGTGTGGTTTTTATCACTGCTGCTTGAAGCCAATTCGCTACTTTTTAGTGGCTTGATTATTGTTTTAATGTTTTGTTTGTCAAAGCAGAAAAAACAAGACTCTTTACTGTTAATTAAAGCCCTACCTTTAGCACTATTGTTAGAATTTATAGCGGTAAAGTTAGGCTTGTTAGAATTTAAAGTTTATCCCTTCCCTCTATGGCTCGTCTTTTTATGGGCTGCATTATTACTTTCTTTGAATACCTCTATGGTTTTTTTGAGTAAATTAAAGCTTTGGCAGGCCTTTTTGGTATGTATGGCATTTGCACCAGCAAGTTATTGGGCTGGAGCGCGCTTTGAAGTAATAAGTTTAGGTTTACCTTTATGGCAATTCTGGCTCGTTTACGGGGCGCTTTGGTCTACAGTGTTTACTGTTATTCTTTTTATAAACCAAAAAATCAAGTTATTCATCAATCGCTGATCTTCCACAATTTCTATTTCGTAACATTACCCATTGACTCAAAGGGAGCTTATTTTGAAATTTTTACTAAAGGCAGTTACTTTTTATTTGCTTACCACTTCAATTGTTTTAGCTAACACACAATTTAATAAAGTAGGCGAAGCACGAATGGAGTATTTATTTTGGGATGTATATGACGCTGTGCTATTTACCCCTTCAGGTAATTACAGCGCAGGAACACATCCTGTTAAGTTTAAGCTTACCTATTTACGTGACTTTGACGCTAAAGAAATAGTAAAAGCAACAAATGAGCAGTGGCAACATCTTGGAAAAGCAGGGCTGGCAGATAAATACGACCGTAAATTGTTGTCTATTTGGCCTGATATAAAAAAGGGTGACTCACTAACATTGGTGACAAATGAGCAAGGTATGAGCACTTTTTATCATAATGATGAAAAAATGGGTGAAATTGATGAACCTCAATTTTCGAGTGACTTTTTAGCTATTTGGCTTGATGAAAAAACCTCTGAGCCAAAACTACGAAAGCAATTATTAGGGAATTAATATGAACATATTAAACACGTTAAAAGCAGCTGTTATGAGCCTCTCGGCTCTACTTTTAATTAGCTGTTCGGCACCAAATGTTGAACATTATAAAAATACATCGCCAAATTTCGACTTTAAAACGTTTTTTAGCGGAAATTTGAAAGCCTATGGTGTTGTACAAGACTTTAAAGGCGAATTGACCCGAAAGCTTGTCGTAGATATGAATGCGACTTGGGACGGTAACCAGGGCGTTATTGAAGAAGACTTTATTTATGATGATGGCGAAACCCAAAAGCGAATCTGGAAAATAACGTTAAATGAAGACAATAGTTTAACGGGGACAGCAGCTGATGTTATAGGTACAGCAAAAGGCAAAAGTGACGGCAGCGTATTTCATTGGAATTATGATGTAGAGCTTCCATACGATGGCAGTACTTTAGAAGTGAATTTTGACGATTGGATGTACCTGGTTACACAATCGCGCTTGATAAACCGCACATCTATTGTTAAGTTTGGAGTCGAGGTCGGGGAAGTGACCTTAGTTATCGAAAAAATATAGCTTATTTACCCAGTTGCTTAACTTGCGCCAAAATTGTACTCAAATTAAGTCTTTGTTAACCCAACACGCTGTATTCTACCGAGAATTATTTAAATTTTACTCATTTTTTAAGAATTTAAGCAAAAAATGCAATTTGCTGTTGCTAACTCTTTAAAAATGCATAAAGATAGGTTTTGCGAAGGCAAAATAATAACGAATAGGAATCTAACAATGAATAAAGCTCAATTAGTTGAAAAAATTGCTACTGATGCAGAAATCTCTAAAGCCGCTGCTACTCGTGCTCTTGACGCGTTTACAGGTGCTGTAACTTCTTCTTTAAAAGAAGGTGATTCAGTAGCATTAGTTGGTTTTGGTACTTTCTCAGTAAAAGAACGTGCAGCTCGCACTGGCCGTAACCCACAAACGGGTGCTGAGATCCAAATCGCAGCGGCAACTATCCCAAGCTTTAAAGCAGGTAAAGGTCTTAAAGACCAAGTAAACCCTTAATAGGTTTAACGAATTAAAATAAAAAAAGAGCTATTTAGCTCTTTTTTTTTATGTTTAATAAAGACATCAATTGATGCCTTTATATTATAAATTTATGCTTTTAAGGCTTTATCGCCTCGGCCAATGCCAACAGCACCAGAACGTACAACTTCAATAATATCGGTTTCATGGCGAAGTGTGTCTAAAAACGATTCTATTTTGTCTGTACTGCTCACTAGTTGCAGGCTATAGCTTTGCCGGCCCATATCTAAAATAACACCCTGGAACACATCAACTACGCGGGTAACCGCTGCACGAGTCGTCTCGTCTTGAGCAAATACCTTAACAAGCAATAACTCTCGCTCAATGTGACTCATTTCTGTTAAATCGATAATTTTAAGCACGTCGACTAATTTGTTAACTTGCTTTGTGATCTGCTCAACCACTCTGTCATCACCCATGGTGGTAATGGTAATACGTGATAACGACTGATCATCAGTTGTGCCAACAGTTAGGCTGTCAATGTTGTATGCACGTTGTGAAAAAAGCCCAACAATACGCGACAGTGCACCTGGTTCGTTTTCCAATAGAATAGATAAAATACGACGCATTATGCTTTTACTCCTTTACGTAACCACATCTCATCAATGCCACCTAACTTGATTTGCATTGGGTATACATGTTCTTTCTCGTCTACAAGAATATCTAAAAAGACTAAACGATCGTTTATGCTCATAGCTTTATCGATAGCAGGTTGTAACTCATCAAGTGTGTTTACTTGTATGCCTACATGCCCGTAGCTTTCAACTAACTTAACAAAATCAGGCAGTGAGTCCATGTAAGATGATGAATGACGACCGCCGTAAACCATATCTTGCCATTGGCGTACCATACCTAAAGAGCGGTTATTGAGTGATACAACTTTTACAGCTAGGTTGTACTGCAAGCAGGTAGATAGCTCTTGAATATTCATTTGAATAGAGCCATCACCCGTAATACATACAGATTCTTTATCAGGAAAGGCTAATTTTACGCCCATAGCAGCAGGTAAGCCAAAGCCCATAGTGCCTAGGCCGCCTGAATTTATCCACTGACGAGGATGCTTAAATGGGTAATATTGCGCTGCAAACATTTGGTGCTGACCAACGTCAGAACTTACGTAAGCATCGCCATTAGTGGCTTTATAAACAGCTTCAATTACGGCTTGTGGCTTAATTTTGTCGCCATCTGTGTTGTAGCTTAAACATTTTTGTTCACGCCAGCTGATAATTTGGCGCCACCAATCTTCTTGCGCGCTTCGATCTATTTTAATTGGGCTTTTATCAATACCCGTTTGTAGTTGTTCTAGTACTGTTGCTAAGCAACCTACAACCGGTATGTGCGCTTTGATTGTTTTTGAAATTGAAGTTGGATCTACATCTACATGGACAATGGTGGCATTTGGACAAAACTTTTTAACGTTATTAGTTACTCGATCATCAAAACGAGCACCAAGCGCTAAAATCACATCGGCGTTTGCCATTGCTTTGTTAGCCTCAAGCGTACCGTGCATGCCTAGCATACCTACAAAGTTTGGATGTACACCTGATATGCCGCCAAGCCCCATTAGTGTATTGGTAATGGGCGCATTTAACGACTCAACTAAATGCGTTAATTGCTCTGACGTATTTGAAATAACAATACCACCGCCAGAGTAGATAACCAGTTTTTTGGCTTCTAAAATAGTTGTTACCGCTTTACGAATTTGTTTTGAATGCCCTTTAGTATTAGGGCTGTATGTTCTTAGCTCTGTTGTTTTAGGAAATTCGTATTCAAACTTAATAGCAGGGTTAAGCATATCTTTAGGAAGCTCAACTACAACAGGTCCAGGACGACCTGTACTGGCTATATAAAAGGCTTTAGCTAAGATTGTTGGGATTTCTTTAGCACTTCTACAGTTAAAGCTGTGTTTAACTATAGGGCGAGAACAGCCAACAATATCAGTTTCTTGGAATGCATCGTCACCAATTAAACTTGTAGGCACTTGGCCTGACAATACAACCATAGGAATTGAATCCATGTAGGCCGTTGCAATACCCGTTATACAGTTTGTAGCGCCAGGGCCTGAGGTTGCAAGTACAACACCAACGTCTCCAGTAGCACGAGCATAACCATCAGCCATATGTGTGGCAGCTTGTTCATGACGTACTAATATATGCTCAATATCATCTTGCTGAAAAAGTGCATCATATAAGTCTAAAACCGAACCACCGGGGTAGCCAAATATGTATTTTACCTTTAACTCTTTTAATGCCTGAACTACTAGTTCAGAGCCATTATATTCTTGTTTGCTCATCCTCATTCCTCTGTGCGCTTTTTTATGCATAAAAAAACCCCCGCGTAGTGCGAGGGTTTTTAAAAAGCAGTATCACCTTTTAATACATCCCCGCTGGGCTTATAACTAAGACCAGTACGAGTACGACTAAAAGGTTAATTTGTGTGTTCATAGTTTTTACTCTACTTAGCAAAACACTGCTTTTAAATTAAAAATTCTGTATAGGTTTATTTTTAAGGGTTTTGAACCCTTATGTCAACCTTGAAAGTGGTTTTTTGCATTTTAAATTCGTTTTGTAGCTTTTTTTAATTTAAATCTGCAGAAATACTGTATTTAACTGAGTTAACTAGCAGAAATTATGCGTTTTAGGTTGTGTGTTTGATTTTAGTTATAAAAGAGTGTGAAAGACCATTAACTTTTATTGCACATGTTAACTATATGTTTTTATCGCATGTTTAAATTTCTATTATTAGGTATGATTACTACATAATTATGTTTGAGGAAAACACAGTGAAAAAAGTGACGTTAATTGCGCTTTTAACTACGCTATTAAGCCCTATAGTAGCGGCTAATAATTTAAGCCCGCATGATGTTGGTATAACTAACGAAGAACGTATTTTATATTGGCTTAAAAAAAGAGACCAAATATCCTCTAGTGAGTTAGATAGTTCATTTAAGTCATATATGAGTAACAAAGAAGTTGCCAATCACTCAATTAAAAATGGCTTTAGGCGATTTAAATCTTCCTCTACGGATTTTTCAAACACAAATAAAAAACAAGCCGCTTTTTCAACGTCGCTAGTGCCTGATCAAAGCGTTAATGATGTAAAAGTGTTAGCTATCTTAATTGATTTTCCTGACCTCAAACATGACGATGATCGACTTGTACAGCAAGACACCGACATGTTTTACGCTGATTATTCAACTGAACACTATCAGCAAATGCTTTTTAATACTCAAGGTTATGCGGGCCCTGATGGACAAAGCTTATCAACGGCTGCAGATTATTATAAAGCAGCGTCTGGTAATAGCTTAAACTTTAACGGGCAAGTATATGGCTGGGTAACCGCTGATAGTAATGCAAAAACATATGGTGAACGCCAAGGCAGTACGCGTGATAAAAATGCGCCCGCTTTAGTCAAAGAAGCGGTAGAAAAAGCCGTTGCACAATTTAATATTAATTTAGCCGATTATGATTTAACCGATTTAGATGATATTGATGGCGATGGAATTATTAACGAACCCAATGGCATTATTGACCATGTAATGATTTTTCATTCAAGTATTGGCGAGGAAGCGGGTGGTGGCTACCTAAGCACCGACGCTATTTGGTCGCACCGCTACTATGTATTTGATGAAAGTAGCGGGCCGAGCGA
Source organism: Pseudoalteromonas sp. SWXJZ10B (assembly GCF_015864475.1). Lineage (NCBI taxonomy): Bacteria > Pseudomonadati > Pseudomonadota > Gammaproteobacteria > Alteromonadales > Pseudoalteromonadaceae > Pseudoalteromonas > Pseudoalteromonas sp. SWXJZ10B. The sequence continues at coordinate 269,019 of NZ_JADYXD010000001.1, forward strand.
GATTGCAGGCAGCAATATAAAGCTCTTTGGTTATACAATTAATCCAATTGATGCTGGGATTGGCGTGGTGGTACATGAGTTTGGGCATGACTTGGGATTATTAGATGAATACGACTTACAATCTAACACGGTAGGTGAGCCTGTCGCGTCTTGGTCAGTTATGTCGACAGGAAGTTGGGCAGGTTCTCCACGAGGCTCAGAGCCTGTTATGTTTAGCCCTTATGCGCTTGAATATTTACAAAATCGATACCAGGGTAATTGGGTTAATCAGCTCACGCTTGATATGGATGAGATAGATGCTAACGCACAGCAAACATTAATTAATACTGCGAGTACTTCACAACTACAAAGCCAAATAAAAATAACACTGCCATCTCGACTCGAAAAATTTAAAACGCCAGTAGAAGGCGATTTTCAATACTATTCAAATACGGGCGACAATGTTAGTAACAGCTTAGTTAATACAGTAACGCTACCAAACACAACTGAGGCACTTACTTTAAGCTTTATTGCTTATTACAGTATTGAGCGCGACTATGATTTAGTACAGGTAAAAGTAAATGGGGAGCCTATTGCTAGTAATTATACGCAAGCAATTAACCCATACTATGGTGACATTGGTCCGTATATATCAGGTGATTCATTTTTTAATAGTGATGCTAAGCAACCTAACGGCTATTTAACTCATAAGTTTGATTTATCAGCTTATGCTGGGCAAATCATTGATCTAAAAATTGAATACATAACAGATGCGAACACACATTATTATGGTTTTGTTGTGGATGATATGCGTATTGTGCAAAGTGATACTTTAATTTGGCAAAATAATGCACAAGATCAAATTAACACCGAGTTTAATGGCTTTGAAAAAATAGGTAGTTACACATATGCATCGCCATCACATTACTATTTACAATTGCGTTCATACACAGGCGTTGACAGTAGTTTGCAAGCAGAGCAGTACTCACCGGGATTATTATTGTGGTATAGCAATGAATCTCAAGCAGATAACAACACGACAGAGCATCCAGGTAGTGGTTTTGCATTAGTGGTAGATGCTGATCAGCGCTCGATAAATAAAGGCAGTACGCAAACTCCGGCTGCTTCAGCAATTCAAATTCGTGATGCTGCTTTTAGTTTATATCCACAGCGAGCTGGATTAGGTGATGATGATTTATCTGCTATTACAGAGTTTACTGATAAAACCGACTATAGCTTTTCAGCGCAACAGTCATCGGGCGTTGCCCTCCCACAGGTTGGCTTTGGGTTTATTATTATAAGCCAGTCAGCTGATAGTGAAGATATAGAAGTAGAGCTTAATTACGATGTTACTAAAGGTATTAATTTTACCAAAACAGGTTTAATCGTTAATTTTAATGTAGAAGGTTTTGCATTCACGCCTGCGGATAAATTCACGTGGAGTTTTGACGATGGTAGCTCAAGCACAGAGTTAACGCCTACTCATGAATATCAAGACTATGGCACCTATAGCGTTGAGTTTATGGCAAGTAATGATACTTCACAGCAAGTAGCTATAGCTCAAGTTACATTAGTTGAGCCATTATCTGTAAATGAAATTGAATATGAAATAAACCAAGGAATATTAACAGCTCAAGCTTCGTTTACAGGTGGAGTCGCACCGTATACCTATAATTGGCAGCTAGGGGATGGAAGTACTTTAACGACGCAATCGCTCACTTATAATTATTTATACTCTGGTGATTACCAAGTAACGCTTACAGTGACAGATAACGAAGGCACGGAGCAAACTAAAGCGGTTGATGTAACGGCAACTGTTCCGCTTAGCATAGACGCAAACGTTACAGTAAATGATTTAAGCGCTCAATTTAATGCGCAAGTAACTGGCGGCTTTAATAGTTATACTTACAGTTGGGATTTTGGTGATGGCAGTGCGGTATCAAACTTACAAAACCCAAGGCATACTTATCAGACTGGCGGTGCATTTAGTGTAACGTTGAATGTTACTGATACTCAAACAAATGATACTTTTACTAAAGAGTTATCTCTTACAGTGCAAAAGCAACAAAGTAGTTCGGGTTCAAGTGGCGGATCATTGGCAGGTTTATTAGTGTTATTACTTTTATGCTTACCTAGGATAAAGCGCAGCTAGCAAATAAAAAAAAGCCCGCTAAATTAGCGGGCTATTTAAATTAATAACAAATATTAATTATAAACGGTCAATTACTGATTGAGTGAAATCAGTTGTACCGTGGCTGCCGCCTAAATCGCGAGTTGTACGGTCGCCTGATTTAATTACATCAGCAACAGCACTACGAATACGCTCTGCTGTATCGCCCATATCTAAATGCTCAAGCATTTGGATAGACGCTAAAATTACAGATGTTGGGTTAGCTAGGTTTTTGCCAGCAATATCTGGTGCACTACCGTGTACAGCTTCAAAAATTGCAGCGTCTTCACCAATGTTAGCACCTGGAGCCATACCTAAACCGCCAACTAAACCAGCACAAAGGTCAGATAAAATATCACCAAATAAGTTAGTCGTAACAATTACGTCAAACTCTTCAGGTGTCATTACCAGTTTCATACACGTTGCATCAACAATCATTTCATTTGATTCAATTTGTGGGTAACGCTCAGCTACTTCACGTGCTACTTTTAAAAACAAACCAGATGTTGATTTTAAAATGTTAGCTTTATGAACAGCAGTTACTTTTTTACGACCTTCACGTACCGCTAGCTCATATGCAAAAGTTACGATTTTTTCTGCGCCTTCACGCGTAATTATCGATTTTGCTTCTGCTTCATTACCGTCTTCACTTACTATTTGGCCTGCACCTGAGTACATACCTTGCGTATTTTCACGAATAGTAATGATATCAATATCGTCGTAACGCGCTTTAGTGCCAACAAATGATTTAACAGGGCGTACGTTAGCGTATAAACCAAATTGCTTACGAAGTGTTACGTTAATAGACGTAAAACCTTCACCTACAGGCGTTGTTAATGGGCCTTTAAGAGTGATTTTGTTTCTAGCTATTGTATCAACCGTGTCTTGTGGAAGTAACTCACCTGTTTTTTCAAGTGCAGCTAGGCCAGCATCAACAAATTCATAATCAAAGTCGCAACCTGCGGCTTTTAATATTTCAAGTGCTGAGTCGATAATGCTCGGACCGATGCCGTCGCCTTTGATCACTGTGATGGTTTGTTTGGCCATTGACTTTTCCTTTAAAGAGTTTGATTTGCACATAAATTATTACCCTGAGAGGGTAATCGCTTGTTAGATCATTTATGTGAACGTGCTTGAAAATTTAAGGGCGCATTTATATCAACTTATCACCCATTTTGCTAGTTTATACAAGAAATACTGGGTATACACCAAAGTTATAATGGGTATAAAGACGTTAAATAGGTTTCCATAAATTAAATACTATTAAATAACGCGAGAGATTCTAATTTTTGATTAAAATCAGTTGGGTTTTGCCAATTTAGTATTTTCAGTTGTTCGTTTAATGTTTGCAGTTGCCACTCTGTTAGCGCGAGTTCTGGTTTAAAAACACTCTGGGCAACAATTTTAAGTGTGATCCAGAGTTTATGAGAATCAGTTAAGTGTTTTTTAGGTGTTTGCTCTGCTTCTAAAAGTGCCGTTGTCCATGGGTTGTCACTTAATAAATGAGTAAGCTGTTGCGTTAGTTGCTCGTTATTAATTGAATCTACTCCAAAAAATGAGCAAATAGGGGCACTCAATGTTTTATTTGGTGTGTCGTCAATCAGCGTTTTACGAGAAAGCTGTGTACTGCATTGCGTTAATAAAAAATGAGCATAAGCATATAAAGGTAATGTAATGTGTTCAAACTGGTCGTGTTTATTTTTACTGACTAATAAGGCCATTATTTTCACTAAACTATTTAATCTGTTAGTAACGTAGGCTTGCAGAGGGTGTGGGGTAACATTAACTAATTGCTCAAAAACAACTCTTTGAATTATCGCAGGTGCATTATAATAACCGACCATCGATAAACTATGCTTTAAGTCTTTAGCGGCCTGATGCTCCTTATTATAAGGTTTTACTGCCTCACATAAATTAGCAACTACCTGAGGGTGAGCCGCCATTAGCTGGCTTAGCCCTTTATAGCTATATTCGTGCTGTGACTTAATATTACTTATTAGTTCAAGTAAAGACTGTGCTTTATCAACGCCAACCACACTTTTTGACTTAACATGTTCACTGTTAAACACTTTGAAGCTAATGGTTTTATCAGTGCAATGCCATTGTTTTGGGTTGTCGTTAAGGGTTGCTTTAACGCTAAACCAAGCTAATTTATTTGGATTAGTGTTACTAATTAAAATATGTTTTTGTTGCGCATCAGTCGCTAAATAAATCATGGTTTGCTCGGCATAAAAAACGCGGCTTCCCGGTAATAGTGGCCCCAAATGGGCTATAAGTGATTTGATTAGCTGCAGTGCAAACAAATTTGGTGTGCGAATATACAAGTCAGTAAGTGCTTTAAATAAACTCATGTGTTTATTAGCCGTATTACTAGTAATGTTCATACTAATAATATTTGCTAAAGCAATTAGTGTTATGCCCCCATCGTAAAGCATTATTTTAGGAGCACTTACCAATGCTTGTTTATATTTACTTAACTTAGCTAATAATTGCGTAACGGGTTTGGCAGAATCGCCACTGGATAACATTACTTTAGCAGCTAACTGATGACGCATTTTCCATATGTTTTTATCAGAGTCTTGAAAAGGTGTTTGCTCACAGAGCTTGTTTAATTGCGCTCCAACACATAAATGCTCAATGAGTGAAGCCGCTATGTATAGCTCGCTTAGGGCATTGTTATAGTGTTGAGATTTACAAAGTGCAGCGGTTATTACACTTTGACTAACAACTAAGTTGGTGGCATAAGAATAATTAGGATTATAAAGTGTTAAACGAGCTTGTAATGCGAATGGCTGTTCACTATAGAGCACTCTATATTGCTCAGCTAGCTTACTTGCCATGGGGTATAAGGCTGTCCATTTTTGTTTATTGTTATAATAGCTTAAAAACAGCTGCGTATTATTAAGCAGCTGCTCTAAAGTAGTTGAAACAGCTTCATCCATTAAACCTTCACCTAATTTTGTTCTTGATATTTATTATATGCACTAGGACCCCATAAAAATAGCTGCCCATTTTTAAATAATAACCCAGTACATTCATCCATAGTGGTTATACCGTCAGATGTTTTATGCTGTGTACGGTAAAAAACTATCTGAAATACCTGTTCACCATCTCGTTTGGCATAAGTAAGGTCGGGGCTGCCTAAATAATCAAGCACAGTATTTAGTGTTGTTGGCTGCTCAAGTGATAGTTTTTCGATATAACGTTTATTAAAAGCTTCTCGGTCTTGCCAGATCATAGCCTGAGGATCGTCTTTATAAAAGGTGATCACCAACGCTGCTATCAGTGCATATAGCCCTAAACCTAAGATTAAATATCGGATAAATTTTTTCAATATGGTTTACTCTGACTCCGGTAACTAATAATAGTATACGTTTTGTAATGTTTAGAGGCTATTAACTTGCGACTAATTAAGTCTTAACTGCTTTAAACTAAAGCCTAAATTTATATCGGTGCGTAAACTAACCAAGTGCTTTGAGATTACGTACATATCCATATTAGCGGCTAACTTTGCTTTAATACTCGGGCTTAGAGACTCATCTTCGGCCGCATGCTCAATTGAATTATAGTTATTAACTATTTGCTGCGCAGACTTAGTGCCTATTCCTTTTACTCCCGGAATATCATTTGTTTTATCGCCCGCTAATGCCCAAAAATCAACGAGCTTATTTTGCTCAACACCAAAACGCTCTTTTATACTTGTCTCATCTAAATAGAGTTTTTTAAAGTAATCATAAACTGTAATGTAGGGGCCTAAGTAGGGTAAAAAGCCTTTATCAGTAGAGACAACAGTATTAGCTATTTGATTATTTGATGCCTTAAATGCAAGCGTTGCAATAATGTCATCGGCTTCATCGTTAATAGGCTCAAATACAACAATACCGGTTTCTTCTATTGCGGTTTTAAAGTGCTCTAAGGCATCTTTTAGCACTTGAGGCATTGGGGCACGGGAGTGTTTGTAGTCTTTATAAAAATGATAACGCCAGCTTTTGTCACCATCAAATACCGCAATCGCATGGGTTGCATTGCTTGTATCTAAAAGCTTTTTGCACGCATGAGCTACACGTGCACAGCACGTTTGTATCATTTGCTCATCACTGTGATGTTTTTGATTTGCGTCAACGGCGTAAATGCGCCTAATTAAATTAAGCGCATCAATAAGAAGTAAATGGGGTTTCAAACTATAAAACTCATGCTTTTATTTTGTAACACGGAATATATTTGCTGCCAGGGAGTTTCATACGGCCTTGATCAACAAATGCTTGTAATAACGTATCCATATTTTCCATAAGGGCAGGCTCGCCACTTAAAATGTATGGACCGTTTTGCTTAATGGCTTTAACGCCTTCGTCTTTTACATTTCCAGCTACAATACCTGAAAAAGCTCTGCGTAAATTAGCCGCTAATAACTGCTTTGGTTGATCAAGATGTAAATCAAGACTTGCCATATTTTCGTGTGTTGGTGCAAAAGGTTGTTGAAAATCGTTATCGATTTTTAACGTCCAGTTAAAGTAGTAGGCATCGCCTTCACTTTTACGGTAATCACGAACATTGGCCATAGCCGATCTTAGCTTTTGTCCAACTAATTGAGGGTTATCAATAATAACTTCAAACTTGTCTAGTGCTTCTTTTCCGAGTGTTATTTCAACAAAATCACACAGCTCTTTAAAATACGCTTCACTTTCTTTAGGGCCAGTTAAAATCACAGGTAAACATTGCTTGGTATTATCTGGGTGGAGTAATATGCCTAATAAATATAACAGTTCTTCGGCAGTACCTGCGCCACCAGGGAAAATGATAATCGCGTGAGCTGTTCTAACAAAAGCTTCAAGGCGTTTTTCAATATCCGGTAAAATAACTAATTCGTTTACAATAGGGTTTGGTGGCTCAGCAGCAATAATGCTTGGCTCTGTTAAACCCAAATAACGGTTATCGGTATTACGCTGTTTTGCGTGGCCAATAGTGGCACCTTTCATTGGGCCTTTCATAGCACCAGGGCCACAACCGGTACAAATATTTAATCCACGTAAACCAAGTTCGTAACCTACTTGTTTTGTGTATTTATATTCAACTTCGTTTATTGAGTGTCCACCCCAGCAAACAACCATATTTGGCTCACTTTTAACGCGCAAAGCACCGGCATTTCTGAGCATATCGAATACCATATGAGTAATGGCTTTTTGCTCTTTTAAATCTTTTTCGTATTTTTGACAAATAAACAAAATATCGCGAATAACAGAAAATATATGCTCGTGAATTCCGGTAATTATTTCGCCATCAACAAATGCGGTTTCGGGTGGGTTTTCAAGCTCAATTTTAATGCCTCGCTCGCGGCTTACTAAACGAATATCAAAATCTTTGTATTTGTCGTATATATCGCTACTTTCGTCGGTATGGCTACCTACATTAAGCACTGCTAGTACGCAGTTTCTAAATAACTTATAACGCTCACTAGCAGAAGATTGCTCTAATAAATCAACTTCTAATTGCGACAGTAAATCTAAAACCCCAGTTGGGTTTAACTGTATTAACATAGACGTTCTCCTTACTGCTAAATCGTAAAACTGCTTGTCATAAAGTTATAATAGCTATGACATTACTTACTGGTACAAAGTCTATCTCGCCCTGAATTTTTGGCATCGTAAAGAGCATCATCAGCTCTATCAAAGGCTTTTAATAGCGTATCACCTATTTTAAACTGAGTTGCACCTATCGAAATAGTGATCTCAATTTGTTTTTCTCTAAATTTAAAAGGTATATTTTTAATTACCTTTCTTACTTTATCCAGAGGTAATGTTGCGTTTTCAAGCGACACACCTGGCATTAACAATACAAATTCTTCACCGCCGTAACGCGCTATAAAATCGGACTTTCTTACCGATTTTTGCAACGCTTTTGATATAACCTGTAAGGTAATGTCACCTGCGGTATGGCCAAATCTATCATTGATAGATTTAAAGTGGTCAACATCAATAACCGCAAGCGTAACATCTGATGGCTGCACATTAAACAAATGCATTTCGTGATTGTAACGTTCATCAAATGCAGCTCGGTTAGGCAGTTTTGTAAGCCCATCAAGTAAACTTTTAAAGCGCTGTTCGTTTAAACGTTTTTTATACGTTGTTAACTTATCTTCTAAAGTAACAATTCGTTTGTTTATTTCACTAAAGCTAGTGCTAAGCATTTCTCTATCTTTTCGTTCTAACTTTTCTTTTGCTAGAAAATCTTCGCTTAGTGATTTTAATTCGTTATCTACAAGTTCTTTTAAAGATGAGATTGACGTTGCTTTTTGTGTTTGTTCGTTGAGGTTTTTTATTTTTAGTTCAATGCTTTTATTTAACGAATCAAACTCAATACTCATCGATTCTGAGTGTCTACTAGTAGAGACAATAGAATTATGTAGATCTTCGAGGGTTTGATTTAATGAAACTAAAAAGCTTTGTGCAGATTTACGCTCTTTGCTAATGTTTTTTACTACGACTTCAATTATGTTAATCGCAACATCGAGTAATGCATCGATTGTGTCACTTTCTGTAATATTATTTTTTATACTATTAATTTGTAGTGTAGCTTCTTCTTCAAGTATAAGTTCGTTAGCTAGCTCAAGTAGTTTTTTTGCACGAGCCTGTTTTACAGGGCGCTGATTATCGGCTTGAGGGTCTTGCTTAGTTAGCAATGCTTCATGATAAAAAAGAATAAGTTGATCAAGTAGCGGAATATAACCATGGGTTGACTGAACGTTATTAATCTCTTGATCGAGTAAATTTCTCAGGGCTCTGCGAGTATCGTCAGGTAAACCTTTAGTTTTTTGTAACTGTTTACCTGCATTTTGTACACTGTTGAATAAATCACGTTGCTGAGCTTGCTGAATCGATTCTTGATTTTTAAGTAATATCAAAGTTTCACTAACAAGGGGGGAGAGGTCTTCAAAGCTCATACCTTTATTGAGTGCACTTCTAAATTTAGCAAGGCGATTATCTAACTCAATATCAAGCCCTTTACAGCTTAGCGAAAGTTTAGCTGCAAAGTCGCACAAAATATCCACTTGATGTTTGCGTGCACTCTCAATAGCCATACGAGCATCAATTGCTTGTTTGAGTTTTTTATCTGTTGGATTAGATCTTTCAGACACCTAAGCGTACCGCCATCAAATTAATTTTATTATCTTCAGTTTACAACAAATTTTTATTATGTGTAGTTATCTAGTAAAAAACTTAGAAATTTTAATAAGCTACTACGTATAAACTCGTATACGGGGCAATTTGTCGTATTTAATTCACTTTTAAATAGGGGCTTGCTAGTCTTGCAGGCAATTAAGTTTCCACTAAGAGTTTCTATGAAAAAGTTATTAGCCCTATCTATTTTAGCTGCATGTTCAGCACCTGTATTTGCCGATGTAAATTATTCTTTAGAAATTTCGCAACCACAACATCATTTAGGCGATGTAAGTGTTGAGTTTCCAAAAACAGCGCAAGCACATCTTGATATAAAACTTCCTGCATGGCGAACGGGTCGCTACGAAATGCTAAACCTTGCCAATGGCATTCGTTACTTCAAAGCTAAAGATGAAGATGGTAAAGAGTTAAAATGGGAAAAAATTGATCACAGTACATGGCGTGTACACCTTAATGAGCCAACAGAAGTTAATGTTGACTACCAGGTGTATGCAAATGAGCTTGGTAAGCGCGCTCGCCACATTGACGACAGCCATGCATTTATAGATGCATCAGGCTTTTTTATGTTTAGTGAATCATTTCGCCAAGAGCCAGTAACCGTTAATTTAGAAGTGCCTAAAAAGTGGCGCTCTGTATCGGGTATGGATAATTTAAAAGGCAAAAATTCATTTAAAGCAGCAGATTACGACGTACTTGTTGATTCACCAATCGAAACGGGTATTAACCAACTACACACATTTGAAGTAGATGGCCGTGAATACGATTTAGTTATATGGGGCGACGGTAACTACGATGTAGAGCAAATGCTTACCGATCTTAAAAAATTAGTTGCTACTGGTAATGTAATTTGGGATGGCTATCCGTATGAACGTTATGTATTTATGGTACATGCTACGTCGGGTGCTGGTGGTGCTACAGAGCATTTAAACTCTACAATTATTCAACGTCCACGCGATCGATTTGGTAGCCGCGAAGATTACCTAGCCTTTATTAGCACCGCTGCGCATGAGTTTGTTCATACGTGGAATGTTAAAGCATACCGCCCTCAAGGTTTGGTGCCTTACGATTACACGAACATGAACTACTCAAAACTACTGTGGATCGCTGAAGGTTCAACAAGTTATTTTGAAGACCATTTAATGGTTCGCTCTGGTATTGAAACCACAGATGAATTTTTTAAAGTGATGAGCAAAACCATTAATCGCCATTTACAAACACCGGGCCGTGAAGTGCAAAGCGCAAGCGAAACAAGCTTTGATAAATGGATTAATCAAGGTGGCGATCATGCACGTAACTACAGCACCAACATTTATTCTGAGGGCTCGTTACTCTCTTTAGCTTTAGATATCGACTTACTTGAAAAAAGCCAAGGTAAAATAAGCTATCGCGACGTGCACAAAGCACTTTATAACAATCATAAAATGCCAGCCGGTTTTACAGGCGTAGACGTGCTTAATATTTTAAAAGACTTAACAGGGCGTGATTACTCAAGCTGGTGGCAGGAAAATGTAGAATCGCCAGCAAGTATCAACTTTGACGAACTACTTACTAAAGTAGGCTTGAAATTTGAGCGACCAGAAAAAGCAAAAGCGCTTGCAAGCATTGATGCTACCGCTAAAAACACCGGCGAGTTACTTACGTTAAGTTACGTTCGCCGTGGTGGCAGTGCGTGGAAAGCAGGTTTAACTACCGATGATAAAATTGTCGCTATAAACAAACATCACGTAGGTAAAGATTTAAAAACCAGCCTAGAAACGTTTAAAAAAGGCGATAAAGTAACCATTGACTATCTTCGTCGCGATGCTCTTGAAAGCTTAACATTAGTATTATCAGAAGATTTTGATAAGCCTAAAAAAGTAGTTGCTGATAAAGAGGCAACGCCTGAGCAAAAAGCACTATTCAAAGCATGGATTGGCGTGGAACATCCAAATGATGTGACAAAAAAATAAATTCAGTTTTTATAGCGTTTAAATATAGTTAACAATTATTAAAAAAGAGCTTCGGCTCTTTTTTTGTTTTGTATAATGGCGTATATAATGTACATGGAAATTTAATATTAAAATTAAATTTAATTATTATTTAGTATTTCTCTATTATTAAATAAAATTATTTATGGATATAGCCTCAAAATGAAATTAGATAACCCGACTTCAAACTTAACCCATCAATTTGTAATTAACGACTATTTGCATCAATTATTTGATGCGGTAAATGTTATTTCTGTTCAAGGTTATGACAATGAACGTCGTGTTATTTATTGGAATGAAGGCAGTGAGCGACTTTATGGATATACCAAAGAAGAAGCCATAGGACAAAAAATAGAAGACCTTATAATTCCAGAGCCAATGTGTGAGTTAGTTATTAACGCACATAGTGATTGGGTAAAAAAAGATATAGAAATTCCAGCATCTGAAATTATCTTACAAGACAAAGATGGAAACAATGTATCGGTTTTTTCCAGCCATGTTATGTTTACAAATCAATATAATACAAAACAAATGTACTGTATTGATATTGATTTATCTGAGGTTAAAAAGGCACAAGCGGATGCGTCATTTAATGAGCATATGCTAAAAACTATTTTTGGAGCAATTCCTGACTTATTTTTCTTGATGGAAAATGATGGAACTATTATTGAGTATCATGCCAGTAATGAGACCGATCTCTATACCAAGCCAAAGCAATTTATTGGTAAAAAAATGGGTGATGTACTCCCTCAAGATGTAGCCAAAAAATTTGAAACCTATATCAGCCTTGTATTAGAAAAAGAGCAGATGATGAGCTTTAAATACGAGCTAGCTTTGCCCCATGGGCTCGTTTTTTTTGAAGCAAGAATAAATAAAATAACAGAACATAACCAGTTAATGGTTATTATTCGAGATATTACAGAACAGCATAAATCAGATGAAATAATTAGACATCAAGCGTATTACGATAGTCTAACTTTACTCCCAAATCGTTTTTTAGCACTTGATCGTTTGTCGCAATTACTTATTGAATCACAAAGAAATAACGAGAAAGCGGCGGTACTGTTTTTGGATTTAGATGATTTTAAAAAAATAAATGATTCTTTAGGCCATGAAACAGGAGACAAACTTTTAATTGAATCAGCGCAAAGGCTGCAAGAGGCACTGCGAAAAGACGACACGGTAGGGCGCCTAGGTGGAGATGAGTTTATCGTATTACTACGAGGTATAACTGATCACCATGCAGCGCTAAAAATCACTGAAAAATTGGTCAACAACTTTAGAGCCCCTTTTAAAATTGAGGGCCGGGAACACATACTAACAGCGAGTATTGGTGTAGCCATATACCCAGAAAATGGTACAACCGTTGCTGATTTATTACGAAATGCTGACACTGCAATGTATCAAGCAAAATCATATGGTCGTAATACTTATTCATTTTTTACTAAAAAGATGAACGTAATTATTCAGCGCCGACTAGTAATAGAAGAGCAGATGCGTGGCGCCCTTGAGCGTAATGAATTTGAGTTATTCTACCAGCCCCAATTTGACGCCAAAAATAAACACATCATTGGTGCAGAAGCGTTATTACGCTGGCATAACCCTGTGCTAGGTAATGTAACACCCGATGAGTTTATACCTATTGCCGAAAATACAGGATTAATTGTACCTATTGGCAAGTTTGTAATTAGCCAAGCATTACACTTTTTAAACACATGGCAAAGTACCTGTAAACGCCAACAAAAATATACAATGGCTGTTAACTTATCTCCTCGCCAATTTAGAGACGTAGGGCTGCTCAGTTTTATTCAAAACTCATTGAGTGAAGCAAACGTAAACCCCGAAAGTTTAGAGCTTGAAATAACTGAAGGTGTATTGATGAGTTGCCACACTAATGTTGTTGATATACTGACTGAAATTACTGCATTAGGCATTAACTTATCAATGGATGACTTTGGTACAGGTTATTCATCATTAAGTTATTTGAGAGAATACCCTTTTAATGTACTTAAAATAGATAGAAGTTTTATTGATGGTATTGTACTAAACAATGAAGACCGTAATCTCGTAAAGGCAATTATTGCCATGTCGCACAGCTTAGGACTGACAGTGGTAGCCGAAGGTGTAGAAACAAAAGAGCAGCATACATTATTGAACGAATTGGGTTGTGATTTTATGCAAGGCTTCTATTTTAGTAAACCAATACCAGCAAAACAGTTTCTTGATTTTTCGATGAATTTTGATAAAAAGTAGGATTAAACACTCGATTGTAACAATTCATTGCACGGCTATTGACCTTATTGTCCCATCGCGAGTAACCTGTTATAGAAACAAATAAAAAGGATTCTATAATGCGTTTAAAACCTCTTGTAGCTACATTAGTAGCCACATTTTCTTTATCACTTTCAAGTAGTGCCATAGCCGACGAAGGCATGTGGCAACCACACCAACTTCCAGAGTTAGAATCAATTTTAAAAGCCAAAGGGCTTGAAATTGATGTTGAATCTATTTCTAAATTAACCGAATTCCCAATGAATGCGGTAATTAGCCTAGGTGGCTGTACAGCATCGTTTGTATCGCCTAAGGGTTTAGTTGTGTCAAACCATCACTGTGTTTATGGCTCGGTACAATACAACTCAACACCTGAAAACAATATTTTAGAAAATGGCTTTTTAGCTAAAAGTCCTACAGAAGATTTACCTGCAGCGCCGGGCTCACGCGTCTATGTAACAAAAACGGTTACCAACGTAACAGATGAAGTAATTAAAGGTACTAACGAGTTAACAGCAAAAGCACGCTACGACGCACTCGAAAAAAATGAAAAAGCGCTAGTAGCCCAATGTGAAGCCGACGAAAGCTATCGTTGTAACGTGTATTCGTTTCATGGTGGTTTAGAGTTTTACCTAATTAAGTCACTTGAAATTAAAGACGTACGCTTAACTTATGCACCGGCAATGGGCGTAGGTAAATACGGCGGCGATATAGATAACTGGATGTGGCCGCGCCACACAGGCGACTTTGGTTTTTACCGCGCTTATGTAGGCAAAGATGGAAAACCTGCAGAGTACAGCGAAGACAACGTACCTTACGTACCTGACTCTTACCTAAAAGTAAGTGCCAAAGGCGTGCAAGAAGGCGACTTTGTAATGGTTACAGGCTACCCAGGACGTACTAACCGCTACCGTATAGCAACAGAGGTAGATAACGTATTTAACGACAGCTACCCTAAAGCACGCGTTCATAACTCAAAATACGTGTCGCTTATTGAAGAAAACTCAGAAGACGGCAGTAAAGCGCGTATTGCTTACGAAAGTACCATTGCAGGTTATAACAACTATATTAAAAACTATGGTTCGATGATCGAAAGCTTCAAAAAAGGCACTATGCTTGAGCGCAAAAAACAGTTTGAGCAAGACCTAACACAATGGATCAATAGTGATGGTGAGCGTAAAGAACAATACGGAAGCGTATTAGGTGAGCTATCTGAGCTAATTGCACAATCACAAGAGCACAGTGAACGCGACCGTATGTTAGGTTATGTGCACCGCTCACAAATGATCAGCACAGCACGACGTTTATACCGCTTAGCTTACGAAAAACAACAGCCAAATAGCGAACGTGAATCTGGTTATCAAGAGCGTGACCTACCGCGCATTAAAGCAGGGCTTGAGCGCATGACGCGTCGTTATAATAGCAAAGTAGATAAAGCTATTTTACTGCACTTTTTAGAGCTGTATGCAGCACTTCCAAAAGAAGAGCGTTTTAGCGACGTTGATAACGTATTTAAAGTACAAAATGGGTTTGATAAAGCAACTCAAAGCGCATTGCTAGACAACATGTATGAACAGTCAAGACTTGATAATGCCACTGTTCGCAATTCATTATTTGAGCAATCGTTTAGCCAGCTAAATCAAAGCCAAGACCCATTTGTGCAGTACGCTAAAGCAATCTTTAAAGTAATGAAAGCTGAGGAAGATAAATCAAAAGCACTTGCAGGTAAATTACAAGCAGCTCGCCCAGAGCTAATGAGCGCAATCATTGCGTTTAACAAAGCTAAAAACAAACCTGTATATGCCGATGCTAACAGTACACTACGCGTAACCTATGGCACCGTAGGCGGCTACTCACCTCAAGATGGCTTGGTAGCAACACCGTTTACATCGCTTGAAGGGTTACTAGCTAAAAACACCGATGTTGACCCATTTAATGCGCCTAAAAAGTTACAAGAGCAAATTAAAGCCAAGCTTTACGGTGATTACACGGGTGGTATGAATACAGTACCCGTTAACTTTTTATCAAATGTAGACACTACCGGTGGTAACTCAGGTTCGCCAACACTTAACGGCAAAGCAGAGCTTGTAGGTTTACTGTTTGACGGTGTTTACGAAAGTATTATTGGTGATTGGGATTATAACCCAGAGCTTAATCGCTCTATCCACGTTGATTCGCGCTACATGCTGTGGGTAATGGATAAAGTAGATAATGCACAAAACTTATTAGACGAAATGACAATCGTAAAATAAGTAATTAGTGAGATAAGAGAAGGGCGCTTACCGTAAAGGAAGCGCCTTTTTTGTTGGAATCAACCTATTAATTTTTATTCTTTTGTGGGCGCGAGTTTAGCTGCCGTGCAATAAAGCAAAAACCAAAAACGCGGCATAAAGCCGCGCCTACAAATATAACACCAACCCCGTAGGCGTGAGTTTACCTCGCGCGGAGTAAGGTGAAAAACCAAAATTATTTAGATGGGTGTCATCCTAATTTCTCCTAATTTATTTCCTAATTTAATCCTACCTCTGGTAATTTTAACGCTTGTGAGGCTAAAGCATAAATTAGAACTGGGGGAAGTGTTTAAGATTTACTTATAGCTAAAAGAGGGATTCGGTTTAGTTTCATTTTTTTTCATTCTCAATGCTATCCTCATATTTACTAATTTTAGATTTTAGCTGTTCAGATTCGCGTTTAAGTTTTTCGTTGTCAGCTGCTACATCATCAGTTTTTACTATTATTTTTGTGTACAAATCAAATCTACTTGTTTGAAGCGCTGCATTAGCAATACCATTAACATTCTTCTGTTCAATTTTAAGTAGTAAATCTTCAGCCTCAAGGATAGACTTTAAGTTTGAAATCAAAACGACATTTCTATCTGAGAATATGACAAATTCTTCTAACATTTTTTTTTGTTCATCTAAAAATTGTTTTACTTTAGTTACTGAATCGTCGTCTTTAGATAGAGCTTTAATTTCAATTTTAAGAGAAATAAAAGCATCTTCTAAATCTTGCACACATTTCCTTTGAGTATTTACTATCTGAAAAAGTAAGATACGGCAATCTCTTTTAAGGCTGAATAATTGGCACGATTCATTATGTAACCTAGCTATCTTGGCATTATTAAAAGTTAAAGTGCTTATGTATATTGCACACAAACCAATGAAGAAAGTTATTAAAGGTTGAAAAGCACCTAAAATAATAAGAGCACTTTCTATATATTGTATCAAGTTAAATTCCTTTTAAATTAAATAGCCCTTAGTTTCGCTGAATCAGCTCCCTTACGCAATTAATAGTGTAGGGAACGTTATTAATCGATTGTAGATGATGCAAGGTTTTACCCGTATTTACTTAGGTATATATTTATAATCTCCTCTAGACTTAAGAGTATCGCACTAAATGAATTCAACGCGGTTTTATTTGTTTCCTGTGGACGCTGAGTTATTGCAATTACCCTACCTCCATATTACACACCTTTCGATAGTTCCCTCTTGTTAGGCAAGGCTTTACTATACGGGGTAAACATCTATTTCACCTGTTACAATACTAATAGAAGCGGCTTTATAGCAAATATCAGAGATTAGGCGCCTACTTTCAAAGTTTTCTTTAACTTAAATCAAACCACCTCAACATCCTTTAAAATATTTCATGTGCATTTTATAGCCAAGAAGTGCTAGGTTAGTGGTAAGTTAATTGAAGGAAATAATTATGAAATTAGAGTCATTAGCACTGCACCACGGTTACGAATCTGAGCCTACGACCAAATCGGCAGCCGTGCCTATTTATCACACTTCTTCTTATACATTTGACAATACGCAGCATGGCGCTGATTTATTCGATTTAAAAGTACCTGGAAATATTTACACCCGCATAATGAACCCAACCAATGCCGTACTTGAACAACGTATTGCTGCGATGGAAGGGGGCATTGGTGCGCTGGCTGTTGCCTCTGGGATGGCTGCTATTACGTATGCTATCCAATGTTTGTGTGAAGTAGGCACTAATATTGTGAGTACCAGCCAAGTATATGGTGGCACGTATAACTTATTTGCACATACCTTACCTAGGCAAGGTATTGAAGCGCGCATGATTAAAGCCGATGACTTTACCGCGTTCGAGAATGCAATTGACGACAACACCCGCGCTGTTTTTTGTGAATCTATTGGTAATCCGGCAGGCAATATTGTTGATATTGAACGCTTAGCACGTATTGCACACAGTAAAGGTGTGCCGCTTATTGTTGATAATACAGTAGCTACGCCGTATTTATGCCGCCCATTTGAGCTGGGCGCCGATATAGTGGTTCACTCACTTACTAAGTATATAAACGGGCATGGTACTGCCATTGGCGGCATGATTGTCGACTCTGGTAAGTTTGATTGGAAAGCCAACCCCACGCGCTTTGCAATGATGAACGAGCCCGATCCGTCGTATCACAATGTGGTGTATACCGAAGCCTTTGCTGAAGCTGCATTTATTGGACGTTGTAGAGTAGTGCCACTGAGAAATACCGGTGCAGCGCTTGCGCCTAAAAACGCATCTGACATTTTAATCGGCCTTGAAACATTAGGTTTAAGAATGGATCGCCACTGCGAAAATGCACAGCAGTTGGCTGAGTATTTAGAAAATCATCCAAAAGTGCTTTGGGTTAATTACGCAGGGTTAAAATCAAGTCCGTATAACGAAATGAGTCAAAAAATTACCAGTGGTAAAGCATCCGGTATTTTAAGCTTTGGTATTGCTGGTGGGCTAGAGGCTGGCACTCGTTTTATTGATGCACTAAACATGATTTTACGCTTAGTTAATATTGGCGATGCTAAGTCACTTGCGTGTCATCCTGCGTCAACCACACACCGCCAATTAAATGATGACGAATTAGCAAATGCAGGCGTAAGCCGCGATTTAATTCGTTTGTCAGTCGGTATTGAAAACATTGTAGATATAATGGCAGATGTAAGCCAAGCGCTCGATAAAGCTTAAAATTACATTAATTAGAAATGCTTGTTCAACTTTACTGTAAATACAGTATCGTTTGCTAAAAAGGTTTAGGTTTTCTAAACCTTTTTAGACATTCATTTAGCAACAGTGTAAATACAGGCGGTAGGCTAAATATTTATTACTTTAACCCAAATAAAAAGGGCTAAAAGTAGTGATTTTTCACAATAGTTGGTATGTTACAAGTAACATTTTATTTAATTGTGTGTGATGAAAAAAAACAAACGTTCTTCTCTTCAAGATATTGCCGATGCGGTTGGTGTAACCAAAATGACGGTGAGTCGTTATTTACGTAATCCCGAAAAAGTATCAGGGTCTACTCGCACTAAAATTAGCGCAGCTATTGATACGCTAGGCTACATTGCAAATAAAGCCCCTGATTTACTGTCTAATTCTAAAAGCTACTCTATTGGTGTACTAGTCCCATCGTTAACGAATCACGTGTTTGCTCAGGTGATAAGAGGCATTGAAGATGTGACAGGGCCTGCAGGATACCAAACAATGTTGGCCCATTATGGTTACAACCCTGAAATTGAAGAAAAACGGGTTGAGTATTTATTGTCGTACCACGTTGATGGTTTAATTTTATCAGAAACCACACACACAGACAGAACGTTAAAAATGATTGAAATGTCAGGCGTACCTGTGATTGAAATAATGGATACTCATCACTGTGCTATGCAACAAGCGGTTGGTTTTGATAACGTTAAAGCAGCTTTTGATATGACGACAGCGCTTTTAAATAAAGGCTATCGTAATATTGTTTATATAGGTGCAAGGCTTGATGTGCGAACACGGCTAAAATTTCAAGGTTATTCAGATGCTATGTTAGCTAAAGGCTTTACGCCTAATAGTGTGATGACTGATCAAGCTTCATCTTACAGTTTAGGCGCTGAACTTTTACAAAAAGCGCGTACTGACTACCCAAATACTGAATGTCTGTTTTGTACTAATGATGATTTAGCAATTGGGGCTATTTTTGAGTGCCAGCGAAACAATATTTTAGTGCCTAGCCAAATGGGGGTTGTGGGTTTTCATGGTCATGATATTGGCCAAGCAATGGTGCCTCAATTAGCAAGTGTGATCACCCCTCGTTATCAGATAGGTAATGTTGCGGGAAGAGAATTGCTGAGCCGAATTAATTCCGATTTGGATGCTAGCATTAATTATGAGCAAGTAATTGATACTGGTTATATAGTTCATCTAGGTGAAAGTGTTTAAATACTCTAATTACATGAGCTTAATTACCTGAGCCTAAATAACAAAAGGCTCAGGTGATTTTTATGTGTACGTTGATAACTCTACAACTGTAAATTTACAAAAACAGAGAAATAATCATAGCGACAAGTGCGCCAACAGTACCAATAATGGTTTCCATTACTGTCCATGTTTTAAGAGTTTGCATTTCGCTCAAACCGAGATAGCGACTTGCTAACCAAAATCCTGAGTCGTTTACATGGGAGAGCACAATAGAGCCCCCACCAATAGCGATAGTGACAGCGGCAAGCTGCGCTCCATCAAGGCCTAAAGGCTGAAGCATTGGAATAATTAAGCCACACGCTGTAAGCATAGCTACTGTCGCAGAGCCTTGAATGACCCGCACAGCGGCTGATAATACAAAAGCGAGTATTACAATCGGTAAGCCTGAGCCAGCTAAGTAATTACCCAGTGCCGTACCTACTCCTGAATCAACTAATACTTGTTTAAATACCCCACCGGCACCAGTGACAAGAATAATAATTCCCGCAGGTTGTAAGGCACTACCACAAATTTCCATGATTCTAGCATTAGGGACACCGCGCCTTGCGCCGAGCAAATAAAATGCCATTAGGCAGGCAACTAAAATTGCAGTAAATGGATGACCTATAAAGGCTAACCAATTATATAAATCAGAGTCTTTTTCAACAAAGCGACTACCAATAGTATTTAAACTAATCATAATTAATGGCAAAGCAATCAAACCTAATGCTAATCCAAAACTAGGTGTGCCTTTACCAACTCTTTGGTTATCGTCGATTTGTTCGTGCTGTGGGAGTTCTACATGAATAGATTTAGAAATAATAGAGCCCCAAATTGGACCTCCTATAATCATTGCCGGTATGGCAGCAATAAGGCCAAATAAAATCATATAACCATAGTCAGCGCCTAATTGAGAGGCAACCAAAATCGGCCCTGGCGCAGGAATAAGAAACGCCTGACAAGACGCTATCCCAGCAAGTAGCCCAATACCAATTTTAACAACGCTGCCACCGCCTTTTCGTACCACAGCAAAAACAATACCGATTAAAAGTACAACGGCTACATCAAAAAACAGGGGGAGGGCACAAATAAAGCCCGTAAAGGTAAGCGCCCAATTAGCGTTTTTTTCTCCAAAACGGTGTAAAAGTGTGTGGGCAATACGATCCAGCGCGCCGGTTTCTTCCATTACTTTGCCAAACATGGCACCTAAAGCGACCACAACCGCTACAAAGCCTAGTGTTCCGGCCATTCCCTTTTGAATTGTAGCGGCAATTATTTCAGGGCTCATTCCTGAGAATAATCCTGCAATCATAGAAACAAGGATTAAAGAGACGACAGCATGTAGTCGCACTTTCATTACTAAGAAAAGCAATAAAAATATGGAGCCTGCCGCGGTTAGTATTAATGATAAATCTGACATTTTTCCCTACTTATATTCAGTGTGAATTATGATGTTTAGTGTGTGTTTAACTTCACTTTCGCATTTGTTACGGGTAACATGTTACCCGTAACTCAATATAATATATACATTGAAAATAATTAATTATTAAATTAAGGCGAGGGTAAATACATGAGTAACACAAATGTAGGTCGTGTTTATATTGTAATGGGGGTTTCAAGCACAGGAAAGTCAAGTGTGGGTGATGCATTAGCAAAGCGCATTGGCGCTAAATTTATCGACGGAGACGACTTACATCCCAAGGCTAATATATTAAAAATGTCATCTGGGCAGCCTTTAAACGATTCTGATCGTGTGCCTTGGCTAGAAAGAATACGTGATGCTGCATTTAGCATTGAAAAGAAAAGTGAGATTGCGGTAATAGTCTGCTCTGCATTAAAAAAGAAATACCGAGAACAAATATGTGACGGAAATATAGGTATTACCTTTTTACATCTTTATGGTGATTTTGAGCTGGTTAAAAGCCGTATGCAGGACAGAAAAGGGCATTTTATGCCTGTTGATTTACTCAAAAGCCAATTTGAAACGCTAGAAGTACCAAAAGAAGATGAGCCCAATGTTATAAATATAGATATTAATAACTCATTTGAGCAAGTAGTCAAAAGTTGTATTAGCGCAACTAAAATGAATAAGCACAACAAGTAAAAAGTTTTTAGTTAATCAGTTAACTGTTACTTTTAACATTTAGGGGCTTTATTTGTTATGAGTTAGCATCTGCTCGTGGCGTTTCTAAAATCGCTTTTTTTTCATCTTCAGATAATATTATCCAATCAAAAATTTCTTCGTTGGTACGCCCACACCCGGTGCAGTAACCGCTGCGCCTTTCGCATATTCCTAAGCAATCGGTTTTAAATTTAGATGTTTTTTTGTTTTGATTTAATTGGCGCATTATTAAAGTCCTAACGGTGGTGCAATTTCAAAGCGGGTAGTGAACCCATTACCTTCTTGATTAGTAGAAAGTGTAATTACTGGGGTTTTAGTATCAAGTACAAAGGTGCTGTAAATTGAATTTGCTGTTTCTTTTTGGCTTTCAAACCAACCTGTTTTGGTTAAACATTGGCGCAGTTGTAGAGCTAGTTTTTGATGAGATTTTATTGTTTGCGTTTGTGTATTAACAGGCGTTTGGCATTGGTAGCTTGCTTGCTCTGACTTATTTAAAGTAACCGTACAGGTTGCATCAATAATATGAGTATTAGTACGCCATTGGTTAGTAAACTGGTTATTTACTTTATCTGTTTTTATTGAATTAAAACCAGATTCATAACCATTTATTAGGTTATTTATGGTGCTGCATTCATCGAGTGTTACTGTGGTTTTTACAGACTCGTTCGTTGTAGTAGTGGTTGCTGTAGTTTTAGTCTGATTAGTTTTGCTGGTACAGCCCGCTAAAATAAACGCGATAACTAAAATAAATACGACAATAGAAGGAATAATATAGTTTTTCATAGTTCACAGTAACCGATTAATTTAGCCACGCACTATACCATACATAATTTACTCAATTAAAAGCGAAAAACAAAAAGGCCCATAAAATATGAGCCTTTTGTAATTTTCTGTAACAGGTGCTATTTATGGCGACCTTGCAAGCATTTAACTACATCTTCAAGGGCTAAGCCTTGGCGTTGTAGCAATACAGTAAGGTGATAAATTAAATCAGCAGATTCGTTTGTTAGCTCATCATTATCGTGTTTCATAGCGGCAAGGGCAACTTCTACGCCTTCTTCACCTACTTTTTGACAACTACGGCTTAAGTCTTTTGCAAATAATGAGGCTGTGTAGCTTTTTTCAGGGTCGTCGTTTTTACGCGCTACAATCACATCTTCTAATTGTGCTAAAAAGCTTAAACTTGGTTTTGCATCATCACCAAAACAGCTTTGTGTGCCTAAGTGGCACGTTGGGCCTTCTGGGTTGGCAAGTACTAAAATTGAATCGTAGTCACAATCTGTATGAACAGATACTACGTTTAAGTAGTTTTCTGATGACTCGCCTTTAGTCCATAATCGTGATTTTGAACGCGAGTAAAACGTCACTTTATTGCTCTCAAGCGTTACATTTAGTGCTTCGCTGTTCATAAAGCCTTGCATTAAAATAACACCAGAGCGGGCATCTTGAATAATAGCAGGGATCATTTCACTTTTAGCGAAATCGACTTGAGCTTGGTTTTGTTGTGTTACTTGCATAATCTTGCTGCCACTTGGTTATCTGTTAAAAATTGTTTAAGTTCGCCAATGTTAATCACATTTTTATGAAAAACGCTGGCGGCTAATGCACCATCTACTTTACTTTGTTTAAATACATCAACAAAATCTTGCATAGAGCCCGCACCGCCTGAGGCGATTAAAGGAATGTTACATAGCTCGCGAATTTTACTGAGTTGCTCGTTGTCGTAACCGTTACGAACGCCATCTTGGTTCATGCAGTTTAATACAATTTCGCCTGCACCCAAGTCTTGTACGCGTTTAACCCATTCCTCGGTTTTATAACGCGTACGGCTTGATGCATTAGGATCGCCAGTAAGCTGATAAACTAAATACTCGCCAGTAGTTTCATCAAAAAAGCTGTCTATGCCGACTACTACACATTGCTTACCAAACTCATCGTGTAATTCTTTAATAAGTTCAGGGCGTGCAATAGCAGGGCTGTTAATACTTATTTTGTCTGCGCCGTGCTCTAAAACACGCGCTGCATCAGCAACCGATTTAATACCGCCGGCTACACAAAATGGAATATCGATATTACGTGCAATGTTCTCTACCCAATTTACATCAAGAAGGCGTTTTTCAACGCTTGCACTGATCTCGTAAAAAACCAGTTCATCTGCACCGGCTTCACTGTAGGCTTTAGCCATTGTTAAAATGTCGCCAACAACTTCATGGCCTTTAAACTTAACGCCTTTAACTACTTGGCCGTCTTTAACGTCTAAACACGGAATTATGCGTTTTGATAACATGCCAATGCCTCCTCAACGCTAAATGCGCCATCAAGCAATGATTTACCTAAAATAACGCCGCCAACACCGAGCTCTTTAAGTTTTTTAATGTCGTCAAGTGAGCTTACCCCCCCTGAGGCTTGCACTTTAATTGTGCTGTTGTGGCGAGTTAGATCTTCGTAAAGCTCAAATGATGGACCCGTCATGGTGCCATCCTTACTGATGTCCGTGCATAAAAAGTCAATAACACCTAAGCCCACATAAAAATCAACCAGTTCAAGTAAACCAAACTCAGATTCACTTAACCAACCGTGCGTAGCAGGTGCCCAGCCAGTGGCTGTTTTATTTACATCAAGAGCAATAACAAAGTGCTCTGCGCCAAATTGTTCAATCCAGGCTTTTACTTGTTCGCGTTTTTCTACTGCCATTGAACCAATAACAACTTGGTTTGCACCGGCTTTTAGCCAATCACTTACATCTTGCTCTGAGCGAATACCGCCGCCCACTTGGTACGGTACGTTAAGTGCTTTGGTTGCAGCTTGAATATGTTTCCACTGTTTTTTACTTGGATCGCGTGCACCTTCTAAATCAACAAGGTGCAGTTTACCTGCGCCGCTGTCTGCATATTCTTTTAAACGCGCGCCAAGCTCGAAAGGGTAAAACTGTGCTGTGTCGTATTTACCTTGGTACAAGCGCACAATTTGATTTTGTAATACGTCTAATGCTGGAATAATCACAACTAATCTCTTTTTTGTTAGTTAATGGGCAGCTTACAACTGCCAATCAACAAAATTTTGTAATAAACGTGCGCCAACTTTTGCGCTGCGCTCTGGGTGAAATTGCATGCCCGCGTAATTGTCTTTAGCAACAATGGCTGAAAAGGTTTGACCGTACTGGCCGCTAACTAGTGTGGCGTCGTTTACGGTGTGCGCAAAGCTGTGAACAAAATACACTTGCTCATCAAGCGTTAGCCCTTTAGTTAACGCATGCTCTTTGTTAACGCTTAAGTTATTCCAACCCATATGCGGCGACGTTAAATTGCCTACATCAAGCGCTTTTACTTGCCCTGGTATTTTACCTAGGCACTGTACGTTACCTTCTTCGGTGCTTTCGCACAGTAACTGCATACCTAAACAAATACCCATAAGCGGGCGCTGGTATTCGTTTATAGCTTGTTGCCAGCCGTTATCGACTAGGCGTTTCATAGCAACCGATGCATGGCCAACACCTGGCAATATAGCGCGCTCAAAACCCGCTAATTGCTCTGGTGAAGTAATTACTGTTGGCGTTTGCCCTAAGCGTTCAAACGCAAAGCGTACTGAATTTATATTGGCACAACCGGTATTAATTATGGCAATCATAAACATCCCTTAGAGCTGGCTGTTTGTTGGGTCGTGTCTTGTGCTACTGCCATACGAAGGGCGCGCGAAAACGCTTTAAATAAGCCTTCTACTTGGTGATGACAGTTCCCGTCGCTTACCGATAAAATAAGGCTAATGGCGGCGTTATCACTTAAGCTTTTGAAAAAGTGCTCAACCATTTGTACGTCTAAGTCGCCTGCTTTTTCGCGGCTAAAGTTAGCGTTTAATACAAATGATGCACGACCCGATAAATCAATTTGTGCTTCAGCTTTACATTCATCCATAGGAAGAGCAAAACCATAGCGTGCAATTTGTGATTTAGTGCCAAGCGCTTGTTTAAGTGCGACACCAAGAGCAATACCAATGTCTTCAACAAGGTGGTGCTCGTCTATGTGTAAATCGCCTTTGGCTTTAATGTTTAAACCAATGTTTGCGTGCGTGCGAATTTGATCAAGCATGTGATCAAAAAAGCCAAGACCGGTGTCTATGCTGCCATTTTTAGTTTGATCTAAGTTTATGGCTACATCAATTTGGGTTTCTTTAGTGTTTCGTGTAACACGACCTTCGCGGTTTGCGGTGGTCAATTTAGTCACTATCGCACTCCAATCGCCGTCGTATAAAATACCTTCACAACATAGATTTTGAGCAAGGCCAATATCAGTTTCGCGGTCGCCAATAACAAAAGAGCGTGCTAAATCTACTTTGCCTGAGCGCATAAGCTCGGTAAGTAATCCTGTTTTAGGTTTACGGCAATCGCAGTTTTGCTCGTTAAAGTGAGGGCAAATTAATACTTCGTCAAAGCTAATGCCTTGGCTTTGCATTATGTCCATCATTTTGTCTTGTGCTATGTCAAAATCAGCAGTAGGGAAGCTATCTGTGCCCAAACCATCTTGGTTAGATACCATAACTAAACGGTAACCTGCAGCTTGTAATTGTAACAACGCAGGAATAACACCAGGTAAAAATGCTAGCTTTTTAAGGCTATCTACCTGTTTGTCGGTAATTGGCTCTTCAATGATAGTGCCGTCGCGGTCGATAAATAAATAGGGGTTACTCATGATACTTCGTTTCCTGCTAAAGATGCTGTGGAAGCTGGCGTTTGTAAGCCATCTAACCAAATTTTTACTTGTTCGAGTTCTTGTTCACTGCCAATTGAAATTCGTAGCCAGTCGTCTTCACCGTATAGCGTAAAAGCGCGCATAACCAAACCTTGCTCAAGTGCAATTTTAAAGTAGTTTTTATCGGCTAATTTTAAAGTAACAAAGTTACCTTCACCAGTGAGAATTTTTAATGCAGCAGGGGATGCGTTTAGCCAATCTACCAATTTAGCTTTTAAGCTATTTAAAATAGTGACTTGGCGGCGCATTGATGTAATTGCATCGGGTGCAATTGCTTGCGCTGCAATGCTTGCTACTACGCCAGATACCGGATACGGCGCAATGACTTTACGAATTGGCGCAAGAGTTGCTGCTTGTGCAAGGGTAAAGCCTGTTCTAAGGCCTGCCAACGCAAAGGCTTTAGAAAGCGTACGCAAAACCACTACATTACTAAACTCATTAATAAGTTTAGTCGCGCTTTGCTCTGGGCAAAACTCTATATAGGCTTCATCAACAATAACTAATGCTTTACCTGCAAGTGCTGTTGCAATCGCTTTTACTTTATCAAGTGGCGTTAAGCTGCCAGTTGGATTATTTGGGTTACAAATAAATACCAGTTTTGAGCTGCCAACAGCTGCAACTATTTCGTCAGCACTGCCACTTAATAATAATTCTTGTGTAAGCGCGTTAATACCAACGTTGTGTGTATCGGCGGTAACTTTGTACATACCGTAGGTGGGTAAAAATAGCGCAATACTATCTTTAGCTGGCTCACAGTATGTGCGCACTAAAAGCTCAATGCCTTCATCTGCGCCGCGCGTCATTAATACATTTTCGCTTTCAAGCTCTGTATAAGCGGCGTAACGGTCAATAACCAGTTGCGGTTGTGGATCGGGGTAGCGATTTAAATCTTCAATACTCAGTTCAAGGTTTTTAGCATACGGGCTTTCGTTAGCATTTAGCCACGTAGTACCGGTTAGCTTTTCACTTTTTGCAGAGCTGTATGCAGCAAGGGCTGCAATATTCTTAGGTAATAAGCTAGACGCTTGTGCGCTCTCATTGCTCATTTTTAATTGCCTCTAAACGAATTGAAACCGCATTAGCGTGGGCATCAAGGCCTTCTGCTTCTGCAAGTGGTAAAATAGCTTTTGAAAGCTGCGTTAAACCACTTTTAGTAATTGTTTGCACTGTGTATGTACGAAAAAAATCAAGTAAGTTTAAGCTAGAATATGTTGCACTGTAACCATAGGTTGGTAACACGTGGTTAGTTCCCGATGCGTAATCGCCCGCTGATTCTGGCGTGTAGTCACCTACAAATACTGAGCCTGCGTTTTTAACTTTATCTAGGTATGGTGTTGCATCGCCTAGTTGTAAAATTAAGTGCTCTGGTCCGTATTGCGCCGATACGTCAAATGCTTGCTCAATTGAATCAACTAAAATAAGCGATGAATTAGCGAGCGCTTTTTCGGCCGTGTCTTTTCGGCTTAAGTTAGCTAGTTGCCGTGTAAGCGCCTGCTGTGTTTGTTCTATAATATTCTCGCTGTTACATAATAAAATAACTTGCGAGTCTGCACCGTGCTCTGCTTGTGAGAGTAAATCGGCGGCTATAAATTCTGGGTTCGCACGTTCATCTGCAATAACAAGTACTTCAGACGGACCTGCTGGCATATCAATTGCCATACCCGGAATAGTTTGCGCAACAAGCTGTTTAGCCATTGTTACAAAGCTATTACCTGGGCCAAATATTTTGTTCACTTTAGGAACCGATTCGGTGCCATACGCCATTGCTGCAATTGCGCCTGCGCCACCACTTTCTATTAAAGTAGTAATACCGCATAACTTAGCTGCATATAAAATAGCAGGGTTAATGGCTTTATCACCTTGTACTGGTGTAGCAAGTACAACGGTTTTTGCGCCGCTTAATTGCGCCAATACACCCTGCATAATAACCGACGATGGCAGTGGAGCACTGCCACCGGGTACATAAATACCGACTGCTTCGATGGCTTGATATTTCAGTTCACATACAACGCCTGGTTGGGTCGATAATTTAATATCTTTTGGCAATTGCGCTTCGTGAAAACGTTTAACGTTTGCATAAGCGGTATCAATTGCGTATTTAAGCTCTGCACTTAGTGCTTGCTCTGATGCGTTAATTTCATCAAGCGGAACACATAAGCGAGGGTTAGATCTATTATCAAACTCTTTAGCCATGCTAAGTAAGGCTTCATCGCCTTGCTCTTTTACGTTAGCTAAAATAGTTTTGCATATAGCTTCAACCTTGGCGCTGGCAGAAACTGCAGGGCGCATTAGCGCCGCTGCTTGTACTTGTGAAGATTCCTCATTCCAACGAAGCATGGCACTTACTCCATCATTTTTTCAATTGGCATAACTAAAATAGAGTTAGCGCCTAGGGCTTTTAACTGCTCCATTGTTTCCCAAAATAATGTTTCGCTGCTTACCATGTGAAGTGCTACGTATTCATCGTTACCAGCAAGGGCAAGTAGAGTAGGTTGACCAGAACCTGGTAAAATTTCACAAATTTCATCAAGTTTGTTTTTTGGTGCGTGTAGCATGATGTATTTGCTTTCTTTAGCTTGTCTAACACCACGTAGGCGCGGCATAAGTTTATTGATTAGTGCTAGTTTGTCAGCATCTTGAAGATCTTTATTTTGAATTAAACACGCGTTTGATTCTAAAATTGTTTCGCCTTGAATTAAGCCGTTAGCTTCAAGTGTTGCGCCAGTAGATACTAAATCACAAATTGCATCAGATAAACCCGCACGCGGTGCTACTTCAACAGAACCCGTAAGCATTACTGTACTTGCGTTAATACCTTCGCGCTTTAACCACTGAGTTAAGATTTCTGGGTAGGTAGTCGCAATACGTTTGCCTTCAAACCAGCTCTTATCGCGAGCGCCAAGCTCTTGTGGCCATGCAAGTGCAAGACGACAGTAACCAAAGTCTAGTTTTGAAAGTTTGGTTACTTCACTTGGAACACCTTGTCGTTCACGTTCTGCTTGAACTTCTACTAGTACGTTTTCGCCAACTATGCCTAAGTCACATACACCGTCCATTACTAAACCCGGAATATCGTCATCGCGCACACGTAGTACGTCAATTGGCATATTAGTTGAGTGTGCAATTAAGCGTTGTTCACGAAGGTTAAGTTTAACACCTAACTGTTTTAGCAGATCTTGACAATCTTTAGATAGGCGGCCACCTTTTTGGATGGCGATACGTAGACGATTACTGTTGTTCATTATTCATTTTCCTTTAATTTAAAAACTAAAAACCCCGAGGGGAACCTCAGGGCGAAAATGAATCAATGTTATTTGAATCGCCAGAGGTTCCTTTTAGGAATAACCTCTCAGCGAAAGACCTGACAGGTTATTCCGGTGAATGGTGGTGATGATGTACTGTTGTCAGGTTTAAGCGCATTTTTTATCCTATGTAACTGCCCGTTGTTTTGTTAACGTGCAGTTGTTATCTGTTTAAATAAATTTCGCATTCATAAAAACATAAACAGCTATATTATGGCAAGTTTTTTTTAGCTTAATTAAAGCATATGTTATAACTGTCGATAATATTAAGGTAATAAGCGCAATTTTAGCGAATAGTTGTTTGTTTATTATTCAAATTAAGCATTTTGACAATCAAACAGTTAAAATAAGGAAGTACGTATGGATATTATGATTCCTTATTTAGGAAGAATAACTAGGCTAGAAGTTGAATCAAAAAGTGCTTTTCATATTGCGGGTGTGCAAAGTGGCGCTGCGGCTGAAAAAGTTGAACTAGAGAATAAAAAAAGGCGTGAGTTACAAAAAAAGAAAAATCTCAATATGCTTGATGATCAAAATAATAAAAAAAAGTCTAACTCAGATGATGACGAAAATCCCCATTTAGATACATGGGCTTGATAATACCAACTTTACTAAATACATAAGCAATTAACTCAAAAAGGCCCTTGCGGGCCTTTTTACTATGTATTTTGCTTATGCCAATTAGCTTAAACTTTTAAGCAGATTGGCATTACTCTTGGTTTTTGCTTTTAAATATATAAAAGCTAAATATAGCGAATACACACACTTGAGCCACAATACCTTGCCATGTCGATTTTATACCAAGCCATGCAATATCAAAGCTAATTGGTAGCGGCGCAATACCTATTATATCGGCCTCTTGTAGTGCAATAACGGCTTTGCCCATAAGCACAAATGAAAGTGCAAATAATAGGTAAGTGGTAATTGCAAAAAACTTAGCAACCGGTAATTTAATTGAGTATTTAATTAATACCCACGTAATAATAGCCAGTATTGCTACGCCGATGGCAAAACCCGATGCAATAGATGAATATTGAGCAGGCGAGCTTTGTGTTAATAATGACTGGTAAAATAGTACGGTTTCAAATACTTCACGGTATACGGCAATAAAAGAAAGCCCTGCTAACCCCCATAATGTACCCGACTCAAGACGCTTATCTATATTGTCTTTTATGTATTTTTGCCATTGTTGCGCACTTGTTTTGCTGTGCATCCATACGCCAACATACAGTAAAATAACAGCGGCAAATAATGCACCTGCACCTTCCATTACTTCACGACTTGCACCACTTATTTCTATTAATGTTTGCGCAGCAGCCCATGTTAAGCCACCTGCAATAAGTGCGGTTATCCAGCCAACATGTACATATTTAAGCGCATCTTGACGTTTAGTTTTAATAAGTACGGTCATAAGGGCAATAATAACGAGGAGTGCTTCTAAGCCTTCGCGTAGCAATATAACTAAACTTGCTGAGAGGAGTGCACCATCAGTTAGTTTGGTTTCGTTTAGCATGCTATCTGCTTTCGCGAGTTGAGCTAGCGCCGCACTTACTTTTTCGCCAACGATGGCAGTATCTTTCTCGTTTTTGAAGGTTTGACGCAGGTTCATCAGTTGTACTTCGATGTTTTTACGCAAAGCTTCGTCGTAAGCATTTAAGTTATTTTCAACAAGTTCAAAGCCATCTAAGTATGCGCTAATTGCTAAGTCACTCGCCTGAGAGTAATTACCTTTAGCATGCGCTGCTTGCGCTGCAAGTAACTGCGTTCGAGTAACCGTTATCGGATTTTTTTTACCGGTAAATAATTGCTCTGGATTACCACGTAACCATTTAACGTAGTGTGCTTGCGCTTCACTTTGACCTGCCGATAATTGTGCAGGGTTTAGGTTTACAATTTGCGAAGCGGTAACATTTTGCTCTACATTTTGCGGTTTTTGAACATCTTTAAATGCCAAGCTACCTACATAAAAAGCTAAAGACCAACGTTGTTGTTCATTAAATTGAGTAAAAGCAATCATTGGCGTGTCGTTAATACCGTTACTGACAGCGTCAAATAACCCCATTAATGAGCGGTTAGTTGCGCGTTCTTCATCGGTAAAATTGGTAGGCTCTGGTGATAAGTTTCTTGCAAGCGGGCCGTCGCCTTGACCACTAGGGCCGTGACACATTGAACAGTTAGCAGCAAAAAGCGCTTTGGTTTGCTCAACAGGAAGTAGTGATGTAGGTAACGATAGTTGCGGCATAAAGGTAAGTAGCGACTCACGAAGCGCTGAGCTTGCTGCACGTACATCGGCAACACTCGCTTTATTGGCAATCGCTGTATGCAGGTCTTTAGCTTGTGCCTTTACTGTATCAAACTCATTTGTTTGGCTTGATAGCTGTCCAGCTTGCTCAATAATAACGTGCGAAAATTCAGTCATTTCTTGATATTCGTCAGGATCAAGTATTTCACCATTCCCAACAGCTGCCACGTAATCAACACCTACATACTCTGCAAGCTGTGCAATTTGTTTTATTTTTGTTTGCTCATTAGGCGAGGCTGAAACACTAAAGCTTGCCATGACCATTATAAAAAGCATAAAAAAACATTGAAATTGTCGTTTGCTCAGAGACACCAAATTTAAAAACATGTGAGAATTATTTATGGACATCGAAAAGCCCTGTAGAGGAAAAGTCAAAATTATAATTGTTTTCATTTGCATTTCAAGCGGATTAATTTAAACAAAGCAGATAAATAAAAAGGATAACAATTTATAGAACTTTAAAGTGTTTTTGTAACACATGAGTAACAGTAACCAAGTGATTTTTATAATAACTTGGTTACTGAATGTGTTGCAGACAAAGCATTTATTACTTGGCTTGCTCAGCTGACTTAATGCTGCTTTGAATAAGCGGCGAAATAGTTAAGCCTTGTACAATAATAGAAAATATAACCACAACGTAAGTAACAATAACGATTAAGTTATGTAGGTCTGAACCGCCTACGAAAACTTGCTCGCGTGGTATAGCTGCGGCCATTGCCAGTGCAAGGCCACCACGTAGTCCACCCCAGGTTAAAATTTTAACACTGTGTTTATCGTAAGTCCTAAAGCGTTTAAAAATTACAAATGGTGCGCCTACACTTATAAAGCGTGCAAGTAATACCGCAGGTACCATTAATAAGCCTAAACCTATTTCGCCAATAGTGATTGGCATAGTAACTATCAACATACCTATTATTAAAAACAGTAGGGCATTTAAAAAGCTGTCGGTTGCATGCCAAAAGTCTTTTACGTAGCGTGTGTCTTCAGGGCCTGTGCGCTCAGTTGCTTTAGTGCGGGTGATATTACCCATTAATATGCCGCTCGTTACCATAGCAAGTGCGCCAGATATTTCCCAAATATTTGCAGCAGCAAAACCTGCGGTAGGAATCGTTAAGGTAATTAATAAGCGAATGTTTACATCGCGGCTATTAATAATTAAAAAGTGGCCAACTAATGCAATGACTAAACCAAATGCAATACCCCCTATGGCATCAACAAAGAATAGCTCTGCTATGTCGCCAAATTGTGCATCGGTACCATAAAAAGCAACTGAGAATATAGTGGTAAATATAACTAAACCGATACCATCGTTAAATAGCGACTCACCTTCTACTTGAACTGAAATACCTTCTGGTGCTCTCATTTGTTTAATAATAGCAAGTACAGCAATAGGGTCGGTTGGACTAATAAGCGCGCCAAACAATAAACAATAAATAAAAGGAACATCAAAACCAAAAACGGGGAATAAATAAAAGCTTAAATAGCCCACTATAAATGTGGAAGCAATGGTTGAAAATAATACCAGAGCAGTAATTTCCCATCGCTGCTTACGTAGGGCAAGTAGGTTTATTTCGAGCGCACCCGCGTAGAGTAAAAACCCCAACATGCCTTTAAGTAATAACTCGTTAAAGTTAATACTGGAAACAATTTGGGTCATTGCTAATGCATTTTGATCGCCTAATAATTTAACTGCAATGATCAGCAATAAAGAAATAACCACAGAGCCCGTTGTAATGGCAATAGTAGTTTGCATTTTGAGGATGTACTGGTTTGCAAAGGCTATAAATATTGCAATTGCAGAGAGAAAGCAAATGAGGTACCAAGCATTCATTGATTAACCTTAACTATTTTTTAAACGACACACAAAAAGGAGGATTATAAACCCGCGTATGGTACTCCTGTAATATTTGAGAGTCACAGTATTTATACCTTTATATCGCTTTTAATAAGGATTATTTTTAGTAAGAGTTAATAACAAATTAGGCTTTGTAAATATTGTCATCAATAAATTAAATGTACGTTATAAATACAGAGTGTATTGTAAAATCGAATAATGAATCACTCCCTAAGCTCGAATAATAAAACGCACGTTAACCCATAAAATAAAAGTGCGTTTTGTAATTACTTGCCCTAAATGCTTTGCTTACGTAAAATCCCGCTATTATTTATTTTAAAGTGATTGGTATTATCAAACAGCTGTTTAGTGCAACCGGACCTTTGGCGTCATCGTTAGATGGATATACGCCTCGCCAACCACAAATTGATATGGCTGTAGCCGTTGCTGATGCATTAAAAAACAGTTCGCAATTAGTTGTTGAAGCAGGCACGGGTACTGGTAAAACATTTGCCTATTTAGCGCCTGCACTCAAATCAAAAGGCCGAACGATAATATCGACTGGCTCTAAAGCCTTACAAGAGCAGTTATACCACCGCGATTTACCTCAATTAGTAAAAGCGCTTAGTGCTTCTAAAAAAACCGCCTTATTAAAAGGGCGTGCCAATTACTTATGCACCTACCGACTAAACCAGCATGTTGCGCATGTACCTACTGACGACTCTGATGTAATGCACCAACTAGCCATGGTGGCTAAGTTTGCCAGTGAAACGCAGTCAGGCGATTTAGCCGATTGTATTGGTATAGAAGATGATGCCAAAGTGCTGCCTTATGTAAACTCAACAGCCGATAATTGTTTAGGCAAAGAATGCCCAGACTTTCAAAGCTGCTATATACGTAAAGCACGTTTAACTGCGGCCGATGCTGATGTGGTTGTTATTAACCACCATTTGTTTTTTGCCGACATGGCCGTAAAAGAAAGTGGCTTTGCTGAACTTATGCCAAAAGCCGATGCGTATATATTTGATGAAGCCCATCAGTTAAGTGAAATTGCCAGTGATTATTTTGGTGAGAGCATTAGCACTAAAAAGCTGGTGGATTTAATTAATGATTTACGTGCTATATATAGAGCCGAAATTCCCGATATGCTGCAGCTAGGTAAAAGCTTAAATAAGCTTGAAACAAGCGTTGCTGATTTACGATTACAGTTTGGTGTTGATGGCAGTAGGGGGGATTGGCGAGAAAAGCTAAGCGATAAACAAATATGTGCGGCACTTCATCGCGTCATTAGTGATTTAGATTTTGTTTATCAAGTTCTTAAACTTTGCCTAGATAGAAGCGATAAAATAGAGCACCCGTTTGAGCGTGCTCTTGCATTTAAAGGGCAGTTAGAACGCGTTTTTGATACTGCTCAAACCGGTTTTAGTTACTGGTATGAAACAACGCGCCGTTATTTAACAATAAATATAACGCCATTAAATGTTTCAGCTAAGTTTGCTCAAATGATGCAAGACACGGGCGCAGGCTTTGTATTTACATCAGCAACACTTTCGGTCGACAACAAACTAGAGCACTTTAATGCAAGCCTCGGTTTAAAACCAAAGCAAAGTATGATGGTAGATAGCCCGTTTGATTACCCTAATCAGGCGCTGCTGTGTTTACCGCGTTACTTACCCGAATCGCACGCGGATAATATGCCCCACGCAATAGTAAAATTAACACTTGAGCTTATAAAATCAGCACAAGGGCGTTGTTTTGTGTTATTTACGAGCTATCGAATGATGCACTTAGTTGCCGAAGGACTCACCACGCAAATAGACTACCCAGTTTATATGCAAGGGCAAATGTCTAAGCGTATTATTTTAGAGAAATTTACGCGCCATGGAAATGCGGTATTACTCGGCACGGCTTCTTTTTGGGAAGGTGTTGATGTACGCGGCAGTACACTAAGCTGTGTTATTATAGACAAATTGCCATTTGCAGCCCCTGACGATCCATTGCTTCAAGCTAAAATGCAAGATTGCCAAATGCAGGGAAAAGACCCTTTTTCACACATACAATTACCGCAGGCTGTTATTGCGCTAAAACAAGGTGTAGGGCGTTTAATTCGAGATAGTAAAGACAAAGGCGTACTTGTAATATGCGATAATCGCTTAGTTACACGCCAATATGGCCAAGTATTTTTAAAAAGCTTACCGCCGATGCGCCGCACGCGAAGCTTAGAAGATGCCAATACATTTTTAAAACAAATTAATTAGAGTAATAAAATGATCAAAAGTAATATTCTTGCCCTTGATGCTTCAACTGAAGCACTTTCAATTGTTTTACATTTTCAGGGCCAAACATTTCATCATTTTGAAGAATGTCCGCAGCAACATAGCCAAAAAATACTTCCACTTGTGGATGAGCTATTAACTAAAGCAAACTGTAAATTAAAAGACTTAGATGTCATTGGTTTTGGGCAAGGCCCGGGTAGTTTTACTGGTGTGCGTATTAGTGTAGCAATAGCACAAGGTTTAGCGTATTCAACTAATTTGCCGCTTGTAGGTGTGTCTACTTTGGCTATTATGGCGCAACAAGCGTTTGAACAAAACGGTAGTCTTAGTGTTTATCCAAGCATAGATGCACGCATGGGTGAGATATACTTTGCACATTACCAAGCGCAAAATAGTCTAATGCTTTTAGTTAACCAAGAGTGCGTTATAAAACCTGATTTACTAAACAATGACTATATAGCGACCAGTGAGCCATCTGTAGCGGTGGGTACGGGCTTTAAAACCTATCCTGATGCGCTTAATGACTTTGAAAACGTGACAATTAATACTGATATTACATTGCCTGATGCGCGTTATATGTTAGCGCATGTTGAAGCCGCGTTTTTAGCGGGTGATGTTGTAAAAGCGAGTGACGCTCAACCTAAATATGTGCGCGATACGGTAACGTGGAAAAAGCTACCAGGTCGTGAGTAATTATATCTTGAATTCAAGTATTATTTGCAAATTGGTTGTTTTTAAATCATAATTTTATGCATTATTAAGGTTGGAGACGCGTAATGACGCTGCCTATTGGTTCAGGTTTTTTTACCGGAGATATTCCGGGTAGGGTTAGCTCTACCAAAGTTGTTACTAATAAACCACAGAGTTTATTAGACCAGCCGGCTGCTCAAAAAACGAATACCGATTATGTAAAAAGCAGTGTTGAGGGCGTCGAACTGGCTAATCAACTGTTTAAAAGCAGTGCTAAAAGCAATGAATACAGCCAAACAATTTACGACCAACCGACTGCTCAAGTAAGCAAAGCGATTTCTACTTATACTGAATTTGCTAATTTAGAACGCAGGGCAGAAGTACAAAATTTAATAGGCGTTGATATATACGCTTAAAGCTCATTCAAACGTTTTAGATAAATACAGCTATAAAATTTAATAAAAAGCCCGAACATGTGTTCGGGCTTTTTGTGTTCAAAACGAGGTGAAATTATACCAATTCGCTTAATTAAGTGATCTATTTTGAGGGAAAAAAATCGTGTCGATAACAAGGCAAAAATTTCGTTATTTAGTTGTTCTATATCAGAAATTTTTAACGTAGTTAACGTCAGATTTAACCCCTCAAATTGATTAAGTATTATTGTGGATTGGTATTACTGTTCAATAAAGCCGATTAGCTTATCTGCAATATCAGTATTATTTTGTGAACCAATAAATTGATCACTGCCTTTGCCATAAGCAAATACTTGAACGTCTACAGCGGTGTGTCCGCCGGTTGTCCAGCCAGTAAAGCTCGCATCACTAATAATACTTTTAACAGCTAAATTAAGCGCTTTTTCGCCCATTTTTTTAGCTTGCTCAAGTTTGATTTGGTTTTCAGTTGTAAATTCAATATTGGTGTTAGCAGTCCATACTGGTTTTAAGTCTTTAGACTCCATAAGTTTGTCTGTTAACTTACTAGCCGTTGCCTTAACACCTTTAATTACGTCTGTTTCCCATTTAAATTGGCCGTGCGAACCAATAGTTAGGCCGCCCGTTGAGTGATCGGCTGTAACCACAAGTATAGTGTCTTTATTTTTATCAACGTATGCTTTTGCTTTTTCGATTGATTTAGCAAAGTCGTCCATTTCAGCCATCGCACAGGCTATATCGTTAGAGTGACCACACCAATCAATTTGGCTGCCCTCAATCATTACAAAAAAGCCTTCTTCGTTTTGGTTATCTAGTAAACCAAGTGCTTTAGATGTTAACTGAGTCAGGCGAGTTGGGTTTATATCAAGTGCAAATGGCAGGCCTTTGCTTGCATACAAACCTATGGCAGGTATTTGTGTAATTTGGCCCAGATTATTAATATCGTCGCCATATTGGTAACCTGCGGCTTTAAATTCTTCAACTAAATTACGGTCATCTCGAATAAAATATTTAGTACCGCCACCAAGCATTAAATCAACGGGTAATTTACCAGCAATCTTATTATCAATATAATCGTTGGCAATATCATCGTAGTTGTAACGAGATTCATTGTGAGCTGTAAAACTCGCTGGTGTTGCATGATTTATTTGTGACGTTACAACAAGCGCTGTTGTCATACCGCGCTCTTTTGCTATTTCGAGCATGGTTTTAACTGGCTTTTTATCTGTATCTACAGCAACCGCGCCATTATAACTTTTATGACCGCTACTAAGCGCTGTAGCACCTGCTGCACTGTCAGTTACATAAGTATGGTCGTCAGGGTAGGTATGCGCCATGCCTTTTAAAATAGTGTCAAAAACCGTACCTTCGACTTCTTTTGTTGCAGGGTCATCTTTAAAATAGCGATAAGCCGTGGTGTAAGCCGGACCCATACCGTCACCAATCATATAAATTACATTTTTAGGTGCTGATTCTGCGTAAGCACCAGAAGCGGTGCATAAAAGTGCCAATAAGCTGATCTGTTTTTTCATGGTTGTACCTTATGAGTGTACCTTATTTAATAGCCGCTGATATTGTATACAGATAGGATGATAAATAAATGAATATCTGAGATATTTATAATTTATACTTTGATTTTATATACATAGAATTGTAGTTAACGCTGTTAGTTCTATTTATTTAAATTATACTAGTTATAAGCTATCTATATATGGTGCTCTCACCTTTTATTTGTTTAAAAGGTACTCAATATTAATATGTTAAAAAACCTTTGCTTATCACACCATTTTTAAGTTGTTGAAAATATTGAGTTTGGTTTTCTACTCAGTGCTATATTTGATACCAGGAAGATAATTAAATCGTGAATTTCGCACCATTTCCTAAGTTAGTGGTCTGACAACTTGTATGCTATAAATAATGATGCTCTAAATTAATAAAGGACTTACCATGCAGCCGTTTAATATTGAAACCAATAATTTAAATATTCATGGCTTAAAAGTAGGTTCAGGGAACGAAATAGTAATAGCGCTACATGGGTGGTTAGACAACTGCCATAGCTTTATGCCAATGTTAAACAACGTTAACCCAAAGCACACTTGGTACTGCATTGACTTTGTTGGGCACGGTTTATCGAGTTGGCGAAGTGATGACGCACACTATTATTTTATTGATTATATTGATGATGTGTACCAACTTATAAATGCGCTTGGTGTTAAAAAAGTACATTTAGTGGGTCATTCAATGGGGGCTATGGTTGCAGGACTTTTGGCTAGTTGTTTTGGCGATTATGTTAAGTCTGTTACCTTTATAGAGGGTATTGGTTGTGTTACAACGCCAAGTGAAGGTGTATGCGAACAGCTAAAAAGTGCGGTATTAAATAGAGCGCGTTTAAAAAATAAAAAGTCGAGAACTTATAAATCGAAAGAACTTATTTATGAAGCACGTGCTCAAACAACCGATTTAAATAGTGAGCTTATTACGCTCTTAATGCAGCGAAATATAAAACAGACTTCAGATGGTTTTACGTTAACAACAGATCCAAAGCTTAAAAATCACTCAGGTTTTAGGTTTGATGAAGCGCAATGTATTGGTGCAATAAAAGATTTAGCTGCACCATGTCAATTAATTTTAGGTAACGAAGGTTATTCGTTTGTAAAACAAAATTTGGCAAAGTATATTAGTTATTACAATAACTTGAAGGTAATTGAAGTAGAGGGTGGGCATCATTGCCATATGCAAAGTAGTGAGTTATGTTTTGAGCATATTCAAGACTTTATGCTGCAAAATGGTGCATGTTAATTGTAAGTTTACGTGAAATGTGGGATTATTCCTGCATTAGAGTATTTGCTCAATTGTTAAAGCGCCTTACTTAGATTAAGGTTAATAAAAATATAATTATAAACAGGGGCTAAGAGTGGAAAAAATCTGGCTTAAGCGCTACCCAGAGGGTATGCCTGAAACAATCGATCCTGAGCATTACAACTCGTTACTCGAAGTGTTCGAAAAAAGTTTTTCTGATTACAAAGATCTACCTGCATTTACTAATATGGGTAAAACGTTATCGTATGACGAAATTGACACCGCAACCAAAAAAGTTGCTTCCTATATTCAAAATGATTTGGGTCTTAAAAAAGGTGACAAAGTTGCCGTAATGATGCCTAACTTACTGCAAACACCAGTCACAATTTTAGGTGTTTTGCGTGCAGGTTGTGTGGTTGTAAATGTTAACCCACTTTATACTGTGCGCGAATTAGAGCATCAGTTAAAAGATTCCGACACTACCGCTATTTTCATTCTAGCAAACTTTGCTGACACGCTCGAAAAGTCACTTGCTCATACCGATGTTAAACACATTGTAGTAACGCAAGTAGGCGATATGGTTGGCGGGCTTAAAAAGCATATAGTTAACTTTGTTGTGAAGCACATTAAAAAAATGGTGCCAAAATTCAACTTACCGAACACAATTAACTTTTCAGACGTTTTAGCTGCGGATGAAGCTAAATACACGCGTCCTGAAATGAGCTTGTCTGATCTTGCTTTTTTACAGTACACCGGTGGCACAACAGGTGTATCTAAAGGTGCAATGCTTAGCCACGGTAATATGGTCGGTAACCTTGAGCAAGTTTCAGGTTGTTTAGATAAAGTGTTAAATCGTGGTACAGAAGTCGTTATTACTGCTTTACCGCTTTATCATATCTTTGCTTTAACAGCTAATTGCTTAACGTTTATGAAATACGGTGGCTTAAACGTACTTATTACTAATCCACGTGATATGCCTGGGTTTGTTAAAGAGCTTGGCCAACATAACTTCACCGCTATTACTGGCGTAAACACACTATTTAATGGTTTATTAAATACTCCAGGTTTTGCTGATCTAGATTTTAGCCACTTAAAAATGTCGTTAGGCGGTGGTATGGCGGTTCAACGTCCTGTTGCCGAAAAATGGCAAAAAGTGACTGGTTCAAAACTAATGGAAGGCTACGGACTTACTGAATGTGCTCCTTTAGTTACTATTAGTCCTTTTGATTTAAAAGCATACAATGGCTCTATTGGTTTACCTGCGCCTAATACCGATATTAAGTTAATGCTTGATAATGGTGAAGAAGCCGCAAAAGGCGAGCCAGGTGAGCTTTGGGTTAAAGGCCCGCAAGTAATGGTTGGTTATTACAAACGACCAGATGCAACCGCTGAATGTTTAAAAGACGGCTGGTTTGCTACAGGTGATATTGCGACTTATGATGATGAAGGTTTCTTCTTTATTGTAGATCGTAAAAAAGACATGATCATTGTATCTGGCTTTAATGTTTTTCCTAATGAGATTGAAGAAGTAGTGGCTATGCACGAAGGTGTACTTGAAGTTGCTGCTATTGGTATTCCTCATGATGTAAGTGGTGAACAAGTTAAAGTTTTTGTTGTGAAAAAAGACCCTTCTTTAACTGAAAAAGATATAATAAGTCACTGTCGTGAAAATTTAACTAATTACAAGGTCCCCAAACTGGTAGAGTTTAGGGATGAGTTACCTAAAACTAACGTAGGTAAGATACTCCGAAGAGCCTTGAAAGATTAGCAACCTATAAAAAAGCCGACATATGTCGGCTTTTTTATTGTAGGAGATTAAGTGCAATACCAATTGATCGAAACCCAAAATCAACTGAACACTTTTGTTGAACAAATAAAAAACAAACCTATTTTAGCTATCGATACTGAGTTTATGCGTCGTCGTACTTTGTATCCTGAAGTTGCACTTATCCAAGTTTTTGATGGTGAACACTTAGCACTTATAGATCCATTAGCTGAGCTTTCACTATTTGATTTTTGGGAAATACTAAAAGATCCCGCAGTTTTAAAAGTACTGCATTCTCCTTCAGAAGATATTGAAGTTTTTCAAAAGTACGCAGGCTTTGTTCCAGCCCCGTTATTTGATACACAATTTGCATTACAATTACTTGGTGAAGGCAACTGTATGGGTTTTGCCCTTATGGTAAAAGAGCTGCAAGGTATTGAAATAGATAAAAGTGAGTCACGTACTAATTGGCTACAACGCCCGTTAACTAAAAAACAACTAGATTACGCTGCCGCTGATACATTTCATTTATTACCATGTTTTGAGCTGATTATCGATCGCATTAATGCCGCTGGCTTTTTTGATATTGTAATAAACGAGAGTGAGCTGATTGCTAAAAAACGTGCATTTCAGACCCCAGACGAGCTTTTATATAAAGATATTAAAAATGCATGGCAACTTAAACCGCACGAATTAGCGGTGTTAAAAGAGCTTGCTGTATGGCGAAGAAACAAAGCCATTAAGAAAAATTTGGCACTTAATTTCGTGTTAAAAGAACATAACATGACTGAAATTGCTAAGCGCGGCCCTTCAAGTTTAAACGCTCTTAGGCAAATTCCAGGTGTTGAGGCTATTGAAGTTAATCGCTCTGGTGTAGATATAATAAAGTGTATTGAAGTTGCTAAAGAAGTCCCAGATGCTGAGCATCCAGATGTGCTTAAGCGCTTAATTGATTTTCCTACCTATAAAAAAGTAGCGAAAGATATAAAACAAAAAATCACTAAAGTAGCTAAAGAGCACAATATACCAGAAGACGTTATGGCCTCTAAAAAGCAAATCAATCAATTGATTAGTTGGAATTGGAAGTTAACGCCTGATCAAAAACAGAGTCATATAAAGCCTGACTTACTGAGCTCTTGGCGATATACCTACGTTAAAGACGCTTTAAAAGAATGGGATACTTAAGAATAAATATTTTCTTTAACTGTGTAATACTTATCTATAGTTTTTGTGTTACATAGTTAAAAGTTTTAGTTGCACGAAGGGGATTAAAACGTAG
Source organism: Pseudoalteromonas sp. SWXJZ10B (assembly GCF_015864475.1). Lineage (NCBI taxonomy): Bacteria > Pseudomonadati > Pseudomonadota > Gammaproteobacteria > Alteromonadales > Pseudoalteromonadaceae > Pseudoalteromonas > Pseudoalteromonas sp. SWXJZ10B. Next base: position 312,357 of record NZ_JADYXD010000001.1, read on the forward strand.
GTATTTAGAAAGTTATTGCGAAAATAAAGAGGGCGCTTATAAAGCGCCCTTTCTTCAATTACTTCTTTTCTTCATCAGGTAGTGTAACGTTTAGCTCAAGTACGGCTAAATCGTCTTCGTTCTGATCAAACTGAACCTGAACTGCATCGGTACTTACGTTCACGTATTTACGGATCACATCTAAAATGTCTTGTTTTAATTGTGGTAAGTAATCCGGCGTTCCTCGTTGAGAACGCTCGTGCGCGACAATGATCTGCAATCGCTCTTTTGCTAGTGACGCACTGTTTTTCTTTTCTGAGCGGAAGTAGTCAAGTAAAGACACGTTAACCTCCAAAAATCCGTTTAAATAAGCCTTTTTTCTCAACGTCTAAGAAGCGAAAATCGACGGTTTCACCTAGTAAGCGATTAATTGCATCAGAGTAAGCTTGGCCTGCATCAGATTCTGTATCTAATATAACAGGTTGGCCTGAGTTTGAAGCACTTAACACCGCTTGCGATTCAGGGATCACACCTAGCAGTGGAATTGATAGAATATCTTGTACGTCTTCTACCGATAGCATTTCACCTTTTTCAACACGACTAGGGTTATAGCGTGTTAATAGTAAGTGTTCTTTAATGTTTTCTAGGCCTTCTTCAGCTCGTTTTGATTTGCTGTGTAGAATACCTAAAATACGATCCGAATCTCGAACTGACGACACTTCTGGGTTTGTTGTCACAATTGCTTCGTCAGCAAAGTACATTGCCATCATAGCGCCAGCTTCAATACCTGCTGGTGAATCACATACGATGTAATCAAAGTCTTCTTTTAATTCGTTTAGCACGCGCTCAACACCTTCACGGGTTAATGCATCTTTATCACGAGTTTGTGAAGCGGGTAGTAAAAATAATTTATCTACACGTTTATCTTTAATAAGCGCCTGGTTAAGTTTTGCCTCACCATTTATTACGTTTACAAAGTCATAAACAACACGGCGTTCACAACCCATAATTAAATCTAAGTTACGTAAACCAATATCAAAGTCGATAATAACTGTTTTATAGCCTTTTAACGCTAAGCCTGTGCCAATTGCAGCACTTGATGTTGTTTTGCCAACACCGCCTTTACCAGAGGTAACGACAATTACTTTTGCCATGAGATTTATCCTTTAACCAAAGCTGAAATTTCTAATGATTCGTCTTTTTGTTGTATTTGCACTGCATTTCCCCAATGTTCACCTTGTAGCGAATCACTGATCCAGTAGTTACCATCTATTGAAACTAGTTCGGCTTCAAGTTTTTGGCAAAAAATGTGTGCTTCTTTAAAACCTTTTGCGCCTGCAATAGCGCGGCCGCGTAACGTGCCATATATATGTACATTACCATCGGCAATAACTTCAGCGCCGTGACTTACTGCACCAAGCACGATTAAATCGCGGTCTTTTGCGTAAACTTGCTGGCCAGAGCGAACGGTACCGCTAATAATTTGCGCCGGCAAATGCACTGTTTTTTCTACAATAGACGTATTAGCCTCTTGTTTAACAGGTTCGCTCTTAACGTCTTGTGAATAATTTAAAACAGATAAGCCAGCCGCTTTAGCTTGGGCATGTTGCTCATCAGAGCCATTACATACACCAACAGCGTTAAAGCTCATACGCTCGATTAATGACTTTAAGTGTACAAAATCAAGTGAACTGTTTTTAATTTCAATTAAATTAACAACAATAGGAGCACCCTCAAAAAACTTAGGGGCCTGGGCTATTTTTATATATAGTTGTTCTGCTAAAAGGTTTATATCAGTACTATAAAGATGCAAAACTGATAACGTAAAAAGATTCCCTTTTAACTCAAAAATTTGGTCCGACATACACGCTCAATTGAATTGTCTGATTAGAAATTAATTTTAGATAAACGTAGGCTGAATAGGGCCTTTATTGAAATTTCTAATCTAATTTTTCTAACTTATTATTACTCTCATGTTATAGTGTGCGGCATTGTTAAGCAAGAATTTATAGGGTCATAATGCTCACTGCAGTATATAAAAGTAAGAAAAAAGCGGATACGTTCTTATTTGTTGAAAAAAGAGATGATTTTGACAAAGTTCCGGAACCTTTAATGGCTATGTTTGGTCAACCTCTTTATGTGATGATCATCAACTTAGCAAAACGTGAGCATTTAGGTGGGTCTGATTTAGAAGCTGTAAAAGGTGCACTAAGTGATCAGGGTTATTATTTACAACTTCCTCCACCGGAACAAAATTTGCTAAGTCAGTTACGAAAAGAAAATGGAGTTGATAGTGATTAAAAAACTTATCGTTATATTATGTGGTGTATGTTTAAGCTCATCTGTGATGGCAAAAACACAGGCCGAATTTCAAGATTATTTAGCAAATTTAAAGCAAGAAGCCATCTCAAAAGGCTATGAAGCAAAACTTATTGATGATGCTTTTGCAACAGCAACATATAAAGAAAAAGTGGTTTCGGCTGATAAAAACCAACCAGAAGTAAAAGAAACCCTTGAAACGTATTTACCAAAACGCGTACCACAGTGGAAAATAGACCGCGCACGCAAGCTTTATGCAGAAAACAAAGATGTACTTGAAAAAGTAGCGAAAGAGTTTGGCGTACAAGCACGCTTTATAGTGGCATTGTGGGGACTTGAAAGTAACTTTGGCGCTATTCAAGGTGGCCATAATGTTATTTCGTCACTTGTTACACTTGCTTTTGATGGACGCCGAGAAGCGCTTTATAAACGCCAACTTTGGGCTGCACTCGACATTTTAAAATCGGGCCATATCACGCTTGATAAATTTAAAGGCTCATGGGCAGGCGCAATGGGGCAAACGCAATTTATGCCAACTTCATTTAATGCTTACGCGGTTGATTACAATAATGATGGCCGTAAAGATATTTGGACCACAAAGGAAGATGCTTTTGCTTCAATTGCTAACTATTTAAAGCAAGAAGGCTGGAACGACTCTCTTACGTGGGGTCGCCAAGTACAGTTACCTGAAAACTTTGATAGTAAATACGTTTTGGTGCGTGGTACAAAAACGCGCAAGCAGTGGTTAGAATATTGGAACGACTCAGAGCGCTCATTAGCTGATTGGCAAGCACTGGGTGTACGTAAAGCTGATGGCTCTGATTTACCTAATGTGGACGTACGTGCTGCGCTGGTTATGCCTGATGATATAAATGGCCGTATGTATTTAGCGTACGACAACTACAAAGTATTTATGCATTGGAATCGTTCGTATTACTTTGCTACTAGCGTAGGTTACTTGTCGGATAGAATTGGTTATCCAAAAATCTAATTATTAAAATATACATATAAATAAAGCCGCAATTGCGGCTTTATTCTTTTTTGAATATCTTATCTTTTAAGTCAATAACTTTACCAATTCCAGAACCTAGCTTCATCAGCTTATTAAGTTGCTCTGGCGTTAAACGTTGCAGCTCTGATGACCATTTAGTGACAGTTTCAAGTAGGTTGTGAATTTCCCCCATTTGTTTTTGTGCATAAAGCTCATCGTCGTTACTGGCTTCATCTAATAAGTTATCGCGTAGTAATGTTAAGGTGGGCTCAATTTCGCGCTTTTTACGTTCTTCAAATACGCGATTTGCCATATCCCAAATATCGCCAGCAGGGGCGTAGTACTCTTTTCGATCGCCAGGAATATGCTGCACTTTAATTAATTGCCACGATTGCAACTCTTTAATACCCATGCTTACATTACCGCGAGAAATACTAAGCGCATCTGCAATCTCATTGGCTGTCATTGGATTTTTAGTAATAATCAGCAAACCACACATTTGCCCAATCGTACGATTGAATCCCCAGCGGCTGCCCATCTCACCACAATGCATTACAAAGGCAAAATTCTTTTCGGATAAACTCATAGCTTAGTAACTTTCAGTAATTTCAGAAAGTAAATGCTAGCACGCTCATTTTGGATAGCAAGTTCTTAGCCATTTTATAAATTGATTTTAACGACTAAAGTATGATTTAGATTAATATTTATACATTTATATTGGGATATGTTGTACACAACAATACGTAAATAAATCCTTTTTTTTAATTTTTTCACATACGATGGAATGACTATGAAAGCTGCAATTAATAATGAATACAAAGGTAAATTACAAATAACAGATCTGCCAATTCCTGAGGTTGGAATAAACGACGTTTTAGTAAAAATAGCCGCTTGTGGCGTTTGCCACACCGATTTACATGCTTGTCATGGTGATTGGCCGGTAAAGCCAAAAATGCCATTAGTTCCAGGGCATGAAGGAGTTGGTGTTATTGATAAAGTTGGAAGCAACATTAAGCACTTAGAAGTTGGCGATAGAGTGGGTATTCCTTGGCTCTATAGTGCATGTGGGCACTGTGAGTTTTGCCTAGATGGCAAAGAAACACTGTGTTTATCGCAGCATAATACGGGTTATTCTATTGATGGTAGTTATGCTGAATATTGTTTAGCGCATGGTGATTATGTTGTAAAAATACCTGAGGGATTAGGCTTTTCTGAAGCTGCTCCATTATTTTGTGCAGGTGTTACAACCTATAAAGCATTAAAGGTATCCGGTGCTAAACCAGGGCAGTGGGTTGCTATTGTTGGTGTAGGCGGGCTTGGTCATTTAGCAGTACAGTACGCTAAAGCAATGGGTTTTAGTGTAATAGCTGTTGATACAGGTAAAGAAAAACTCGCGCTTGCTAAAGAGCTTGGCGCAGATATAACACTCGACTTTAAAGAAGTTGTTCCTAGCGAAGCTATTTTTGAACAAGTAGGTGGCGCGCATGGCGTTGTGTGTACTGCGGTATCTAAAGCTGGGTTTGAACAAGCTTATAAGAGTGTACGCCGTGGCGGTAAATGTGTATTAGTGGGATTACCTCCAGAGGATATGCCGCTTCCTATTTTTGATACTGTGCTTAATGGCGTGTCAGTAGTGGGCTCTATTGTTGGTACACGTAAAGATTTGCAAGAATGCTTGGAATTTGCAGCGCAAGGTAAAGTAAAAGCGATTATTGAAGAAAAACGCTTAGAGGACATTAACGAGATTTTTGATGATATGCTCAAAGGTGAAATTAACGGTCGCATAGTGGTTACTATTTAATCTAAATCAATCGTTTAAAAACACAAAAAAGCACGGCTTCTAAATTAGAACACCGTGCTTTTTAAGTATTTAACTAACCTGAGCTCTGCTTGAGATAGATTTATTATCCAGAGTTCAGGTTAGCTAGTTAAAGTGTGTAACTAAAACTTAGTTTTGCATTACGCTCTTCGCCTGGCATACCACCTAAAAACATTGCTTTTGAGTAATATTTTTTATTAAACAAATTATTTAAGTTTAACTGCATATGCCATTTATCAGTTGTATACGATACCGCTGTATCGTAAATCGTGTAACTTGGTACGTAACCATCAGGAATCGAGAACGAACTTGAATTAGTACTTCTGTTATCTACAAACGTAATACCACCACTTATATTTACAGCTTCAGGTAAGTTAAACATATCCGCGTAGTAGGTCACCCACGTACTTGCTGTTACGTAAGGCACACCTTTTTGGCGTGTGTCGTAACTGCTGCTGTTAGGATTACTTTTGTCACGTGCATCTTGATAAATACCGTTTACGTTTACTTTCCATTTATCATTTAAGTAAGCGTTTAAATCAAGTTCAATACCTGTTGTTTCTTCTTTACCATCATAATAGCTTTCAGGTACATTTGAGCCTGATGTTAAAGCGTCATAAAGCGGATTTGCGTATTCTAAATTAGTACGAGAGCTTTCGAATATAACAACAGAAGCCAGTAGTTGATCATCAAACGCTTTAAATCTAAAACCTAAATCGTTACTCATTGATTCAGAATCTTCTCTGTCTGCTTCATTACCCGCAACAGATCCCAATACACTATACGCTGTACGACCTTTTGAATGATTTACAAATACAGATAAATCTTCAGATGGCTGATACGTTGCACCCAGGTTATACGTTAAGCCAGAATCTGATGTACTCGCTTCAGGTGTTGGCTCTGCGCGGCTTGAGCTATAGCGCTCATCTACACCAAAGTGCTCGTAAGTTTGCTCAATGCGGTTATATGCTACACCAATACGCGTTGTAAGCTCTTCAGTAAGATAACCAACATGTTGAATGCCTAAGCCCCATGCTTGTACTTTTTTATTGTAGTCGCTGGTTTTAAGTGGATCGAAGTCATCAAAGTTGCCAGATGGCCAATTTGGTTCTCTTATATCGTAAATATACGGCAATGAACCTTGGTACGTTACATCACCAGCATCGTTTGTGAGTACGTAATCTTGATCCCATATTGAGAATTGTTTAAAACGAATATCTCTATCTTCGTAGTTTGCGTTAATAAGTAATTCGTTATCTACGTCGCCTAACATAAAGTCATAACGTAAATCTAAAAAGTACTGCCATGATTTTTCATCTGCTTCTACTTGGCGGTATTCTTGGCGGCGTGCTGCATACGGGTAAAGTACACCGTCTTCAACTAACGGAGCACGTGGGTCATTATTTATAATTCCATCACGAGTAGAGTAAACGTAGTTATAAGCACCTGTTTGGCGCGCAAAACTTGATGTGTAGTTACGGTACTGTAGTTGCTGGTTTAAAAACAAATCGTCAGTAATGTAATAGTTATGCGTTAATTTAAAACGCAGTTCTTCACCTTCGTTAGCATCAGCCATTGGTGAAATAATACCATTTGTGCCAAAGCTATAAGGTGTTAATCCATCAGATGCAGATAGCGAATTAGCAAGTTGGTCGCGTTGTGCATCACTTAACTGTACGCCGCTTCCTGTCGGATCGTTTACTAAATCGGCACCGGTTACTTCACCCGCGCTTAAACCATTTGCAGTTTCTGCATTGTAAATACGAATAGGGTGGCCAATAGAATCAACCGCTATTTCATCTTTTATATATGCTGCAGAAAGCATGATGTTTTGTCTGTCGTTTAGTACGTATTTAAGCGAGGTATAAATTTCGTCGCGATCTTCTTTTAAATCGCGAAAGCCGTCACTTGACGCTGTTTTAGCCATTACACGATAGGCCAAGTCATCTGTTATAGCGTTAGTGCTATCAAACGATAATGAATAGCTATCCCACTGGCCAAGCTCAGCCGATACTTTGTGTTTTTCTTCAAACTCTGGCTTTTTCTCTATTAGGTTAATTACGCCACCCGCACTACCAATGCCATATAAACCTGTTGCTGGGCCTTTTAAAACCTCAACAGATTCAACATTTGTAAGTGAACGAGTTGGGTTAAATGTATTACCCAGGCCTGCACCACCATACATACCATCGTAGGTGTAGTTTGCATCTAAACCACGAATTACTAAGTTATCACCAATACCGTAGTTATTACCTGCTTGTGTTAAACCACTTACGTTTCTAACTAAATCTTGTAGGCTATCTACACCTTGAGATTCAATAAGTTCACGGTCAATAATCACAACCGGTGCAGGTGTTTCCATTAAAGACATGTCTGATTTAGTAGCAAGACCTGAGCTCATCACCACGCGGTTTTGTTTTTCGTATACGCTGATGCGTTCAATATCAGCATCAACTTGTGTATTTTGGGCAAATGCCATATTTGCATTTAAACAAGCAAGAGTAATAAGAGAGTACTTAAACGTTTTCATAGAGTGATAACTATTCGCGTTATTGAATTTGCGCGAATGATAATGGTTATTGTTTTTAAAGTGAATAGAAAGTTCATTTTATTTGATTAAATAAAACTGTTCGGATAATTAATAAACAAAACCAAGCATAATAAAGGTACGTTGTACCTTTATTAGGATGTTTGAGATGGGTGAGGGGTTTATTAAGACTAAGTAAGCTCAGCCTTAATAGCGTGTATTTACAATTGGTTTTTATAAACAACACCTGCTTTCATTAAGAAGGGTACTGACTCTAAGGTTTTAATGTTTTTAAGAGGGTTTGCTTTTACAGCAATTATATCAGCAGCAAATCCGGTTTTAATTTGTCCTAACTGAGTATCCATTTTTAATAACTTAGCGCTATTAATAGTGGATGCTTGAATGGCTTGTAGTTCTGTCATGCCAAATTCAACCATGCGGCTAAACTGTTTTGCATTATCTCCGTGCGGGTAAATTGCTGCATCCGTTCCAAAGACCATTTTCACACCCGCTTTTACAGCACGGCTAAAGCTATCACGTTGCCTTTTTGATACTTGGCGTTCTTTATTTAGATTTTCTTCGTCTACGCCATTTTGCTCGCCATAAGTTAGCGTGTATTCGGTGTTATAAATATCCATAGAAAGCCAAGTTCCATGCTCTTTGGCAAGGGCTATGGCTTCGTCATCTAAAAAGCTGGCGTGCTCTACGCTATCAACACCTGCTTTAATGGCTGTTTTAATCCCGCTTGTACCGTGTGCATGAGCTGCAACAGGTAAATCTCGCATATGGGCTTCATCAACAATGGCTTTCATTTCTTCAAAAGAATACTGCTGTGCACCTACTTTAGTCCCTTTTGAAAATACTCCACCTGTGGCGCAAAACTTAATAGCGTTTGCCCCGTATTTAATATTTTCGCGTACTTTTATACGCGCAGCCCATGGACCGTCTGCGACGCCACTTGAAGTATATTTAAGCTCAGGAGGTAATCGGTTGTTATCACAGTGCCCGCCGGTAATTCCGAGTGATGGCCCCGCAGCCCAAATACGAGGGCCAACTATGTCACCCGCATTTATGCCGTCACGCACCGCTATAACGCTGTAACCTTCTGCGCCAACATTACGTACAGTTGTAAATCCGGCTTCTAAGGTTCTTTTAGCAAAATGAGCCGCTTTAATCGCCATACGCGGTACCGATTGGCCTAAACGTTCACTGCGCGGCACTGTCGGATCGCTTGTTAAATGCACATGCATATCCATCAAACCTGGCATAAGGGTTAAATCAGGTAGTTGAATATATTTATCATCTTTAGTCAGCGTTGGTTTTTTATTTTGTTCAATGTTTGTAATTACGCCATCATTAATAGTAATTAAGGGGGATTTAATGAGCTTGCCATCTTCAACATCAACCATGGCTTTAGCCGATAAGTAAGTAACGGCATGGGCATTAAAAGTGGTTAAGCAAAGTAAGGCAATAGAGGTACTGAGTAGTCGTTTTTTCATTTTATTTTTCTTTTAAATCATATTTGAATTAATAGAAATGTAACAAGCCCAGATAAAAGTGCAAATTTAATACGATGAATGCAATCTATCGTAATTTCTTTATTAAGCACGGTTTAATGCGCATAATTGAACAACGATATTAAAAAGGATTATCATGAAATCAATTAAATTAGCATTAGTTGCCAGTGGCGTTATGTTTGCTTTAAGTGGCTGTATGAATACTGAGCTTAGTACACACACTAACACCAGTGCGCAGCTAAACACCGTTAACGCATCGGCAGGTATTGTTTCAGAGCTTTCGGCAGAGCAACAGCTCGATGTACTTGTTGCACAGTATTACGATGAATCGCTTACATATAGCCCTATAAGCGCAACGTATAGTGGCCGTAACGAGTTTAACGATCAATTTACGCCAGAAATCTCAAAAGAAAATAGAGCAAAAAAAGCGGCTTTTTATAAAAAATATCAACAGCGATTAAACTTTATAGATAAAGCACAGTTAACAGGGCAGTCGCTTTTAAGCTTTGAAATATTAGAGCGTGACCTTGCACTAAAATTAGAGGGCATGCAGTTTCCTGATTATTTACTACCAATTAACCAAATGGCGGGTGCGCATAACACCTTTGCAGGTTTTGGTTCAGGTCAAAGTGCTCAGCCGTTTAATACAGTTGAAGATTACACTGCTTTTATGTCGCGCAGCGAAGGTTTTGTAAAGTGGCTAGCTAGTGTAGAGCGCTCAATGGCACAAGGCATTAAACTAGGTATTACGTTACCAAAACCACTTGCTGAAAAACTGCAGCCACAATTTGCAGCTCATGTAGTTAAAAATGCTGAAGACTCACTATTTTGGGGACCAATTAAAAAATTACCAGACTCGTTTAGCGCACAGCAAAAGCAAAAAATTACAGCGCAGTATCGCGAACTGATTATGCAGCACTTACTACCGGCTTATAAAAGCATGAGTGACTTTTTAGCTAATCAGTATATTCCTAATAGCCGTGAGAGCGTTGGTTATAGTGATTTACCAAACGGTAAAGCATGGTACGAATACCAAATTAAGAAAAACACGACGCTTAGCTTATCTGCAGACGAAATTCATGAGATTGGTTTAAGTGAAGTGTCGCGCATTTTAAGCGAAATGAAAAAAGTAAAGGAAACCGTAGGCTTTAAAGGCGAGTTATCTGAATTTTTTGACCACTTACGTAATTCAGACGAGTTTTACTATAATACGCCTGAGGAGCTAATTGCGGCATATGAAAACGTTAAGAAAAAAATAGATGCGCGTTTGCCTCTGCTTTTTAACATAGCACCAAAAGCACTTTACGTTGTAAAAGCGGTTGAAGCTTACAGAGCGCAGTCGGCTGCAGGTGCGTCGTATGCATCTCCTGCACCTGATGGCTCTCGCCCAGGCATTTTTTATATCAATACGTATAACTTAAAAGCACAGCCGAAATTTTTACTCGAAACCTTATCGATTCATGAAGCAGCGCCAGGACATCACTTTCAAATAGCTTTGCAACAAGAAATAGACGGCTTACCTGACTTTCGCAAATTTGGTGGTTACACCGTATTTGCCGAAGGTTGGGCACTTTACGCAGAAAGTTTAGGCAAAGAGCTAGGCTTATTTACCGACCCTTATATGTGGTACGGACGTTTATCAGACGAGCAATTACGTGCAATGCGTTTAGTGCTTGATACTGGTTTTCATGCAAAAGGGTGGACGCGTCAACAAGGTATAGACTACATGCTTGCAAATTCGTCTATGGCTAAAAGTGATGTAATTGCTGAAGTAGAGCGCTATATAGCATGGCCAGGCCAAGCGCTTTCTTACAAGTTAGGGCAATTTAAAATTCAAGAATTACGTGATTTTTCTAAAAAAGAACTCGGCGATAAATTTGATATTAAAGCGTTTCACACGCAAATATTAATTGATGGCGCATTACCAATGCCAATACTAGAGGAAAAAATTAAGCGTTGGGTTAAATCTCAAAGCTAATTTTTAGCGCAAAGCCAGTACTTTGAAAGGGTATTGGCTTTGCGCCATTTGCAGCAATACGGTAGAATGCGCGCTCTTTAGGGGGCACGAGTAAACTATGTTTGATCAACAATTAGCAAATACACAATTTTGGCTTAAAAAAAGCTTAAGCGACATGAGTCAAAACGAATGGGAAGCCATTTGTGATGGATGCGGAAAATGTTGTTTAAATACGTTTATTGATAGCGAAGATGAAGACGAATTTACCGCCACCGATCAGTTACGTGAAGGTGAGCAGTTAATATTTACTAATATTGTGTGTCAGTATCTTGATAACAACACCTGTGGTTGTAGCGAGTACGAAAACCGCCAAACGCTTGTTCCTTCTTGTGTAAAACTCACAAAAGAAAACCTCAAAGACATCTTTTTTATGCCGCAAAGTTGCAGTTACCGCCGTTTACACGAAGGGCGTGGCTTGGCTTCTTGGCATCCGTTATTAAATAATGGCGATAAAACAAAAATGCACGAGTTAGGGATTTCTGTAAAAGATAAAACAGTAAAAGATTGTGATGTGAAACTAGACGACTTTGATTTATACATTGCAGAGTGGCCAACAAAGGACGCTGATTAATGAGCAAACAACAAGCGGTAATTGGTTTAATTAATCCTAAAAGCCCGACTAATGTTGGTGGCGTATTGCGTGCTGCAGGGTGTTACGACGCTAAACAGGTTTTTTTTACTGGTAATCGTTATTTAAACGCCAAGAAATTTCATACCGACACAAAAAATGTACTTGAGCGTATCCCGCTTACCGAAACTGATAGTTTAGAAGTAGTAAAGCCAGAGGGTGCAACCGTTGTTGTTATTGAACTTATTGAAGGTGCAACGCCTTTACCTGAGTTTAAACACCCTGAAAACGCATTTTATATATTTGGTCCTGAAGACGGCTCAATCCCAAAAGATGTTTTAAAGTGGTGCGATGAGGTTGTTTATATTCCCACTATTGGCTGCATGAACTTAGCGGCTACTTGTAATGTGGTTTTGTACGACCGCTTAGCTAAATTAGGCGGCGTTGAGAGCAGCGATACAACAATTATAAGCTCGCGCGATACAAATAATAAAATGAAATGGGAAAAAGCATCTGATTAAGGTTTATCAGTGCAAAAGGTTTAGTTGTAACTAAACTTAAAAACATGATTAATCATAAATAGATTTTTACATGCGCTGGTTTTATTTTATATTATTACTGACAAGTAGTAATTGTTTTGCAGAAACGTCAGTTGAATATTATCAAAATGGTATTCAACATGTTTTAAATGGGCATCATCACAAATCAGGAGTGCTCTATGAAGCGAAAACTCCCAAGCAAATACTTCATCTAGCTACTCTCGACTGGCCTCCTTATATTGGTAGTAATTTATGTAATAAAGGATGGGTTTATCAGTTTTCTATTGCCTTATTAAATAGTAAGGGCTACAGCGTATATATTGAATTTTTGCCTTGGGCAAGAGCTGTACGAAATGTAGAACTAGGCAAAGCTGATATATTAATGCCTGAATACTTTATAGAAGATACAGCCCCCTCCGATTATGTTAATGGTAAAACACGTCGAGAATTACTTGGTTTATCTAATTCGTTTAAAGGTGGCGAAATTGCATTTTTAAAACGAAAAGGTGATAAGGATCGTTTCACTGGAAACTTAAAATCGCTTAAAGGGCAAAAAATTGGGGTTGTTCGTGGGTATCAAAACACACCTGAGTTTGATGCCATGATGGATAATAATGAGTTTGAAATTATTACCTCTGTTGATGATTTACAGCTTGTTCAGCTACTGGTTGCTAAGCGTGTTGATTTGATTATAGGCGATCCCGACGTTTTAAAGTTCTCAGTTTATTACTCCTCTTTGAGTAAATCTGAAAAAAACACCTTGCTTTCATCCATTGAAAAAGAAAACACCCCTTTGCAATACAACCCTTTATATTTTGCCATTAGTAAGCTTACACCTAACTGGCTTTTAGTATTAGAGGATATAAACGAAGGGCTTTATCAGTTTCATAATAGTGGCGAGATAGACCGTATTATCAATACGACAAATACTCAATGCAAACCATAAAATTGGAACGTTCCTTTGTTGCACTGACTAATTTATATATAAACATGTAGAATCGTTTTCAACTTGTTAATGGAGTGAAAACGACGTGAGTGAAATAAATACAAATCAATCATTCGCGGTCAACGAACAGCCTAATAAAAATTATCTGTTTCCACTGACTGCAATGACGACCCTATTTTTTTTATGGGGTTTTATTACTGTTTTAAACGATGTACTAATACCACGATTAAAAGGCGTATTTGATTTAAGCTTTTTTGAAGCGATGCTAGTACAGTTTTGCTTTTTTGGTGCTTATTTTATTGTTTCTATCCCTGCGGGGATTTTAGTTAAGCAGTTTGGTTATAAAAAAGGGATTTTAACTGGTTTAATTGTGGCTTCAATTGGCTGTATGTTGTTTTATCCTGCTGTTGTAGTACATGAGTACTGGCTATTTTTGAGCGCTTTATTTGTACTTGCCGCTGGTGTAACGGTGCTTCAGGTTTCTGCCAATCCTTATGTTGCAGCTCTTGGGAGCGAAAAAACAGCTTCTTCTCGTTTAAATTTGGCACAAGCACTTAATGCGCTTGGTACTACCGTTGGGCCTTATGTAGGTGGTTTATTATTTTTTGGTACAGCAGGTAGTCTTGCTGCTTCTGCAGCAACTGCTGAGTCTGTAAAAGTGCCTTATTTAATGCTTGCTGGTGCCTTATTACTTATCGCTATTATATTTGCCTTTATAAAGCTTCCAGAAATTGAAGCCCATAAAGAGGAAAATAATGCTGCAGTAGAATCTCGTTCATTAACTCAAGCACCGCACTTAACTATGGGTGTACTTGCTATATTTTGTTATGTAGGTGGGGAGGTTGCCATTGGCAGCTTTTTAGTTAACTACTTTGGTGAGGCGCACATAGCAGGACTTGAAGAGCATACTGCGGCTGCACTTATTAGTTATTACTGGGGCGGGGCAATGGTAGGGCGTTTTATTGGCTCTGTATTATTACAAAAAATAGCGCCTTCTAAGGCGATCGCATTTAATGCATTTAGTATTATTTCGCTATTGCTGATCACCATTTTTACTCAAGGTGACGTCGCTTTATATTCAGTATTGGCAATTGGTTTATTTAACTCAATTATGTTCCCGACTATATTTTCAGTTGCAATCGAGCGACTAGGATCATTGACCAGTAAGGGTTCTGGTTGGTTGTGCTTAGCTATTGTAGGTGGTGCACTTGTACCATTACTGCAAGGGTTTATAGCTGACACAGTAAATATACAGCAAAGCTTTTTTGTTCCAATGCTATGTTATGTATTTATTGCATGGTACGGATTAAATGTTGTTCGCTTAGCAAATAAGTGGAAATAACAGACTATACAAGAGTGACTGAATACGTATTCAGTCACTTATAAAGCCACATTTAATAGGAACGTTCCATAAGTAATTAATACGAGTCACAATTTATTTCAATATTAGTCAGTTACCCCCTACAGCCATTTGTTTTTTAATCCTTTATCCTTATTTTTATCTAATAACCTAGTCACAAGCCTTATTTATTAGGACATTTAGCTAAATTTTTGCTAAAACTGTATGGATAATAAAGATAAATAATAAAAAGGATGTATATGCTTAACTCGTTGAAATTTACTTCCAAAGTGACTATTGCAGCCTCTTTAATTTTGGTTTTGGTGCTAGGGTTATTTACTTTTAATAACTACATTGCGATGCGCAAGCAAACCGAGCAGCAGTTAAGCCTAGTATTACAACAAAATTCCGAATCTGTTTCACAAAATATAGCGAGTTGGTTAAATGCAAAGTTGGCGATTGTTATATCAATTGCTAAAACCCATAAAGCTAATGATTCTAAAGTACTCACCCTTTCACAATTAAATACTGCAGAGCTTGCCGGAAGCTTTAAAAATACGTATATAGGTAAATCCAGCGGCACGTTTATATTAAACGATCAATCAGTTGTTTTACCTGCTGATTTTGATGCGACCTCTCGCCCTTGGTATAAATTAGTCGAAAACAAATCAAATACCGCTTTTACAACTCCCTATATTGATGTAACAACTAACGAGCTTACAATTTCAGCGGTAGTACCCATGCTACAAAATGGCCAGTTTAGCGGCGTTGCAGGTGCCGATATTGATATGCAAACAGTTACTAAAATTATTAACGATATTGATTTTTTAGGTCTCGGTTATGGTTTTTTACTCGATAACAAAGGTCAAGTGTTAAGCCATCCTAATGCTAAGTTAAACTTAAAAAATACATCAGACATTTTTGGTACTAATACGCCCTTGCAAAGTGAGTTTACCCAATACGAGATAAACGGTGAGTCTAAGCTTATTTCGTTTACAAAAATTAGTGGTATTGAAAACGTAGATTGGTACCTAGGTGTTGTTATCGATAAAGATAGAGCATATATGAGTGTATCGACCTTTGGCCAAACTGCGGCCGTTTTTATGGTGATAGGGATCATTACTATCATTATTATGATGCAGCTTTTATTACGCTATTTAATGCAGCCTATGAACCGTTTAAACGATGCCATTAAAGATATAGCACAAGGCGAAGGCGATTTAACAAGGCGCTTAACCGTTGAAAATGATGATGAGTTTGGCGACTTAAGCCATTCATTTAATATTTTTATCGAAAAAATTCAGCATTCAATAGAGCAAGTAAAAGAGTCCACAGAGCAATTAGATACAGCAATTGAGAGCTTGGTATCACAAACACATTCATCGCTGTCTATGTATGATGATCAAAGTAAACGAACCGATAGTGTTGCAGCGGCTATTAACCAGTTTTCAGCTACATCAATGGATATTTCAAATAATGCAGAGAGTGCATCTCAGCTTGCTAAAAATGCAGATGAGCACTCAACACAAAACCAAGAAGCATTAAGTCACAGTGTTACAACCATCCACCAGCTTTCAGCTAATATGGAGAAAGCTCAGCAAACTATAAATAGTTTAAATACGCACACAGCCAGTATTGGGCAAGTGCTTGAAGTTATTAAAGGTGTAAGCGAGCAAACTAATCTATTGGCACTAAATGCAGCAATAGAAGCCGCTAGAGCAGGAGAGGCAGGACGCGGTTTTGCCGTTGTAGCAGATGAAGTACGCCAATTAGCACACCGCACTCAACAATCAACGCAAGAAATTGAAGATACGGTGAGCCAGTTACAAAAAGGCTCAAACCTTGCTGTAGAGCTTATGAAAACAAGCCTTCAAGACAGTGAAAAAAGCGTACAACAAGCAGATGCCGTCGGCAATTTAATGAGTCATGTTATACAAGCTATTAAGCAAATTAACGATGCAAATCATTCTGTAGCCAGTGCAACCGATGAGCAAAACCAAGTTGTTAAGTTATTAGATACTGATATTCAAACAATTAGTGCGCTTTCTATACAAGGCAAGGCTAACTTAAATGACACACTTAACGAATGTACCAAACTAAAACAGCAGTTTAGTGCTTTAGAAAATATAGTTCAAAAGTTTAAAGTATAAAATTAATGACTAAAAAAAATGTAAATAAACCAAACTGGCTCAGTCTAATAAATATCGACAGTGTTTATAGCTCAGACATGCAACGCAAAGCGTTTTCTTTATTTACCATGATTGGGATATCAATTGTGGTGATTGCTGTATTAGTGTTTTTGAATTATAAGATTTACTCACCGATACTCACTGCTTCATTAATTATCGTTAACATTACAAATATAAGCTGTTCTATCTACTTTATAAGAACGGGTAATCTTCAAGTAGTGGCATTAATAAGTATGAGCATTGTGTGCATGATGTTTGTTGCACTTGTTTATACCGGTGGTAAAGATAACACCGCGCTATATTGGCTTATGTTTTATCCTGTAGTGACGTTTGCATCTTTAGGGGTCAGATTAGGTGCTTGGTTAGGTTTTACTTTACTGTTTTCTTGTATTGTTATTTTATACGGCCCTGATCTTGGTCAAGTTAGCTATGGCGACGTAGAAAAAACACGATTTATAGCGTCCTTTTCTATGGTGTTTTTATTCTCATTTATTGGTGAGTATTTTAGGTATAAAAGCCACATGGCTATTGCCGATATTACGCTAGAGCAAAAACAAGATGCTTATACCGACCCCCTTACTGGTATAGCAAACAGACGTTTTATTACCTCTCATTTTTTAAAGCTTGCCCAAGCACGCCGAGAGCAGTACTTACCTTTTTCAATTTTGTTAATTGATTTAGATAACTTCAAATCTTTAAATGATACGCATGGTCACGATTTTGGTGATACGGTATTGATTGAATTTACCAAGCTCCTTGAATCTCAGTTTTTGGCAACTGCGTTAAAGGCCCGTTATGGCGGTGAGGAGTTTGTTGTTATTTTACCGCAGGTTACTGTTGCTACAGCCACTGTAATAGCAAACAAATTTCGAGAGGCTGTTGCAGGGCACGTTATATTTACTGATGACAAGCAGCGTATTTCAATCACCTGTAGCATTGGTATTTCCCAAGTAAATAAAGTAACTGATTATGATGATTCGTTAAAACAAGCTGATGAAGCTCTTTATAGTGCAAAGGCTGCTGGTCGTAATAGTGTCGTCTCGAACTAGTTGAAGGATTAATATGTCTCAAAGTAAATTAATATATGTTCATGACCCAATGTGTAGTTGGTGTTGGGGTTACTCACCAACCTGGCTTAAGCTAAAATCAGAGCTTGCTGGTAAAGTGGCAATAGAATATAGAGTAGGTGGCCTAGCACCCGATAGCCAAGACCCAATGCCACAAAATATGAAAGAGATGCTTGAGGGGACTTGGCATAAAATTTCAGCGCAGCTAGGCACTCAATTTAATTATGATTTTTGGCGCAATTGCCAGCCAAGGCGTTCAACGTATCCCGCATGTAGAGCCGCACTTATAGCGCGTAAAGCGGATAAAGAAGCTCAAATGGTGGCTGCAATTCAAAATGCTTATTACCTAAATGCGCAAAACCCGTCAGATGAAAGTACATTAATTAGTTTGGCTGAAAAGATTGGCTTAGATAAAAATGAGTTTACCGTGCAGCTAACGTCAAGCGAGCTTAATGATGAATTTAAAGCTGAGTTATCCTTTGTTCGTACACTACCAATCCAAGGTTTTCCCTCACTAGTGCTTATTAAAGGTAATAAAGCATACCCAATTGAAATAAATTACACCGATTGGCATTATTCCCTTAATCAAATTAATTCAATTTTAAAATAATCCAGCCTGTTTATAGGGCATTTGGCTAACAAATGCTCTTATCATCTTAAAAACCCCCTCGTAAGTCTTAATTATTACCACTGTCATAAAATCGACTTTTTTGCGCAACATCCTTGTCATGTTTCATCTATAAACTCCTGCTCATTGAAATTATTAAGTCATAAATTATTTATATAACAAAGTTTATGACCTAAAAAAACAAACTAGCAAATCCGCTAACTAACGAGTAAAGGTGTATGCGATGAAAGGCGTTAAACCATTAATCTTAGCTGGTATTGTGGCCGCAAGTGCAGCAGTACACGCAAACGATTTAGATAAGGTTATTGATAAAAGCAGTGAAATTAATAAATCAGCTGCGCAATCACAAACAAAAATAGACAAGATTGCAGATTCAATGCAAGGACGTTTACAGCAATTTAAAACCCTCAATAAAGAAATTGATGGTTTAGCTGTTTACAACGCTCAGCTAACTAAACAGTTAAATAATCAAGTAGAAGAGATGGAATCTTTAAACCTGTCTATGGATCAGGTTTCTATTATTGAACGTCAAATTACGCCGCTAATGCTTAGAATGATTGAAGGCCTTGAGCAGTTTGTATCTTTAGATATTCCATTTTTAGCTGATGAGCGCACTAAGCGTGTTACATCTTTAAATGAAATGATGAATCGTGCAGATATCAATTCAAGTGAAAAATTTCGCCGTGTACTCGAAGCCTATCAAGTAGAAGTAGACTACGGGCGCACTATTGAAGCCTATACCGCACTTTTAAACGTGGATGACAAAGAGCGTGAAGTCGATTTTTTACGCATTGGCCGTTTAGAGCTTATTTACTTAACACGCGATGGTAAAAAAGCAGGTAGTTGGAATGCAGATACAAAATCATTTGAAGCATTACCAGACTCTACAATAAGCCAAATTAATAAAGGCTTACGTATTGCGCGTAAGCAACTTGCCCCAGATATGTTAACTCTGCCAGTACATGCAGCAGAATAAGAGGTTAAAAATGAAATTGTTTACTCAAATGACAAAAATAGCTCTTTTTGCTGCAAGCCTAAGCATTACTGGTGCAAGTATAGCGGCAGAGCCAATGAACCTAGATTCATTACTTAAAACGCTCGAAAATGGTCAATCAGCTCAAAGCGAGCAAAATAAGCAGCGCGAACAAGAGTTTACTGCTCGTCAAAACGAGCAAGTACAAACGCTTAAAAATACCCAAACAAAGCGTAATCAAATGCTGGTGGAATCTGAGCGCTTAGAAACGCAGTTTGAAGAAAACGAAGTTAAACTTGCTAACTTAACAGACACGCTTTCTAAACGAATGGGTTCCCTTAAAGAATTGTTTGGCGTGTTACAGCAAGTAGCAGGTGATTCTAGTAATAAGTTTGCGACATCAATTATATCTTCCCAGATTGCTGGGCGTAGTACGTTTATGGATGACCTTGCTCAAAAAATGGGTTCAACTTCAAAACTTGCTTCAATAGAAGATATTGAAAAAGTATGGTTTGAACTACAGCGCGAAATGACCGAGCAAGGCAAAGTAAGTCGTTTTAACGCAAGTGTCATTGTTGAAGGCGGTACTAAAGCACAGCAAGAAGTTGTGCGAGTGGGTGCATTTAACCTTATATCAAACGGTAAGTACTTAGAGTTTAATTCCTCGACTAATTCATTGAGTGAATTAACTCGCCAACCCGTATCGCGCTTTACCGCAACGGCAGACGATCTTCAAAGTACTAAAAGCGGTGTGGTGCAATTCGCACTTGACCCAACAGGCGGCTCTATTCTTGGTTTATTAGTACAAGCACCCGATACCCAAGAGCGTGTTCATCAAGGTGGCACTGTTGGTTATGTGATTTTAGGTGTGGGTGTTATTGCACTACTTATATCACTAGAGCGTTTTTTCTCATTATTGATTATGGGCGGTAAAATTCGCCGTCAACTTAAAGATACTGTTGCACGTGATGACAATCCGCTTGGACGTGTAATGAAAGTAAAAGATCAATTTCCGAGTGTTTCACACGACACACTTGAGCTTAAATTAAGTGAAGCTATTTTACGTGAAATGCCAAAAGTGACACGTAACCTAACACTTATCAAAATTATCTCTGTTGTTGCACCGCTGTTAGGTTTATTAGGTACGGTAACAGGCATGATCAATACATTTCAAGCAATCACCTTGTTTGGTACTGGGGATCCTAAGCTTATGGCGGGTGGTATTTCTCAAGCACTCGTAACAACGGTACTTGGCTTAGTTGTGGCAATTCCGACGGTATTTTTATACACCTTACTTAATACGCGCGCTAAAAATATCTTGCTAACTATTCAAGAGCAGAGCGCCGGTATTATCGCAGAGCGTAGCGAGAAGGGAGCATAAACCATGGTGCTATTGATTGACTCAATCAATGCTATCCGTGATTTTCTCGACACTGGTGGCCAGGTTCTCTTGGTCATCGGGGTGTTAATCTTCGCGATGTGGTTATTGATACTCGAGCGATTTATTTACTTTTTCAACGGTTTTCGAAGCTATAAACAGGGTGTGAAAACCGATTGGATTAACCGTGCAGAACGTAATAGTTGGAACGCAGAGCAAATACGCGAAGCGATGATATCGCGAGCAGGTATGCGCTTAAACACCAATCTTTCTTTGATTAATGTGATGGTTGCCTTGTGCCCACTACTTGGTTTGTTAGGCACTGTAACGGGCATGATAGAAGTGTTTGATGTAATGGCAATTACCGGCACAGGGAGTGCCCGTTCAATGGCATCAGGGGTATCTAAAGCAACTATCCCGACAATGGCAGGCATGGTAGGTGCGTTATCTGGGGTATTTGCCTCAACGTATTTACAACGAAAAGCTAAGCGCGAAGTAGAACTACTACAAGACAGCATGGTTTTAGACCATTAAGCAAAATTTTGATAAGCGGCTTCTATAAAGTCGCTCATTCTAGGAGAATAAAAATGAGAGCCCCGTTAGGAAACCTATTTCAAGAAGATGAAGCTGAAGAAATAAACATGACCCCAATGCTAGACGTTGTATTTATCATGCTTATTTTCTTTATTGTAACTGCCTCTTTTGTTAAAGAAGCCGGTATTGATGTTAACCGCCCAGAAGCCGCAACTGCTGTGAAAAAAGAGCGTGCAAATATCCTTGTCGCGATTTCAGGTACAGGTGAAATTTGGATTAATAAACGTCAAATTGATGTACGCGCAGTACAAGCCAATATCGAGCGTTTAAAAGCAGAAAATCCACAAGGTAGCGTTGTGATTCAAGCGGATAAAAAAGCCACTACCGAAATGTTAATAAAGGTGATGGATGCCTCGCGCGCGGCGGGCGCATTTGATGTATCAATTGCCGCACAAGATGCGTCTTAAGGGCTAGTTATGTTGCGATATTTAGTTGCATTAGTGATAGCCGGTGTAGTGACCTTTATGTTGTTTTTAGGCATGCAGGCACTGATCACTGGCGGTGAAGGCGCTATGACGGATCCGGTAAAGGGTAACGTACTTGATTTTGTTCGCTTGAAAAAAGAAGAAACCGTACAAAAAAAAGAGCGTAAGCCACAAAAGCCACCAACACCAAAAGAGCCGCCACCACCAATGGAATCACCGCAAATGCAAAATAGTGATGCTACAGCTAATGCTAACAACTTTGACTTTGGTGCAAACGTTGATGCGGATGTAAATTTAGCCGGCGGGTTAGCACTTGAAACAAGTGATGGTGAGTATTTACCCATTGTTAAAGTGGCGCCTGTTTATCCTCGTCGCGCATTATCGCGAGGTATCGAAGGCTACGTTATTGTTGAATTTATAGTAACTAAACAAGGCACTGTACGCGACCCACAAGTAATAAAAGCAGAGCCTGAGTCACTCTTTGATAGAGCCGCGATGGATGCAGCCCTTAAATTTAAATATAAACCCCGCGTAGTAAACGGTGAAGCCGTTGAAGTGGCGGGTGTTCAGAACAAAATATCTTTCCAAATCAGCGGTTAATTTAGTAATTAACCACGAGTATACGGACAGTAATGCGAGGCGATTATGAAACTATTTATTAAATCTGTTATGAAATTAAGCCCTACAGCTAAATTTTTAAAATTAACACTATTTTGTACCGCTGCGATCAGTACAAGTATTGTTACACCAAGTGCTCTAAGCCTGATACCAGGGCTAAATGTAGCTACGGCATATGCAGAACAAGAGCAAAAAACAAAACGTGTACCAGCGCTTCGCGAAAAGGTCTACAGCCAACTCGCACGTGCACAAAAACTCGCTGATGATGGCGATGTTAAAACAGGCCTTGAAGCGCTTGATAGCATTCAAGAGCGAGCTTCAAGCATGAACTCGTACGAAATTGCGATGATGCATAATTTTTATGGGTTTATTTATTACAACGAAAACGATTTACCAAAAGCGATAGCTTCGTTTGAAAAGGTCGTAGCAGAGGAAGCCATTCCTGAGTCGCTTCGTTTAAGTACTACCTTTAGTTTAGCGCAACTAGCTATGGCTAATAGTGATTACACTAAAGTTATCGCATTTTTAGATGACTGGGACACTATTAACACTAAGCCTAAAACAGAAGCTTATTATTTGTTAAGAGCCCAAACTTATTATCAGTTAAAAGATTATGAGAAAGGGCTTGAGTATATATCTCAGGTTATTGCACTGAGCGATAATGAAGGTAAAGCGCCTAAAGAGAATTGGTTAGTGCTACAACGTGCCATGTACTACTCACTTAATCAAACAGGTAAAGTAGTTGCTGTACTTGAGCGCTTAGTAAAACTTTATAACAAGCCTGAGTATTGGGTGCAGTTATCGGGTATGTATGGTGAAACAGGGCAAGAAAAGCAACAGTTAGCCGTAATTGAAGCGGCTTATCAGCAAGGTTTTTTAACCTCAAAGTCTGATTTGCGCCAATTAGCGCAAGTGTATTTATATAACGGCTTAGCATTTAAAGCCGCAGACGTTATGAGCGATGCGATTGAAAAAGGTATCGCAGAGCAAAACGCTAAAAACTATGCCTTTGTAGCTGAGGCGATGATCCAAGCAAAAGAAGACGAAAAATCAATAAAATACTTTGTAAAAGCAGCCGATTTATCACCCAGTGGTAAGTATGATCAACGCTTAGCTGAAGTCTATGTTAATACTGAGCAATATGAAGAAGCGGCCGACGCAGCGCGTAAAGCACTTGATAAAGGCTCACTTGATTTTGAATCAAATGCATTTGTAGCCTTGGGTATGGCTCAGTACAACTTACAAAATTTTGATGCCTCTATTTTAGCGTTCGAACAAGCCGAAAAACATAAAAAATCACAGCGTTTAGCACAACAATGGATTAAATATGTAAAGCGCGAGAAAGTGCATGCAGAAACACTTAGAACAGCCTTACTGTAAATTTCAATAATTCCTGCGCACGTATAAGTAGGAATTATAAAGCCATTTCATAATCGCAATACCAAACCGCCTCATGGCGGTTTTTTTGTTGCTATAAAAAGTAACCAATTGATTTTATGAAAGTTAACATTGTCATCTTACGGTTATCAAACTGTAACTACTTTGTCATATCACTACAGTATCTTACCTGCATTCGATAACTCAAGTCACCTTAATGCATGAGTATCGTGCTTTAAAGTGACTTAAGTTTTTACTTAATACGCTAACAAAATAATTAAATACTTTAACGGAGTGAACAATGAAATTATCTGATTTATTCAAGGTCAGCCTAGTAGCAACTGCAATGACTCTAGCTGGCTGTGGCGGCGATATCGAAATTACACCAACTGTAAACGATAACAGCTCTACAACAGATAACAGTGTTAATAATTCAAATAATACAGCGGGTTCAACGGCTGATGAAGACGCTGAATGTGCAAGCTATGAATCAGATGCCGGTACGGTAACGGGTGTCGTTAGCGGAATTGACTGTTTATATAACGACTCATTTGCTAGCAAAACAATTTCGATTACAAATAACATTACGTTTAAAGAATTGCCAGGCGGCGGTGTTCACGTTTTTGATGATGCCCTACAAATTGGCGAAGACGGCAGCACGGTTGATGGTTTTGAAATTCCAGCGAATGGTCCAACGATGACCGTTGAGCCTGGTGCGGTGTTAGCTTTTGGTTCAGGTGAAGCTATTTTACGCGTTGCACGCGGTGCAAAAATTCAAGCTGTAGGTACGCAAGACAAGCCTGTTGTATTTACATCAGCGAATGCGTTTGACCGCTTTGATACCGCTGGCGAAGGTGCACGTTACGCTGACTGGGGCGGTATTATTATTAATGGTAACGGCATTACTGACCAATGTACCGATGCAGAACGCGGTGGCGCTACATGTAACGTCGCTTCAGAAGGTATTACAAGTTACTTTGGTGGTAACAATAATGCAGATTCTAGTGGCAATATTAAATGGGCTAAAATTTGGTATGCGGGTTCGGGTCCACGTGTTGGTGGTGAAGGCGACGATTTAAACTCTTTAACACTTAATGCTGTAGGTTCTGGTTCTGAGTTTGATTATTTACATATTCACCAAGGTTTTGATGATGGTATCGAAATTTTTGGTGGTGCTACAACGCTTAAACATGTTGCAGTAACAGATACACAAGATGATTCATTTGACTTTGATGCTGGTTGGCAGGGTAAAGCTCAATACTTATTTATCCAGCACGGTACTGTAACGTTAAACGACGGCACAGTTGTAAACATGGGTAACAATGGCTTTGAATCTGATGGCGTTAAAGGTGCATCTTCTGAGCAAGTATCTCCCTCTAACCCGACGGTTGCAAACGTTACTGTAATTACGACTGATGGCAACTCTGTGCGCGATGATGACCCTTCACAAGCATACAAGTTTGATGATCAGTTCAATTCAAGTATTTACAACGCCGTTATTATTAAGAAAAACGCGACAAATACACAGTGTATTCAATTCTCTGGTGACGGCGAAAAGCAAGCTGACAAAATTTCATTTACAAGTTCTGTAATGGCGTGCTCTGCAAACTTTACTGATACAGATACCTTTGCAAGTGGACCATTAGAAGGTCAAACCAAAACAGCATGGTTTGAAAATGGCGCTGCTAATCAAATTCTAACTGATGACGTAGTGCTTCTTGCTGATAATGGTTTTGCAACTAACACAGCAGCTAGCGAAGTAACGGTTACGGCCACTGATTTAAGTGCAACAGATTCATTCTTTGAAAACGTTAACTATATTGGTGCAGTATCGGATCAGGATACAGATTCTAGCTGGTATAAATGGGTTCAAGCGGCTGTTACAGCAGCCAATGCTGACTAACTAAGTATTGCATTTATAACCTCTAATTAAAGGCGCTTTGTGGCTTGTATATTAAGCGTAAGGCGCCTCTTTTGTATAACCTGATTAGGATTATCTCATGTCTAAAAAACATAGACTCAATCAAATTACTTGGGCAATTGGCTTAGGCTTAGCTGCACAGTCTACAAGTCTTATTGCCGCCCAATCGGATGAACAGTTTACTAATTCACAAGAAATAGAAGAAGTTGTTGCTGTAGGTACGCGCTTACAAGGCAGCGCAGCCGCTGTTGTTGAAGAGCGTAAAAACCAAGCGTTTGTTGCCGATATTTTAGGTTCTGAACAATTAGCACGTACAGGCGATAGCGATGCTGCATCTGCACTTAGGCGAGTAACAGGCTTGACGTTAGTAGATGGTAAGTTTATTTACGTACGCGGTTTAGGCGAGCGTTATTCAAGTGCTCGATTAAATGGGGCTTATATTCCAAGCCCTGATTTAACACGTAATGTAATTCCATTAGATATATTTCCTGCCAGTATTATTGAGAGTATGGCTGTTCAAAAAGCGTATTCGCCAGATATGCCCGCTGCGTTTGGTGGCGGTAATATTGATATAAGAACTAAAACAGCGCCTAGTGAATTTACAGCAGGATTTGAAGTAGGCGTAGGATACGATACGGCATCAGGCGATGGATTTACGTATAATCGTAATGAAGAGGGTATCCCAGAGGCTTTAAACAATGCGATTTCACAATACCGTGGTAACTTTGGTATTGGTAATATAGTAAGTCGTGAAGGTTTTGTTGATGCTGAGCAAACCCGCGCTGAGCAAGCGACAGCGATTAACAATACATTGTTAAAGTCACTGCCACGTGGGTATGAGCTAAAAGATGAGTCGTTAGACCCTCGTTATAATGTTAAAGCGCATTATGGCGATAGCTTTGAAGAGTCTTACTTTGGCGGGAAATTTGGCTTTTTACTGGCTGGTGCATATAAAAATGAGTGGGATTTTGAAGAGCGTTTTAGCTCTGTAATCACTCAAGATCTTAAAAACCAGGATGGTTCAATTGATTGTACAACATCGCTTGCCACAGCAGATGATGTATCTAACTCGTGCTACAACACAGTCAAAAATTCACAGGTAACCACTGAGACGCAAAGTTATAACGGATCGCTTAGCCTTTCTTATAGGCTTGGTACACATAGTATTTCAGCTCAACAGCTTTATATTATCGATAATGAAGACGAATCAGAAATTGCTATTTCGCAAAGCCCTGCAGGTAGCTCTACGTTTAGTATTGCAGGCGATGGCGTTGCAAATCGTAACCATGCGTTTAATTACGAAGAGCGCCAGTTAAATATTACTCAATTTATTGGTCAACATACCTTTTTAGATTACATGGGAATAGGCGCTGATTGGCAATACACTGAAGCTAAAGCAACGACAGATATTCCTACCAGTGCGGATTTTGAATTTCGTGATAGTTATAATAACGATGGCAGCTATGCGGGTTCTACTATAACCGGCGATGATAACCGCGTAATTATGTCGTACACAAATATGCAAGAGCGCGTTAAGTCCTACGGCGGTAACCTTACATTACCACTGTCTTTTGACGCGATGGAAGTTGAGTTTAAGTTTGGTTACGATTTCTCTGATAGGGCACGACTATTTAATACCTCAAGTTTTGCTATTAATAACAGTGGTGGCTCGGGTATTTCAATTAATGATGGAAGTGCTGATCCACTTAATAACAGTGGCTTTTTAACTGACGACTTCATTAATAATAACGCCATTTTAGTTGATTTTAATGAGCCTACAGCGCCTGACGCCGACGATTACATTGCCGCTCAAAAAGTTGATGCCGGCTATGCGTCGTTTGATGTTTTTTACGATCAATGGATAAGAGTCAGTGGTGGTATTCGTTATGAAGAGTTTAAGCAAACATCCATTGGTACATCTAGCCTTATTTTTGATCAGCAAGACTTAAATACTTTTTACGATCCTGAAAAAATTGAAGCGGGCTCTATCGTCACAGATGATTGGTATCCTGCATTGTCAGTTACTTACGTAGGCAGTGACGATTATCAAATTCGTTTAGGTTATGGCGAAACGGTTGTTCGACCTGACTTTCGTGAAGTTGTACCGGTAACTTATTATGACCCGTTAACTGATATCAGAACATTTGGCCGTACAGGTATAAAAAGTAGTCCCATTAAAAACTATGACCTGCGTTATGAATATTACGGGCAAGCAGGTAATTCATTTAGTTTAGCTGCCTTTTATAAAGACATAACTGCGCCTATCGAAACTGTGCTAAATATTGGTGATGAAGATTACTCTGCGTCATTTATTAATGGTGAAACTGCCGAGGTTTACGGTATTGAGGCTGAATGGCTTCAGGACCTAACGTTTGCTGCAGAAGGTTTATTTACCAGTGGTAACATTACGATAAGTGATTCTGAGGCGTCTATCGATCCTGCACTTGCTGGTACGTTAACTAACCCTAAAAAGCGTATGACAGGTCACTCTCAATATGTAGTTAACTTACAACTTAATTACGATTCACTTGATGGTATGCACAGTAGCTCACTTGTTTATAACGTGTTTGGTGAGCGTATTTTAGCAGCAGGTGTGGCTAATCGTGACGATGCTTACGAGCAACCATTTCATTCACTTGATTTAGTTTACACGTACTACCCTGATTTTAATTCTAAAGTTAAATTTAAAGTTAAAAACTTACTCGATGAAGATCAAGAAGTAACCCAATCAGATATTATTGTTCGCTCTAAAGAGCAGGGCATTACCTTTGACTTAAGTTACAGCTACGAGTTTTAAGCGTTTATTTTATTGTTATCCCCCTCGTAAGGGGGTGAATAAATCCACCGCTAACCCTGTATTTAATACAGGGTTTTTTTATGACTATGAAAAAAATTTGAGTTCTACTTTATTCACTAGTTTTAGCGCGCTGGTGGTGTTATTTTGACGTTAATAAAAATTAAATCTCACGCAATGAATTTTAATTTTTAATGTATTAAGGCATCTTTTATGAATCAAACAGTGGAACAAACAATGAAAAAAGTAGGATTAGTCGGTTGGCGAGGCATGGTTGGCTCAGTGTTATTAGAACGTATGCAGCAGCAAAGTGATTTTGCCCATATCGACACCACCTTTTTCACCACCTCACAAGCGGGTCAACTAGGCCCAGATATAGCAGGCGACGCAAAACCATTACTAGATGCAAGTGACATTAGCGAACTTGCTAAAATGGATATTATTGTTACTTGCCAAGGCGGTGACTACACCAATGCGGTATATCCAAAACTTCGAGAGTCGGGTTGGGATGGTTACTGGATTGATGCAGCTTCAGCACTGCGTATGAGTGAGGACAGCATAATAGTGCTTGATCCTGTAAACAAAGATGTAATTGAACAAGGCTTAGCGCAAGGCGTTAAAACATTTGTGGGCGGTAACTGTACAGTATCGCTAATGCTACTTGCATTAGGCGGTTTATTTGAGCAAGACCTAATTGAATGGGTAAGCCCAATGACTTACCAAGCAGCATCGGGCGCCGGTGCGCGTAATATGAAAGAGCTTATTGCACAAATGGGTGCTATTCATGCAAGTGTTGCAGATAAACTAGATAACCCAAGCTCTGCTATTTTAGAAATTGATAAAATAGTAAGCGAAACAATGGCATCAAAAGATTTACCACAAGACCAATTTGGTGTGCCACTTGCCGGTAGCTTGATCCCGTGGATTGACGTGCCTATACCAAGTGGTCAATCTAAAGAAGAATGGAAAGCGCAAGTAGAAGCCAATAAAATTTTAGGTTCTTCAAAGCAACCAGTGCCAATTGACGGTTTATGTGTGCGTATTGGCGCTATGCGTTGTCACTCTCAAGCAATGACCATTAAATTACGTGAAGATATAAGCGTAGAAAAAATTGAAGAAATTTTAGCGTCTCACAACGAGTGGGTTAAAGTTATTCCGAACGAGCGCGATATTAGTGCGACTGATTTAACACCCGTTAAAGTAACAGGCACTTTAAGCATTCCTGTTGGCCGTATTCGTAAATTAGCGATGGGGCCAAAGTACATTAGTGCATTTACAGTAGGCGATCAGCTTTTATGGGGAGCGGCAGAGCCACTTCGTCGTATGCTACGCATTATTGTTGATGGTGAGTAATACCAATTCGCAATAATACTTGATCAATTTGAGGGGTTAACTGACACTAACTACGTTAAAAATTTCTGATTTTGAACAACTAAATAACGAAATTTTTGCTTTGTTATCGACACGATTTTCTTCTCTCAAAATAGATCTCTTAATTAAGCGAGTTGGTATAATATATAATCAGTATTAACAAAAAGGGTTGGCAAATTGCTAACCCTTTTTCGTTTAATGGCTTATAAAACCGCTTAAGAGGCTTAAACAATACTTTTTTATGAATGTTCACTGTTGTTTATTATTGAACTTAAGTAAACTGTTTACACTGTGCAACAGCCTATTCAAGTAACATTAATGACTTCTCACATAAATAATTTTGCCAATAAGCGGTTAGCATTTGTTAGCTCTTATTTTATTTCTGCAATCGCTATAAATACGGTTGTTTCTTGTTTTCTTATTTTTAGCAGTATTAATCACAGTGCCTCTCAAGAAAAACTTTACTGGTTTTTTACGCTAACGCTTATTTCGTTACTTCGAATAGTTAGTCATGTATTTGTTAACAAAACACACCCTTTTAAATATCAGTTGTATTTTATTGGTTTATTATTAACAGCTTTAACGTGGGCTGCTTTCCCGATTTTGTTTTATGAAAACATGGGAATACAGGAGAAATTTGTCTCTCTGGTTGTTTTTAGCTCCCTAGCTGGTGGCGGTGTTAATGTTTTAGCCTCTGATATTCGCTCATCACTGTCGTACATAACCTGCTTGTTGGTTCCATTTAGTATTTTATTACTTTTACAGCCAATAGAAGATGAAAATGTATTAGGTGTTTTAGGACTCGTTTTATGGTTTATATTGTGTTTTGTAACGGCTATACGCAGTGCAAAAGATGTAAAGTCATCTATTAATAACGAACTTAAGTTAGATCAATTCATTGAAAACTTAGAAAATGAAGTGCAAGTTCGTACTGAACAAATAATCCTTTTAGAGCAAAAAGACAATCTAACTAAATTGTTTAACAGGGGAAGTTTTGTTTCTAATGTTGAACTTGATTTAGCCAATCAAAGTGATGATATTAAAGCTGTTTTATTTTTAGATATGGATGACTTTAAAATCATCAACGATAAATACGGTCACGATTTTGGTGACTTTGTATTAGCCCAAACAGGTAAACGATTAGTTGAAACACAAACCCAAGGCGACTTTATTGCGTGTAGGTGGGGAGGGGATGAGTTTATTTTTTATTCTCGTAGTAACACCGAAGACGAGCTTTTTGACTGTGTTTTTAGATTAGTTAAAACTTTAACGAAAACAGTGAGTATGGATAGCTATCAAGTAAATCCCTCTTTTAAGGTTGGGCTGTATTTTACGCGCGAAAATTTTGTTCTTGAAGACGCGATTAAATATGCTGATGTGGCTATGTATGAAGGTAAGAAAAGCCGTAACGAAATATCGGTATTTGACGAGCGGATGCACGAATCGCTTAAAAGAGAAGAAGTACTTCGTAGCTCTATTAAAGAATGCGTAGATAAAGGTGACTTTCATCTGTGTTATCAACCTATTGTTGATATAACTACAAATGAAATAACAACGTTTGAAGTACTACTTCGTTGGCAATTTAATGATGAATTTATTCCGCCTTCAGAATTTATAGATATTGCTGAGCGATATGGAAAAATTAATATATTAGGTGAGTTTGTACTTGAGCAAGCTATTGCGAGCCTAAGTAAGTTAAATGCGGTAAATAGTAATATTGGACTGTCTATTAATGTGTCGGTGTTGCAACTAGAAAACCATAACTTTTTAGAATTTTTGGTTGGGCTTTTAAATAGATACGCAGTTAAACCATACAATGTCCATTTAGAAATAACAGAAACAGTGATGATTAAAAATTTACCGTATTTGTCAAAAGTGATTACGGCCATAAAAAATACCGGTGTACGTATCTCTATTGATGATTTTGGTACTGGTTTTTCTTCTATATCAGTTTTAAAAGAGCTATCAGTTGATTATATTAAAATAGATAAATCTTACATTGATAATATTTGTGAATGCTCAAAAGATAAAAGTATTGTATCTGCGGTAACTAACATGTCGCACATGATTGGTTGCCAAGTAATAGCGGAGGGCGTAGAAAACACAGCTCAGTTAACGTTATTACAAAGTTTACAAATTGATAAATACCAAGGCTTTATATTCAGTAAACCAGTTAGATTTGCCGATGCGCTTAAACTTATTAGTTAGAACGCTGACTTTTTAGACTCAAAGTTTGTTTTATCTAGGTTCGATTTAAGCGTGCCGTGTGTTTCTTGCTCGCTGCGAGCGGTAACTTCTTTTGTGTTATTCTATTAGCTTACATTCATATGAAAATAACTTAAAACGGAGCAATACGCCTCGTTTTTTTAATGCTATTTGCCTAAAGATGCTGCCGAAAATTCAACCTAAAAAGATAGGTAGGCCTTAGTAATAATGAACTTTTATTGACTTAATTCGCTTATATGAACTACCTGATTACGCCCTCCACTTTTAGCATGATAGAGTGCTTTATCTGCCTCATTTATTGCGCTTTCAATTGCGGTTTTATTACATTTAATATTTATTACGCCAAAACTTGCCGTAACATTAATTACTTTATCATTAAAATGAATCGGATTACTGGCGAGTGCGTTTCTTAGTTTTTCGGGGAATGCTTTAGCTGTAGGCTCGTCGTTACGTGCTATTAATAAGGTAAATTCTTCGCCACCAATTCGGCCAAACAAATCATCTGGATTTATGCAGTCTTGCATTATTTTCGCCGCTTCTACTAACACCACATCACCTCCTGCATGTCCAAACTCATCGTTTATTTTTTTAAATTTATCTATATCCCAATAAATTAAGCTTACGTACTTATAATTATTAAGTTTATCTTTTAGTTGCTCTTGGCTTTTATTATAAAACCCACGCCTATTTAAGCAGCCCGTAAGTACATCAGTCATTGCAAGATGGTTCATTTTTTCGGCTAAATCAGACGCCATTATGAATATTATAAATACGGCCATGCCTACATGAGCAGCAGGGACTGTCATAAAATTAATTAACGTATACAGCGCTATATATTCTTCATTTACTTGGCTACCTTGTAGTAACGCTATGCTTGCTGCAACAAATAAAAGTAATCCACATAGCGTATAAGTAATACTAGCGCCTATTTCAGCAGGGAGTGATTTTTGCTTATGCCTGAAAATAATAACCGCACTTAGTATCAGTAAGATCACATCGTAATACACATACAACGACATAAATAAGCCAACATGCACATTTATGGCTGTAAAATAATAAACAGCAGCAAGAGTTACTATTGCCGAGATGATTAAATAGCGAATTTTTATACTCGAATTTACCCTAATGCAATGCCCCCATGTACCAAGTAGCACAGAGCCTACTGAGAAGCTGCTTCCTAACATCCAATATAGTGTATGAGAGTCAAATAATGGTTCTGCTAATATTGTTGCCCATTGGCATGCAGAGAGTGCGAATGCGATTGTCCAAAGCATGGCATATTGCTTTTTACCTAACGTAAACCACGACATTAAAAATATGACAGACCAAATAACACTGGTTAAAAATAGGGTAACTAATATATAAAAAACAGGGTTCATGTATTTTTATTCTTGTTTGCGTTAATTTTACTTTAGTAGATGAAAGCAGTTTATTCGAATCAATGCAGGTTATTAGTTGGCAAAAGCATAGATAGATAAGGATGGGAATCATTTCATTAAGCGGTGTATTTGAATAGTGGTATATCCCTTGCTGTAGTGACTGTAGTTTAGAGTTTAAGCTTATATGGCTTTGCTCTATTTGTAATTTTATACCTAACAGGTACTTAAGTTACGAATATTAGTAATTTTTACACGTTTATTTATATACTTAATTAAAAAGTTTAACTAATTAGAGCCTGTTTATCTTTCGAGGTTAAATGTGCAGCCGTACGTTTGGTTTTTAGGTATGGTTGAGTTTATGTTGTGTGGTTGTTCTTCATAAATAGGCGATAACGCAGCATAAATGCCAAACATACGTTGCCCTACATAGAACAGAGTTTAATCCTTAAAGGTCAATAGGCCCTGGTTTTTAGCAAAGGAAATTACAATGCATTTTTCATCTACAACATTTCACACCAAATATTTTAAAGGTGTAATAGCGCTGATTGTATTGCTTATACTAATGCGAATAGCCGCGCCTTATGTAGTTCAATACTACGTAAATTATCAGTTAAAACATACGCAAGGTGTTACGGGGCATGTTGGTGATGTAGATTTGTTTTTATATCGCGGTGCCTACGCAATTGACGACGTTGAAATTTACGCTGTTGATGCAACTTCAGCTCCGAAGCCTTTACTGAGTATTCAAACTCTTGATTTTTCACTCGCGTGGTCAGCCCTTTTAAAGGGTAATTTAGTAACAAACATGGCCTTTACGCGTCCTGAAATAGTTATTTACGATAAAGACCCCAATGCTTCTGAGCAAAATAAACAAGTAAAAGACGAAACTACCTGGGTAGGGCTCGCCAATAACTTAGTACTGTTTTCTATTGATACCTTAACAATTGAGCAAGGAAAGTTAACCTTAGTTAATTCAACTAACAGCGGTGAAAATCCTACTTTTATATCAAGTATTAACGCCAAAATTGAAAATATAACGAATGCGCAAAACCTATCAAAAACACTTGTGACTACTCTAAACGTAGAGGGAGCATTAATGGGGCAGGCTGCATTAAAGCTTAATGGCAAATTAGACCCTTTTAGCAAACAGGCTAATTTTGATTTAAACGCAGAGGTACAGCGTTTTTCAGTTAAAAATTTAGACACTGTATTTAAAGTGTACACACCATTTGATATTGAAGCCGGTGGCATTGATGGAGCAATGGAGCTTGTAGCTAAAGATAATAACTTAAATGGTTATGTAAAAGCGGGCGTTCAAAACTTGAGTGTGTTTTCGTGGCGTGAAGATATAGAAAAAGATGACGATGGAATATTTACGGCCATATTTGAAGGTAGTGTTGATTTGCTCAGCTCTATACTTGAAAACGATGAATCTAAGCTTGTAGCTGCACGTATTCCCATAGAGGGGCAATTGGATAATGCAGATGTATCGACTTTCCAAGCAGTTATTTCGGTGCTAAAAAATGCTTTTTTTGATGCCTTTAAAATGAAAGTCGATAACGTTATTTCTTTTGAAGATACAGATAATAAATCTAATACCGAGGGAAATTAAAGCGCTTTGGTAATTTTAGTTTAATTAGAATTTTAAACGGCACCCACTTTTTAAACTTTAAGTGGGTGCTTTAGTACTCTGAACAGATTAGTTTTTGCGGTTACTCAAAAGCTCTTTAAGCTCAGCAATTTGTGATTGCAGCTCGTTTACTTGCCCTTGCGTTGCAGGTAATGAGCTATCATCTGCGAGCTCTTCTCGTGCTTTGCGGTGCTCCTCACTCATAACTTCTAAAATGGCACCTACCATCATGTTTAAAAATACAAATGCGGTTAAAAATATAAACGTAAGGTAATAAATCCAGCTTAGTTCGTACACCGCCATTGTTTCGTACATTATGTCGGTCCAATCTTCAAACGTCGCCACCCTAAATAGGGTGAGCATAGAGATTGATACGTCTTGCCAAAGTACGGGGTTTATTTCCGCAAACATCATGCTGCCCATTGCAGCGTATATATAAAAAATAACAAACATTAATAGGGCTATATAACCCATTTGTGGAATGGCTTTAAGCAATGAGTTAACTAATAAGCGCAGCTCTGGGATCATCGATACCAATCGCAGTACTCTAAATATGCGAAGTAGACGAGCAATTAACATAGTAGAGCCAGCAGCAGGATATAAACTGCCCAATACTATGATGGTGTCGAATATGTTCCACCCCTTCGAAAAGAAGTGTTTTATGCCTTTGCTTGCAACATAGCGGATTATTAGTTCAATTAAAAAGAATGCGGTAATACCAACGTCCATCCAATTTAGAGCAAGCTCTACGGTAGGATGTAGTGAGTAAGTGTGCGCACCTACTGTAAGAGCAGAAACAATAATTACAGCTATAACAAATGATTGAAATATCTTGCTTTTGTCTATACGCTGAAACAACTTTTGTAACTGCGACATCATAGAAATAGATCCTTTGGAGATTAAGATTTTATGGCGCTAATATACAATAATATTGTAATAATTTAACGCTTTTTCGATATAGAAAGTGTAAGGAAATTTAATGTTTATCAATAAACTAAAAAGTAGCGCATTACTTATTGTTGGATTATGTGTTTTAGCTGGTTGTAGCTCTGACGCGCGTTTTCATGAAGTTCAATCGGCGCGCCTTGATGAATGTAACTATAAAGCCGACAAAGAATATTACGAATGCCTAGATAAACAAGACTCTAACTACGAAGAGTTTAAAAAACAGCAACAAGCAGAAACTAAATAAGTAACCTTTATATTTATGACTAAAACTCAAAAGCAGCGCGATAAGCACATTCGACTAGCACTTACTAATGCATGCGAGGCAATAAAAGAAAGCGTAATTGGTTTTGATTATCTAACGCATACCATTGACTTAAATAACGAGGCCAATACGTTAAAAGTACAGTGCTATTTTAACGATGATATAGCCCTTGAAAGTGCAAAACCGCAACTTAACGAATTAACAAATATAATACTCAAAGAGCTTACGAGTATTAAGTTGAACGCAAAACCAGCACATATTTCATTTTCAGCTAATTAACAGGGCTTTTGTTGGTTTGATAGCACATGGACGTTATAATTAGATAAATTATTTTTAGGGTTTAAATTATGGCTGTTCCTACGCGTTCGCAAATTTCACCAGGTATCACAGTAAATATTGTATTAAAAGAAGATCAACGCAGCGGCACATTAACTGAGGGTGTTGTTGAGCGCCTTTTAACAAAATCACCAAATCACCCACACGGCATTAAAGTACGTTTAGAAGATGGTCAAGTTGGCCGAGTAAAAGAGATTTTATAATGGCAGCGTTAACAGAACAGGCTTTTTGGGAATTAGTAACAACGCCTGATTTAGGGCTCGATCCGCAAAGTGTGAGCGATAACCTAAAAACTAAACTTAATGATTTAAGCGATCAACACCTTATTGATTTTGATAAGCATTTTGGCATACATATGCGCAAGTGTTTTACCTGGGATTTATTTGGTGCCGCTTTTGTGATGGCTGGATGTAACGACGATTACGGCTTTAGCGAATTTAGATGTTGGTTAATTTCGCGCGGTAAAACAGTTTTCGAAAACGCCTTAGAAAATGCTGATTCGATAGCGCAGTGTACACCCGTTTATTACTTAAACGAGCAGCCTTATCCGTACATTGATGAGTATGACTTAATAGCCGGTTTATTATTTGAAGAACGCAGTGAAGACGAATTGCCGTTTATCCCATCTGGCAGTGATGAACCCAAAGGTAAACGTTTTAAAGACAAACCTAAGTTTTTAAAGCAAAGCTACCCTTTATTATTTGCAAAGTACTGGCAATAAAATAAATACCAATTCGTATAACTAGTTAAACAATCTAATGAGTTCAGTTGACCCTTACAATTAAGCGCATTGGTATAAATCGTTTTGTTGTTTAAGTACGTATTAAATAAAGTGCTTAACAACAAAATGGTTTGTAATGAGTATCTAGGGCATGTTTACCTTTGGTGGTTGAATTTGTTCGATCCAAGAAGGATTTAATCGCGGCGCGAAATTTGTAAACTAGTGGGCTCGACAACTGCTCCTGGGTTATTCTAGTAAGAATAATAAAAACCGAGCAAAGCTTCCGTGTCCTACTCACGCGCTCGCTCCTGTAATACGACTTCTCTCCTTTTATAGTAAATCTCTGTTATAGTTGTTAAAAGTTATAAAAGCTAAGTGATTAGGCATTTTGCTATTATTTAACACGCTGACTCACGAGGATACACCCACGAAATGAAATATTTAACACTCGCTTTATTAACTGTCGCTTTTACAAGTGCAAATGCTTTTTCTGAGCCGAGTAATAAAACACGATTTATACCGTTTTTAAAGTCAAAACTGGGGGCATACGAAGTTGTGTCGACCAATTCAGGGTTATGCGTTAATAGCGATTTGAGTTTGACAGACGAAAGTGATTTAAGTGCAGGTTTTAAACTTGGAGAACAAATTGTATTTGGATCGCTCCACAATGGTACTCGCACTATTAAAAAACCAAACTTTTGTTTTATAACCAGTACGCTTAAATATAAAAGTGATGGCCTTGAAAACGGTTTAAGAATGAGCCGTTGTGAAAACCCTGCAAACGAAAAAACAATCAGTCAAAGTATCAAATTCTTAGCTGATAACACACTAAAATACACATTAAGCGAACCTAGTGTAGAGTGCACATTTAAAAAAGCAGACGAGAGCAAATAAAGCATCTAGTAAGTAGTAAATCATTCGCAGTATATTTTAGGGATATCGCGCCAACGCGTAGTGTACTGCGGCGATAAAAAATCACGGTTCATGTGCCATCGGTCATTTAATTTACTGCTTGCAAGGCTGAGCATCCCTTTTCCGTATCGATTGTTAATTGTGTCTAGGCATTGCATGAGCTTTGGGTTATCAGGGCTTTTACTAAATAAGTCACTTTGCTGAAACTGCACCGACGTTAACTCCACCGCGCCCACACCACACTTATAAAATCGAACTCCCGGTTGATAAATTTGATTAAATACCTCAGATACAGCATTAGCCATCACGCAGGTGTCGTTAGTGGGGCTGGCAAATTTATAAACAAATGACTTTTTATAATATCTATTTTCGTGTGCGCCGCTGGCTGCAAAAATATAAAGCTGATGAGTGAGCGAACGCTGGGCGCGTAGTTTATTAGCCACTGTAGTTACATGATTAATAAGGGCTGTTTTAAGCGCGGTTGGCTCACATATCCGCTCACCAAAGCTACGGGTCGAAAATATCTCGCGCTTGTCTTGTCGTACATCGTCCCAATTTAAACACGTTACGCCATTAAGCTCGCTTACCGTGCGCTCAACCACCACACTAAATGCACGGCGCATAGTTTTAGGGTTTTGCTGAGCAAGGTCCCAAGCGGTGTGTATATTCATTATTTTAAGCTTTTTAGCTAGTCGCCGGCCTATTCCCCACACATCTTCGCAGCTCATTCTTTGTAAAATAGCTTGGCGAGTTTGCTCGCTATTTATTACTGCAACACCATTAAAGCCACTGAGCTTTTTAGCGGCATGGTTAGCGGCTTTTGCTAAAGTAGGGGTCGGGCCAAAACCAACACCTACAGGAAGCTTTGTTTCGCGCCATACTGTGCGCCTTATTGTATGGCCGTATTCATGCCAGTCTTTAATTAATGATGTGTAGCCATTAAAGTGCAAAAACGATTCATCAATACTGTATATGTGCTGTGTATCGCAAAAGCGGCCAATAATATTCATCATTTTGTCGCTTAAATCAGCATAAAGCTCGTAATTACTAGAGCGAATAACAACGTTGTTTTGCTCAAGTAAATGCTTAACTTTAAAGTACGGGCCAAATTTAGGAATATTTAAGCGCCGAGCAATAGGGCAAATAGCGCATACACAGCCATCGTTATTGGTAAGTACAACCACGGGTTTGGATCGAATAGCAGGGTCGAATACTTTTTCGGCACTGGCATAAAACGACACAGCATCAACTAAGGCATACATTTTAGTAACTCTGGGCTTTGCCTGTGCATTCTTATTGATAGCGTTACTACGCCTTCTAGCTGAAACTCGTCTGCAGAGGTTAGTTGTACAGGCTTATGTAAAGAAGAAGCAGAAAGCAGCCGTGCATTGGTTTTATCAAGTAGTTTGCATACAAAAAGACCATTTAAGTTAGCAACAATAACGTCACCATTTTCTGCAGGCTCTGCACGGTCGATTACTAATAAGTCCCCTTCAAAAATTCCGACTTCTTGCATAGAGTTACCCGATGCAATACCAATAAACGTAGCATCTGGATGCTTTATTAAAAGCTCATCAAGGGTTACACCTAGCTCGGTGTACTGCGCTGCGGGGGATTCAAAACCACACACGCCTGCTTCTATATAAATGGGAATGACAAACATAACACAACCTAAAATGCATATACTGTATAAGTGTACAGTATATGCGTTTTGTGTAAGTTATGCCAAGAAATGTATGGCTGATCAATCCATGTTTTTGATCATTTGTTGTGCGGTATCTAAAAAGTCTTTGATTTGTTGAGGGTTTAAGTTTTTACACATTTGATTATTTATTTTCTGCTCTGATGCTAATAACTTATCAAAAAGAACTTTACCTTGCTCTGTGAGCGACAAAATAAAGCAGCGTTTATCGTGCTCACTCGCCTGTTTATTAATTAAATTTAAGCCAATAAGATCTTTAATTAGCCGTGCTATTTGCGCTTTGTCGCGCTGCGTTTTAGTAACAATATCGTTAGCCGTGCAGTTATTTATGTTCGCGATAATATGTATGCAGCGTACGTGCATAGCATTAATACCCAGTTCGCCTGCGTTAATCGCTTCGCGAATTGTTACACGGTAATTTTGCATTAGTTCAAACAAGGTATTTGATAAAGGTGTATTCATAGAACTCTCAATATGGTTGACAAAGTCAATTAAATTGCTATAGTTGATTTTATCAACCAATGGGGCGTTGTGCAATGACTGCTTTTATAGCAGTTAATTATTTAAACCTAAGTTTTGTAAACGAGGTGATTTAAAATGGGTAAACAAGTTCGCAAAGCAACAGTATTAAGCACTGAGCAAATTACACCGCACTTACAGCGCATTGTTGTAGGCTCAGACGATTTTGCAGATATAACCTCCGCGCACATTGGTAATTATGTAAAAGTACTGTTCCCAAAAAATGGTGAAGTAGATTTTAACTTAAAAACAGCGTGTATGCGATCATACACAATAAGGCATGTGGATGCGCAAACCGGCGCACTAACGCTTGATTTTGTTATAAATATGCACCAAGGCCTGGCAACCGATTGGGCTAAAATTGCAAAAGTAGGCGATGCGTTAGGTATTGCAGGACCAGGCCCTAAAAAGTTAGATAATTATGCGCACCCTCATTATATATTGCTGGGCGATTTAACCTCAGTAAATGCTATAAAAGGCTATGTGCAGCAGTTACCTGAAGCTGCAATAATTGATGCATTTGTACATGCCCCTACTGAGCAAGACATTATCGATTTAGAAACAAATCGCGATATAAACTGGTTAATTACCAATAGTGCCGATACAGCAATACTAAGTGCACTTAAAAATTTTCACGTTACAGAGCAGCCACCTATTGTATTTATGGCATTAGAGGCAGGCCTTGTACGTACAGTAAAAACGCTGCTAACTGAGCACCTTAATATACCGCGCGGTAATATTGTATCCTCTGGTTATTGGAAAAAAGGCGTAGACTCAGAAGGCTATAAAAAGCAGCGTCAACGTGATGCGCAACTTGCTTGAATACCTTAGAGCAAAATAACATATACCTATTTTGCTTTAATACCTCTGCGTAACTTGAATTGACCTAATAGCAGACCCATTTAAGTGTTTTATGCTAATGATGTAATCCATTATTAGCATGCATTTTTAGGAGCTGCTATTTTGTTAACTTCCATTCCTTTTTCGTTATTAGAACTTGCCCCCATGATCAAAGGGGACAGCGTTACTAACACTCTTCATAAAAGTACTAAATACGCACAACGTGCAGATGAACTTGGCTTTAACCGCTTTTGGCTTGCTGAGCATCATAATATGCCTGGTATAATTTGCGCTGCCACTTCTATTTTGGTTGGCCATATTGCAGGTAATACCAAAAAGATACGCGTTGGATCGGGCGGTATTATGCTGCCAAACCACTCCCCATTAGTTGTTGCTGAACAATTTGGTACGTTAGAGAGCTTATATCCAGGGCGAATAGATTTAGGATTAGGGCGCGCACCAGGCAGCGACCCTGTAACGAGTCGTGCATTAAACAACGATATGAGCCGTGCAGAAAACTTCCCGGGTGAAGTAACTGAACTGCAAACATTGTTAGGTCCTTACAACGGTACGCACCCTATACGTGCTATACCGGGTGAGGACACAAACGTTCCTATTTGGTTATTAGGCTCGAGTTTATTTAGCGCGCAACTAGCGGCGCAAAAAGGGTTACCGTATGTATTTGCAGGACATTTTGCACCGCGCTTCGTGCACGATGCAATAGCGTTGTATAAGCGCGAATTTAAAGCATCAAGCGACCTTGATAAGCCATACGTAATGCTTGCACTGCCTTTAGTGGCAGCAGACACCGACGATGAAGCGCAATACTTGTCGACTACTTCTAAGCAACGTGTGCTCGAACTGATACGCGGTAACGAGCTGTGGCTAAAACCACCTGTTGAAAGTATGGACGGGTTGTGGAGCGAACAAGAACGCGCTCATGTAGAGAACTTTTTAAGTCTAAGCGTAGTAGGCGGACATGTAAGTATTAAACACAAGTTAGAGATGATAGCGAAGCAGCTAGAAGTAGATGAGTTTATATTTACCAATGATGTATTCGATAGTGAAAAACGCCACCGTGCACTCGAAATTTTAATGGAAATAAAACACTAAAATATAGTTAGTTAAGCAAGCGTACACTCTGGGCTTGTTAACATACAGACATCATCAAAAGTTAAACTTTTTTAACTCATTTTATTAACTTTAAGTGATGTCTGTATTTGTTATTTAAATATTCAAAGTAAATTTGATTGCTATTTTTAGTATATATTTTGCTTTATATATCGTTCTGTTTTTTCAATCGAACTGATTTAAATAATCAATTTTAAGATATCACTTTTGTTTTTTATAATGTATGTATTAAACCAAACATCATTAAATAAAGGTAGGTTCACCGTGAAGTCTCTAAA
Organism: Pseudoalteromonas sp. SWXJZ10B; assembly: GCF_015864475.1. Classification (NCBI taxonomy): domain Bacteria; kingdom Pseudomonadati; phylum Pseudomonadota; class Gammaproteobacteria; order Alteromonadales; family Pseudoalteromonadaceae; genus Pseudoalteromonas; species Pseudoalteromonas sp. SWXJZ10B. The sequence goes on from NZ_JADYXD010000001.1 coordinate 355,137, forward strand.
TAGCGCAACAGCTAATTCAGTTAACAAAACAGCGCAACCAAAAGTTGCACTGATTGCTGAAGGTGGCGGGCAGCGAGGGATCTTCACAGCTGGCGTACTTGATGCGTGGTTAGAGCAAGAATATGACCCATTCGATTTATTCATTGGCACCTCTGCAGGTTCGCAAAACTTAACTAGTTACTTAGCGCGTCAAAAAGGCTATGCCAAACGCCTAATTAGAGGGCTTTCGCGTAACAAACGTTTTTTTCAGCTTGGTCGCGGATTAGTGGGTAAACACATAGTTGACCTAGATTGGTACTTTGACAAAACCACTGAAGTAAAAAGAGCGATAGACTTTAAAACAGCAAAAATAAGTTTAGGCGAACGTGAGCTACTTATTACAGCTACTAATGCGCGAGACAGAAAGCCATATTACTTATCGCCAACAGGTGAAGATAATCAATGGCGCGATCTTTTAAAAGCATCAAGCGCACTGCCATTTTTGTACAAAGAGGGTGTAAAATTAACACCTTGGTCAAGTGCAAAGACAGCGAGCGAAACTCACTTAGTTGAAGAACAAACACAAGCTGATTTTTATCTTGATGGCGGCCTAGCTGCACCACTCCCAGTACGTGAAGCTTACAATCGAGGCGCTCGTAAAATTGTGGTAATAAGAACAGTTGACGCTAATTTTCAGGCGCAATCTGCATGGGTACAAAAGCTAAGAACATTTGCTATTGCATCAGGCTATTGTCCAAAAACATTAGACTACTTAATACAGCACGAGAAAGCGTATTTAGATGAACTTGAATTTATTGCAAACCCACCTGATGATGTAGAAATAATACAAATTTTTGCAGACGAAAAACTGCATAGCAAATTATTAGGCAGTTCAAATAACGATTTACGTTTTGATCATAAATTAGGCTTAGATGCTGGTCGCTCATACTTAGCAATGCAAAATTTACAGATTAACAGCAACAACCATTACAGTGCACCTACACAATACAGCTATAACTAATTAAATATAATTACAAAAAAGCGCATAACTTTATGCGCTATTTTTTTGCCATTCTTAATCCTCATTACGCCTCATATAAACCTTACTGCATCAAAATAAAAAATATTGCATCCCGCACCTATGCGCAAAATAAAATACTGAATCTTAAAAAGATATTATTGATTTTTTAACTAATCAATATAAAGTGTAGGTGTGATTTATTATTCGCATTTATAGAAATAAAATTCAATGCTAAATGTGCTTGCTTACAGATTATTAAACATCAATACACACTTCACTTTGGGGTAAAGCCAACATTAAACATTATTATATTTAATGCATAATGAGCTGCCGGATTTTTTAAGTTAAGTAGCGCTACATGCAGAGTTTAAAGTCGGTGCTAACATAAAGTAAAAGTATAAAATAAAAAAGGATTAGTAATGTTCGATACCGTCGTCAAAAGTGTAAACAACCTTTTGTGGGGAGAGGGTCAGGTACTTATTTATATACTTTTGTTTACAGGTATATGGTTTTCGGTACGACTAAAAGCAATTCAAATACTTAAATTTAAACATATGTTTAGCCTTTTAAAAGGCAGCAGTAAATGTAAAAAAGACGACATTTCATCATTCCAAGCGTTGTGTACAGGGCTTTGCGCACGAGTAGGGACAGGTAATTTAGCCGGTGTGGCAGTGGCAATTTCACTTGGCGGCAGCGGCGCTATATTTTGGATGTGGGTAATCGCCATATTGGGCATGGCTACAGGCTTTGCCGAAAGCGTACTTGGGCAAGTATATAAAGTGCGCGATAGTGGCGGCGAGTTTAGAGGCGGCCCTGCGTATTATATTCAACAAGGTTTGGGTAGCCGGGCGTTTGCAATTGTGTTTGCCGCGTGTTTGTTTTTAGGTTACGGCTTTACGTTTAGCGCAATGCAAACTAACACAATTACCGACGCGCTTAATTACGCGTTTGAAGTTCCTACATTTTATTCAGGTCTGGTTATTACCGTACTCGCAGGCTCAATTATACTCGGTGGCTTTAAAGCAATTGCCCGTTTTGCAGAGCGTGTTGTGCCAATAATGGGCATTGTGTTTGTACTTGCTGCCGTAATTATTACTATTATAAATTTCACGCAAGTACCTGCCATGCTTAAAGATATATTTTTATCAGCATTTGGTTTACAAGAAGCCGGAGCGGGTGCAATGGGCGCAGCAATTAAAAACGGTATTCAACGTGGTTTATATTCTAATGAGGCCGGTGCAGGTAGTGTTCCGCATGCTTCAGCAAGTGCCAGCCCAATTCCTAATCACCCAGTAACGCAAGGTTACATACAAATGCTAGGCGTATTTTTCGATACAATCGTACTGTGTAGCTGTACCGCCGTTATTATTTTATTAGCCGATATAGACATTAGCGGCGAAATGGAAGGCATTCGTTTAACACAAAGCGCGATGACCGCTCACTTAGCACAAGGTGGTGTTTACTTTGTTGCAGCTGCAATTACCTTATTTGCATTTACATCGGTGGTGGCAAATTACGCCTATGCAGAGAGTAACTTGCACCTCTTTAAGCTCGACAACAAAGTAGGGCGCGGCATTTACACTTTGCTTTATTTATCAATGATGTTGTGGGGCGCATCAGCTACGTTAAAAGAAGTGTGGGATTTAGCCGATATTGCCTTAGGGCTAATGACAGTAGTTAACGTTATCGCTATTATACTGTTAACGCCGACTATTTTGTCTGTTACCAGCGATTACCACGCACAAAGAGACAAAGGTTTAGAGCCCGAATTTAAAGTAAAAGATGTAAAAGTACAGGGCAAATGCGAAGACGGCATTTGGGACTGATTAACGTATTTTAAGCACTTTTAACGATAAAAAGCGGTTTTATGGCAACATGAAACCGCTTTTTGTTTTGAATAATTATTCACTTTCAGTTTTAAATAAACAACTAAAATAATCAATAATAAAGGCACAGTTTTTTAGATGATAGAGATTCACGCAGGTAAAACCGCAGCAAAAATAATAAACGAACAAGGCTTTAAACCAGAACTTTTCACCTCATTTTTAGGCGCAAGTGGTGGCCCAAAATGGTTTACGTTATTTGGTTTAGATAAATATATTTTTGGTGAATTTTTTAAAAACCGAACTCAACCACTTAATTTAATTGGATCATCTGCCGGCGCTTTTCGCTCTGCATGTTTTGCACAAAACGATCCCGTTGCTGCCATTGAGCGCTTAGCAAAATCGTATTCACAAACCCGATACTCAAGTAACAAACCAACACCAAGTGAAATAACAATAAAAGCGCGCGCATTACTTGAAGATGTTTTTGGCGATAACGGCGTAAACGAAATTATAAATAACCCCGTATTTAAAGCGCATTTTATAGTGGCTAAATCAAATGGATTTATTGCCAGCGAAAATAAATTAATACAGCTTATGGGTTTATCAAAAAGTTATATGCTCAACCGCGTTAACCGAAAGTTATTAGGCTCGCAGTATGAGCGTTTTATATTTGGCCCAGCAACAAGTGACTTATCAATTACCGACAGCTACAATTTTAAAACACAAAACATAGCACTCACACAAACAAACTTAAAAGATGCATTACTTGCATCAGGCTCTATACCGCTTGTTATGCAAGGTATAAAAAATATTGCAGGCTCACCACCTGGAATATATCGCGACGGCGGAATTATTGACTACCACTTTGATTTAAAAATAAATAACCCAGGCTTAATTTTATATCCGCATTTTAATTCAGAGCCAAAAGCAGGGTGGTTCGATAAAAATTTAAAACGCAAAGTGTCACCTATTAATTACGATAATGTAGTGATGATCACCCCATCAAAAGAATTTATAGCAAGCTTACCTTACGGAAAAATTCCAGACAGGAATGACTTTACCGATCTAGATGCAGACACACGTATTAAATATTGGAATACCGTTTTTAGTGAAACTGAAAAATTAGCTGAAGCGTTTGATACTAAATTAAATAATGAAAACTTTAATTTATTATCATATTACTAATTTGATAACTGAAAATTGGCAACTCATAAATTACAGTATGTACTCTATAAATATTTCATATTAAATTCAGTGTGTTAAATTAACTGTCAAAAAGGACAGATTGTTTTTTGTATAATACCTTAAATCAACTAAAATTAACTCTCACATGATTTAAGGATTAGATAATGTTACATAAAGAAATAGAAGCAGCAGAAAAGTGGCATCTAGTAGAAGATAAAATAGATAAATTAGTTAGAGAATTTACTGAGTTTAACCTTGAAAAAGAAGGGAATATTCATACACCAGAAGCAGACGAATATCGAAAAGACTTATTAAAGCTTCATGAAAAATCGTCTGAACTCTTCAAGGTTTTCGTTTATACAAATTGAAAAAGGGCGAAAGCCCTTAACTTAATTATTTAAAAATATAATTATATTCTCTGTAATCACTTAGGGTTTTACAGTTTTCATAATGATAATGAAAAAATCTAGTTGTTGGTTCCAAGTTAGAAAAAGAGTTAGATGTAAGTGTATCAGAAACTACCAATTGGTCGATTAATCTAAATAAAGCTGAGTCATCAAGCTCTATTAATAATTTAGCAAGCTCACTATCAAGGTAAGGAAGTAGGTTAAGTAATTTATTTATATCCTTTTGAACATTTAGTGAATAAAATTTTAGGTACTCAAGCCAAGTTATGCCTTCACCAATGGATTCAAACTTCAAATCAGTTATTACAGAGTTAGTATCTACTTTAGATAAGATAACCTTCATTTCGTTATAAGATATATTGCCTGCAACCTTTATATCAGGTGGGTCAAAAATATTATTAAAAATATTATTAAAAATATTATCAATCAGAATATTATTTCTAGAAGTTATACGAAATAATACAGTATAAATATAGGTAGAAATATTCTCCTTATCTTTTAATTCCTTTCTATATACAACCACATAGTAAAATATATAACTAGTTATAAAGGATAAAGATATTGTATAAATAAGCTTCTCAAAATCACTTCCCCAATAAAATATGCTTGGAATGTAGTTTGAAAAAAACACGATAATTAAAAGTAAGGTTATGGTTAAGGCTAGTAAAAAATTTAAGTGTTTACTGGGTAGAACTCTTTTAGTTATGTACACTATTTTAACTTCCTGTTCTTTCTGAAATTTCCCAAATAATATTTAATAACTGATGCTGTAAATCAGATAAATAAACATTCTGAGTTTTATGATTTGCTTTCAGTGTTTTATACATCACTTCGGATTTCCTTGCCGACCACTTTAACGCTGAACTAACTGAACATCCGAGGGTTTAACTTTCTCTAAGAAGTAAACATTGTATAATCTTTTATCGAAATTATACAGTCTGCCTACGCACCTTTTTCGGGTAAATATCCTCGATATATTATAGCTACTAGGTTTTCTTTGGGTAGGCTAGCTTTACATACTAATCATAGCTACTGATTTACCTTTCACTCAAACCTAGCTCTTTAGTTGCTTAGTATATAGTTAGTCAAATAGTGTAAGTAATTATAAACATGGTAACTTTTATACAAATTATGATTGATTAGGTAGTATAAATACTGAAAAAATTAGTAGGGACTTATATAACGTGAATACATAATCATAGAACGCCTTATACTGTAGCTGCCCATAAATTACGTTATGTTAAATTGGTTGGGTTTTAATAAAGCGAGCGTGATTATACAAACCAGCTCGCTTTTAGGAGAGTAATTTGGTGGTTAATTAAGCTCTGAATCAACCCAAAACTTAGTTCCCTTTAATACAGCTTGTAGTGCAAGGCCATTTTCGGTTACAGAATATACAGTAACTTGATCTGCAATCGCTTCGGCAACTAGTGCACCGCCTTTATCTTCATATTTTGCTGCTGCATCAGCGTTTCCGCCAAATGCCCAACCATGTTCAATAAATCTATTTAGTGCAGCTTGGTTATGAAAAACCATTACAACGTTAAAATCTTTAACGCCTAAACCAAGTCCTAAACCGGCTTCGCCCATATTCATGTAAGTCGATTTACCTGTGAGATTATTTCTAACAACACCGTAACCACCGCCAAAGCTAGCAAGCACTACATTTACATTTGCGTTATCGAATACAGCATAACCAGCAGAGTTAGCAATTTGTTTTTTAACATCAGGTTTTTCAGCGTATAATTTATCTAATGTGTTTGCTTTCATACTTTGTACAAGTGAACGTTTTTCGCTTGGCGATGCACTACCTGTAGTAGCACACCCAGTTAACGCAACAGTTAAAGCAAGTACACTTAGTATAATTAGTTTTTTCATAATGTTTTCCTTAATAAGATATAGCAACCAACAACCATAGAATAATCACGATATTAAAATAATTAGAACTTTACTATGTCCAATACTAGACAGTATCGGACTTTAACGTTATTCTGTAAGTCTATTATTTAATTGAATATTTATACATTATGCTTGTTGCTTTGGTTGATACGTTAAAACAATTAAGATATCAAATTGCCCATCTAGATGACGGTACTTTAAATTCAGAATACCCAGAACTTGCATCCTTTATACAGGAAATTGGCTTGACTGTAACTGAATCAAAAGCCGATCTGACATTCTTGTATCAGTTTTTATATGTTTATGGCCGAAAGTCAGAAGCGACTTATAGTCGTTTTCGAAATGAGCTTGAACGCTTTTATTTATGGTCATGGTTAATAGCAGAAAAATCAGTATTCGATTTAAAACGTGAAGATATTGAAGCTTACGTTGATTTTATGGTCGAACCCGATAAAGCATGGGCTGCAACTTCAGTGCAATGGCGTTATAAAGATGAACAAGGAATTCGTCGATTAAACCAAAACTGGCGCCCTTTTATGCTTAAAGAATCCATTGCTAGTCAGCAAACTTTATCGTCTATGTTTACAGCATTAAATGTGTTTTATAAGTTTGCCTTACTAGAAGAAAAAACATTTGCTAACTTTGTCCCTGTTGTTAAAAAAAATAGTCCGTACTTAGTTATTCAATCACAAATTCAAATTCCAGACACATTAAGCGATATTCAATGGGAATACGTTTTTGGTGTAACGCGTGATTTATGCGAACATAACCCTGATTTAGAGCGAAACTTATTTACGCTTGCATGTTTAAAAGGTCTTTATCTACGAATCTCAGAATTATCTGAGCGCCCACAATGGTCGCCGGTGATGTCCCATTTTTGGCAAGATAATGATGGTTTTTGGTTTTTACGTATTATGGGCAAAGGTAATAAATTACGAGATGTAACCTTAAGCGATGATTTTGTTGAATATTTAAAACGTTATAGACTATACAGAGGTTTACCTGCCCTTCCCCGTGTTGATGAATCAGATCCCTTGGTTCATAAAATTCGCGGGCAAGGTGGTATGACCGTAAGGCAAATTAGGCGTTTAGTTCAACAAAGTTTTGATTATGCACAGCAATCATTACTTGATGATGGTTTTAAAGATGATGCTGAACAACTTGGCGCTGCAACTGCACATTGGCTTCGTCATACTGGTGCCACACATGATGCGCAAACCAGACCGCTTAAACATTTATCAGAAGATTTAGGTCATTCTAAAATTGCGACTACCGATCAAATTTATATTCAAACAAATATTAAAGAGCGAGCAAAGTCAGGACTTAAAAGGAAAATTTAATGGAGTATTTAGTAATAGCATTTATAGGCGGATTATTTTTAATTTATTCTTTAACACTTCGCCAGTTAGAAAAAACAGAAGTAACAGGCCCAATGTTTTTTGTTGTTGGCGGAATATGTTTAGCTTTAGTGCTACCCAACGAAGGGCATAAAATAAAAGAAGGCGTTGATCTTTTATTACCATCTATAGAGCTTACGCTAAGTATTTTTTTATTTTCTGATGCAGCTAAATCAAAGTTGAGTGTATTAAGGCATAGTTTTCAGTATCCTAGTTTACTGTTGTTTGTTGCCCTACCCTTAACTTTGTTACTTGGTATTGCTGTTGCTTTATTTTTCTTTGCTGAGCTTTCACTTATTCAAGCAGCGTTGCTCGCTATTATTTTAACACCTACCGATGCGGCATTAAGTAAAGGGTTACTAGCAAGTACACAAGTGCCTGAAAAAATACGCGAAGGAATAAATACTGAAAGTGGTTTGAACGATGGATTATGCGTACCCATATTTTTAATATTTATATTACTCGCTAAAAATCCTGATTCAGCTATTACCGCAACACAAACATTAAGTGTGTTTGGACGAGAGCTTGGCTTGGCTTTATTAATAGCTATTACAAGTATTGCTGTTTTTATACCGAGTTTAAACTTTGCAATGAAACGTCATTACTTTGCACAAAATACCAGTCCGTTTTTATTACTCGGTTTTGCTATGGCTGTGTTTTCTGTCACTCAGTATTTTCATGGCAGTGGATTTATTGCGGTGTTTATTGCAGGCTTATTATTTGATAAATTTTCGACCGAAGAAGTTAGAACAGAATTAATTGAAGACTCAGAGCATATCGCAGATTTCACATCGTTAATGATTTGGTGCTTGTTCGGGTTTGTTTGTGCTTACTTAGTTATTCCTAAATTAAATACTGAAATTATAATTTACGCTTTGTTAAGTACAACATTGATTAGAATAATTCCAGTTATGCTGTCTCTGCAGTTTACGGCACTGAGTATCAAAGAGCGTTTTACATTTGCGTGGTTTGGACCAAGAGGGTTAGCATCAATTGTTTTTACATTGATGGTGATAGATACGCAAATAGAAAACAAATATCAAATAGCGACAATAGCAATGACGACTATTTTGTTTAGTGTATTTATACATGGTATTAGCACTAGACCTATTGCCGATAGTTTTGTTAAAAAATAATTATTTAAACTAGATAAATTAAGAATACGTATTAAAAAAGGCGTAACGGTTATTTTCATCACTGATGAAGTTAATCGTTGCGCCTTTTTGTATTTTATAAATAATTTACTAAATAGTTATTTAGATAAAACTATTTAAGTACTCTTATATAAGTGTTCTTATTTAAGCACTCTTATTTTATAAAGTTATTTAAGAACCTGTGCTAGTAATTCAATTGGGTGTTTTGGTTTAAATTGTTCAAAACGTTTAACTTGGCTACGACAAGAAAATCCCGTAGATAAAAGTTGCTCAGGTTTATTTTTATCTACAATTGGTTTCCAGCTCATTTCGTAAAGCGCACGTGAGTTATCTTGATTTTGTGCTTCGTGGCCATAAGTTCCCGCCATTCCACAACAACCTGTATTTGTTGTTTTTAATGTTAAACCAATATCATTGAAAATTGTTTGCCATACATTTGCTGCTTTTGGCAGCGCAGTTGTTTCAGTACAATGACTCAGTAATGTAAATTCGGTATCTGTATTTTGTTTTGCGCTTAGTGATTTAAACGATTGTGTTTCGAGCCATTCATGGGCAAGTTGCACATTAAATTCACCACGGTTATTTTCTAAAATTGTATTATATTCATCGCGGTAACACATAACGAGTGACGCGTCTAAACCGACTAACGGTGCATTAATATCATTTAATTTATTTAAAAACTCGGCTGCATTTTTAGCTGTAACTTTAAATTCATGTAAAAAACCTTTTACGTGTTGCGGTTTACCATTTGGTTTAAAAGGTAATAGCATTGGTTTTTTGCCAAGTTGGGTTATTAAAGTAATAAAACTTTCTACTAATTCCGCTTCGTAAAAGCTCGTAAATGGGTCTTGTACTATTAATACATATTCACTTTGTTGCTCTGCATTTAATTTATTTAGTAAATCAAAATCGAATTTTTGTGTTTTAGTAACACGCTTTGAAAGTGCAGGAATACTTAACTGTGGTGTATCAACATAGCCAACCGTTTTTTTAATAACATTACTAACTAATGATGTTTTAACAATTGGATTTATGACTTTAGCGAACTTTGCCATTAATGGCGCGCTGTTTTCTATGTTACCAACAAGGTAATCTTTTAGCGGGCGTGCATAATAACTATGATAATAATTTAAAAAGCGCGAACGAAAAGTGGGCACATCTACTTTAATTGGACATGCTGTTGTACATGCCTTACATGCTAAACATTCATCCATTGACGCTTTTACTTCGTGAGAAAAGTCGTAAATACCTTTTCGTTTTTCGCGGCTATGAACAAAACGTTCCCACCAGGTAATGACTTCACCTTTGTTAAGTTGCTTTTCTACTTCGAGCAAATCTACATTTTTTGACTCTTGTAGACGAAGCCATTCGCGCATTAAACTTGCGCGTCCTTTTGGTGAATTACGGCGATCGCCAGTTACTTTATACGATGGACACATAGGTGAATTTTCATCGTAATTAAAGCATATGCCATTACCATTACAGGTCATTGCATTGTTAAAACTGGTTTTAACTTCTATTGATATTTGCTTATCGAAGTGCGATCTCTTTTGTCCATCTACACTAACTAGTGAGTCTTCACTATCGATAGGAGTACATATTTTACCGGGGTTAATGCGATTGTTAGGATCGAAAGCTGTTTTTATTTTTCGAAGTTGCGTATATAAATGCTCACCAAAAAACTCAGGGCTATATTCACTACGGTAACCTTTACCGTGCTCGCCCCACATTAAACCGCCGTACTTAGCGGTTAGTTTTACGACCTGATCTGAAATAGTTCTAAGTAGTTTTTCTTGTTCTGGGTCACACATATCAAGTGCTGGGCGTACGTGTAAAACGCCCGCATCAACATGGCCAAACATACCATACTGTAAATTATGACTGTCGAGTAATGCTCTAAATTCGACAATATAATCTGCTAAATTTTCAGGCGGTACAGCGGTGTCTTCTGCAAAGGCGAGCGGTTTTTGGCTGCCTTTTACATTACCTAATAAACCCACTGACTTTTTACGCATTGCGTAAATTTTTAGTATATCGCTTTTATCACTGGTTAACTGATAACCAATAACGCCATTAGTTTGATTTTTTACGCATTCATCTAGAAGCTTACAAAGCGTGTCTACTTTGTCTTTTATATCATCGTTTGATACTGCATTAAACTCGACCATGTTAAGGCCTTGCATATCTTTATTTGGTACGTCAGTTATTAAGTCCGATACTAAATTCCAAATGATATCTTCACGCGCTAAGTTTAAAACTTTGCTATCAACGGTTTCTACCGATGTTGCACGTGCATCGACTAAAAATGGTGAATGACGAAGTGCTGAGTCAAAACTATCATACTTAATATTAATAAGCGTTTTGAATTCGGCAATAGGCGTTAGGTTTAATTTTGCTTCAGTTACTATACCTAATGAGCCTTCTGAACCCGTTATTAGTCGGCTCATGTCAAAGGTAAGTAAGTCATCACTTAGTACATGCTCTAGGTCGTAGCCGGTTAAAAAACGATTTAACCGTGGAAACTTAGCTAAAATAGCAGCGCGTTCATTAACTGATATATCTAAAACTGTTTTATATAAACTACCAATTAGTGAGTCTTGATTCGCTATAATTTGTGCTTTGTCGATGTCTATTGGGGAGGTGCACATAGGTGTGCCATCAACTAAATAAGTTGTTAGCCCTAAAACATGATCGCTCGTTTTACCGTAAACTAACGAGCCTTGCCCCGATGCGTCAGTACTTATCATGCCACCAATAGTTGCCCTGTTACTGGTAGATAAATCGGGTGAGAAGAAAAAGCCATAAGGTTTTAAAAAGTCATTAAGTTGATCTTTTATTACGCCGGTTTGAACGCGTACCCAGCCTTCTTCTACATTTATTTCGAGGATTTCGCGCATATAGCGAGACAAATCTACAACAATACCAGGTGTTAACGATTGTCCGTTAGTGCCTGTTCCACCGCCACGAGGACCAAAAGTTAATGATAAAAACGGGTCGCGAGATGCTGTTTGCAATGCGAGCTGAATATCTTTTTCACTTTTTGGAAAAATAACACCTTGCGGTATTTGCTGATACACACTGTTATCGGTTGAAGCGGTAATACGCGTTGCATAACTTGCGTCGGTATCTCCGGTAAAACCTTGGTTTGCAATGGTATTTAGGTAGTTTGCGACAAGTTCTGTCGCGGCATCTTGCTGTGTAATTGTTGCTATCATGACGGCGATATTTTAGGGCATTTGACTAATTATATCATGGTGATGGCGAATAGAAATTGAAGATTTTACAGTTTGTAACACTCTTTTAGTCGATTTTAATGCAGCTTAAATTATACTCAAGTTAACAAGTAATGAGGTGTGTTATATGAAAAAATTACTATTACAGATCAGTGGCGTGTTATTTATTTTGCTAGGATTATTTTTTGCGGTTGTAGCTAGGGCGTGTTGACCTTTGGTTGTTGAATTTGCAGCAGTATGTTTGTTTTTTAGGCAAGGCAGAGCCTATGTAGTGTGGTTGCTCCCCATAAATAGGCGATAACGCAGCATAAATACCAAACATGCGCTGCCCAATGGGTTCTTTCTAGGGACGATTAACTCTTTGTTGCTCGGTTTTTACTTAGCTCACTAGGTTACAAACCTCGCGCCGCGATTAAATCGCCCCTAGATTGAACAAATTTCAATCCACAAAGATCAACACGCCCTTAGCCTTCACTTATATTTTTTATGGCGGGTTTATTGTGTTTTTCGTTTTACTATCCTAAAGCACGACATTACTTATCATTTTGTCAAAAGGCGTTAACTAAATCATGTGCTTATTTAGATAAAAAATTAGCCCGTTAATTTACTTTTAATTGAGTATAAAAAAATGCCAGCAATTTATTGCTGGCATTTTTTATAGCTTACCTATTTATTACTTTGCTAATTTTTTAGCTAGGTATAACCATGTTTCTATTACTGTATCTGGGTTTAATGAAACAGAGTCAATACCCTGCTCTACTAACCATGCTGCAAAGTCTTCGTGATCTGAAGGACCTTGACCACAAATACCTACGTACTTTCCTTTTGCTTTAGCTGTTTTAATTGCCATAGAAAGTAGCTTTTTAATTGCAGGGTCACGCTCATCAAATAAATGTGCGATTAAACCAGAATCACGATCAAGACCAAGCGTTAACTGTGTTAAATCGTTAGAGCCGATAGAAAAACCATCAAACATTTCTAAAAATTCATCTGCAAGTAATGCATTTGAAGGTAGCTCACACATCATGATTACTTTAAGACCATTTTCGCCACGTTTAAGGCCATGCTCTTCTAGTAGTTCAATTACGCGTTTGCCTTCTTCAAGGGTACGTACGAATGGGATCATGATTTCAATATTCGCCATATCCATGTCGTTTCTTACACGTTTTATTGCTTCACACTCTAGTGCAAAACAATCGCGGAAGTCTTCAGAGATATAACGTGCGGCACCACGAAAACCAATCATTGGGTTTTCTTCTTCTGGCTCGTATTGCTGGCCACCAACTAGGTTTGCGTATTCGTTTGATTTAAAATCAGACATACGAACAATTACACGCTCTGGTGCAAATGCACACCCTAGAGTAGAAATACCTTCAACCAGTTTTGTTATGTAAAATTCTACTGGTGATTCGTAACCGGCAATCATGTCAGTAATTTCTGCTTTTAATGCATCTGTTTGAGCATCAAAATTTAATAACGCTTTAGGATGAACGCCAATCATACGGTTGATAATAAATTCAACTCGCGCAAGGCCAACACCTGCATGCGGTAAGCGTGCAAAGTCAAATGCACGATCGGGGTTACCCACGTTCATCATAACTTTCATTGGAAGTTCTGGCATTTTATCAACGCGTGACGTTAGTATTTCAAAATCTAAAATACCTTCGTAAATAAAGCCGGTATCGCCTTCGGCGCACGATACTGTTACTTCTTGGCCCGCTTTAATTAAATCAGTTGCGTTACCACACCCTACAACTGCTGGAATACCAAGTTCGCGTGCAATGATTGCCGCGTGACACGTACGTCCACCACGATTTGTAACAATCGCGGCTGCACGTTTCATGATTGGTTCCCAATCAGGGTCGGTCATATCGGTAACTAAAATATCGCCTACTTGTACTTGATCCATTTCTTTGATTGAATCAAGAACACGAACAACACCACTACCAATTTTATGACCAATTGCACGGCCTTCAACAACAACGTTGCTTGTACCATTTAATTGAAAGCGTTCCATTACGTTAGAGTCTTCGTTTGAGCGTACAGTTTCTGGACGTGCTTGAACTATATATAGTTTGCCGTCGTTACCGTCTTTTGCCCATTCGATATCCATAGGACGACCGTAATGTTTTTCGATGATTACAGCTTGCTTGGCAAGTTCTTGCACTTCTTCATCTGTAATCGAAAATTTATTTGAAAGCTCAGGGGCAACATCAACGATGTCTACTTGCTTACCGTGTGCTTTATCTTCTGAGTAAATCATTTGAATGGCTTTAGAGCCAATATTACGACGTACTACTGAAGGTTTATTTTTAAGGAGTGTTGGTTTATGAACATAAAACTCATCAGGGTTAACTGCGCCCTGTACAACCATTTCACCTAAGCCGTAGCTTGATGTAATAAATACAACGTCTTCAAAACCAGACTCTGTATCAATGCTAAACATTACGCCAGATGCTGACTTATCTGAACGTACCATGCGCTGAATACCCGCTGATAGGGCCACACCACGGTGATCGTAACCTTGGTGAACTCGATATGAGATTGCACGGTCGTTAAATAATGAAGCAAATACGTGTTTAATAGCGACCATGACTGAATCGATACCAACAACGTTAAGGAAAGTTTCTTGCTGGCCTGCGAATGATGCATCTGGCATATCTTCAGCGGTAGCTGATGAACGTACTGCGAATGATACATCTGCTGCAGTATCGCCATGAAGTTGGCTATATGCGTCGCGAATGGCTTGATCTAGGTTTGGTTGGAATGGTGTGTCGATTATCCATTGGCGGATGTCGGCACCGACTTTAGCGAGTGTATTTACATCATCAACATCGAGTGTATCTAGAATGTTGTGAATTTTTGCTGTGAGTCCTGATTGATCTAAAAACTCATTAAAAGCATCTGCGGTAGTTGCGAAACCACCCGGTACTTGTACACCAGCGTTTGCTAGGTTTGAAATCATTTCGCCAAGTGAAGCGTTTTTACCGCCAACTCGAGGAACATCTTGCATACCAAGCTCTTGATACCAGAGAACGTATTCTTGCACGGATCTTTCTCCAAAAAAAACAAATTGTAGGTCTAACTGTGAGAGTTAAGAAAGAAAACCTTTTATAAAGGTCATCATCATTCTACACTGGCAATAGTCCTCACGTAAACCGTGAGAAACCCATTTTAGGGATTTAAACGCAATAAAAAGGTTAATTATGAGAACTGCTTTTTATATATCAGATGGAACCGCTATTACTTCAGAGGTATTTGGGCATGCGACTTTGTCGTTGTTTCCTATCGATTTTAATCATAAAACAATTCCATTTGTAGAAACTGAAGAGAAAGCGCACGAAATTAAAGCATTAATTAATGCAACCGCTGCAAAAACAGGCGAAAAGCCATTTGTTTTTTTTACTTTTGTTAACCACAATTTAAGTGAAATTATAAAATCGGCTGATGCAGTCACGTATGACTTTTTAACTACATATAGCGAAAAAATAGAAAAAGAACTCAATGTAGCCCCAGTTCCTAAAATGCATCGTACGCATTCTATCCACGAAAAAAGTTATGATTTTAGAATTGATGCGGTTAACTATGCACTTATGAATGATGATGGCGGAAATATTAAAAACTTTTCTGAAGCAGACATCATTTTAATTGGTGTTAGCAGAAGTGGTAAAACACCCACAAGCTTATACTTAGCACTGCAGTACGGCATCAAAGCGGCTAACTACCCTATTACAGAAGAAGATTTAGATAATGAAGGTTTGCCTAAATGTTTAGTCCCTTACAAACATAAGTTATTTGGACTGACGATTGACCCTGAGAGACTTGCGGCTATTAGGCATCGACGTATGGCGAACTCTAAGTATGCTTCAATTAAACAGTGTCGTATTGAGGTTCGCGAAGTGGAAATGTTGTATAAGCGTCATAAAATTGCTTACTTTAATTCTACGCATCATTCTGTTGAAGAAATATCTGCAAAAATATTGATAGAAACAGACTTGGAGCGACGTAAGTACTAACTTACTAATAAAATTAAAAACAAAAAAACCGCAACTAAGCGGTTTTTTTAGTATCAATAAATATTATTTACGTGCGTCTTTTAGTAAATCAGCTACTAAAAAGCCTAACTCTAATACTTGGTCGGCATTAAGGCGTGGATCACACTGCGTTTTGTAACGCTGTGCTAGGTCATCGTCAGATAAACCGTAAGCACCGCCAGTACACTCTGTAACGTGCTGGCCTGTCATTTCTAGGTGAACACCACCTGCGTATGAACCTTCAGCTTTGTGTACAGCGAAGAATTGACTAATCTCGCGCATAATATTGTCGAAGTTACGTGTTTTGTAACCTGATGTCGCTTTTTCAGTGTTACCGTGCATTGGATCTGAGCTCCAAATTACTTTACGGCCTTCTTGTTGAACTCTTCTTACTAGTGCTGGAAGTTTTTCAGGAAGTATATCTGCACCCATACGCGTAATTAGCGTTAAACGACCAGGAATGTTATCTGGGTTTAATGCATCAATTAAACGAATTAGGTCATCTGGGTCCATACCTGGGCCAACTTTAACACCAATTGGGTTTTTAATGCCTTTAAAAAATTCAATATGTGCATGGTCTAGTTGACGAGTACGTTCACCAATCCAAACAAAGTGAGCAGAACAATCGTACCAATCACCAGATAAGTGGTCGCGACGAGTAAGCGCCTCTTCGTAACCAAGTAGTAACGCTTCGTGAGAAGTGTATAAATCGGTTTCTTTTAAGCTTGGCGCAATTGTAGAGTTAATTCCGCACACTTCCATAAACTCTAGTGCGTCTTGAATTTTATCAGCAAGTTGTTGGTATTTTTCTTTAAGTGGATTTGCAGCAACAAAGCCCATGTTCCAACGATTTACCTGGTGAAGATCGGCAAGGCCACCTTGTGCAAAAGCACGTAATAAGTTTAACGTAGCGGCACTATGATGGTATGCAGTCATTAAGCGTTGTGGATCGGGTATACGTGCTTCTTCTGTAAACTCGATATTATTAATAATGTCGCCACGGTAAGATGGTAAAGACACGCCATTAATTGTTTCTAAGTCTGCTGAACGAGGTTTAGCGTATTGACCAGCCATGCGCGCTATTTTAACTACAGGGCATTTACCGCCGTAAGTTAATACAACAGCCATCTGTAAGATTGTTTTGAATGTATCGCGAATGTTAGCGGCATTAAAATCGCTAAATGATTCTGCACAGTCACCACCTTGAAGTAAAAAAGCTCGACCTTCGCACACATCTTCAAGCTGTTTGAATAGGCTTCTTGTTTCTTCAGCAAAAACTAAAGGCGGTGCCGTTTTTAATTGGCTTTCTACTGATTTAAGTATTTCTTGATCCGGGTACTGTGGCTGCTGCAGTATTGGCAGCTCTCTCCAGCTATTTGGGTTCCACGATTGCATAATTTTTCCTCATTCCTACATTACCTGATAAGAAGAAATTAACGTATGCAGGCCCCTATGTTCAAGGACTAAATTCACTATTTTCCAATTATTTAGTTATGAGTTAAGTATAAAAGTAATCTTACTTAACCTAGGTGGTTATATAACATACACTTTAGTTTTATTTCGAAGAAACTAAAGTGTTTAAATACATGCGTTTAGAGCTAACTATTTACAATTTTAACGCATTGAGAATAAATAGTACATAAGGGTATGTTATACGTAATTTAGCTAGGAACACATCATACTTAAATGACAACTTCTGTAATCTTAACTTTACGCGGATAATTAATTAATAGCTATCAAGTGCTATGTGCAGACCTTAATGTATGATATGAGCATTTGCAGTAATCATTTATCTGCGCTTTAAATCCTAGACGCATAGTCTTGTATAGCACTCGTATGCAGGACTATATTCATAAGTGCCACAACTTAAAGGTGTGGTAGGCCATTAAGTTTTCTCTTCAAAGTGATAGTGCTAATTTACAATTCATCATGATTAAAGCCCCTACTGCTTGAAGTATCCTTAAAGAGGAACTGATATCAAAAAGCATTTGTAGTCATTGTAACCTTTAGGCTGATCACCGTACTGCCAACACGGTGTAATATGAGTCAGTAATTATAAATACTAAGACTGTTAGATAAATATATGAAAATTATATAACTCCGCTTAACTCATTTTTCTAAACTTAGTTTTATCACCTACTACGTAGATAATCTAGTACTTGGCGTATTAGCCTTTTTATATACGATAAAGTAAATACTCCAATGTCATATAAATTAGTAAGGAGTTTCAATCTTTCTTAGTATATATATTCTCACTATAAAGAACACATCATACTTATTTTAATTATAATGTAAGTATAATCACCGAGTGCTGTTAATTATTAATTTAGACAAAGCAAAGTGCATGTAATAATATAAGACTAGTAAGATGTGTTCTTTGAGGTGTGTAATGGTAACTAAAGTACAAATTAGAAGTCAGTTTGATTTAATGAACGAATTAACTTTGAGGTTGATTGAAGAACTAAAAGAGTGTGAATTCTCCAAAGCGGAATATTATCAATTACCTGATGTAAGTAGTTTCGATGAGAGTAAAGTTCCAGAATCTATACTTGTTTCTAAAATCACTGGAGTACCTGCTCAAAAATCAATCCTAAACTCTTTTTCAGACATGTATAAAAAATCAGGATTAAGCAGTCGTGTTTTAAAAAGGCACCCTGGTTTGCTCGTTATTAAAAATGCAGATAAACAAGCTTTAAATAATCGTATAGCTCAAGTAAATAAAGCTAAAGCTACGTTTAAAGAATGTATTTTAGCTATTGATAGCAACGATGCTCGATTTGAAGCAGTTCACAATGCTATACCAAATTTAATAACGCTTGCTGCGTATCGTAAAATTCATAGTGAAAGCGAATCGCCATTTTCGGTTAGGTTTACTTGGATGCACAAACACGCAACTAAAACGCTGACTAAAAAAATGGCTCTCGAAATGCTCGACAAATCGGCCAGTTATCGAAATCCAAGAATGATAGATCAACAAAAATGGCAATCACTTGTAGCTCAAGAACAATTACGGGTTGCTAGTTTAGGCGAAAAGGAAAAACTTAGAATTCGCCGCCCTACTCGAGTGAGTCCACAGGTAAATGTGAGATATACGGCGCAAAATCGCTATCATGTGAGTGCTGCATTACCCTTTATTCTGATTAATCCAGAACCAGACGTAAAATTAGGTATATTACCTGATTATCAAAAACCCGAAACTCACCCTCGTAAGCGCGAGTATGATTTTTTGGTTGATAGGTTATATTTAGAACAGGTTGAGCGGTAGTCATTATGTTAAAAAGGCCACATAGTGTGGCCTTTTTAGTTATGCGTACAGTATTTAAAATAACGGTTATTATTTTTCTACTATTTCTTCAATTTTATCTTCATCAATCAGCACGGCATTTTCAACAATGCGTTTACCGCCTTGGATTTCAATGCGTTTATTGTGTTTGTTCAATGTAAGTATTTCATCGCAAAACTGATCAGACGGGTGCATTTCGTATGTGTAATCGATAATGTTACCGGTTTTGTCATCTTTAACGTTTGTAATGCTGTATTCTGATATTGCACCTTTTTCAATCAAATCTTTCATTGTGGTGGTCATATCACGACGAAGTGCTTTTAATTTATTTTCGGTAATATCATCAGTTGAATAAATAGATCCGTATTTTTCCATAATAGAAAGTAATCTAAAATGGTACGTTTTACCTGGTGCTGCATAACGCCAAAGGTGATACAAACGAAGCATCATCCAACGCGATAATCCACGTTTTAATTCTTGTGCGCTATTAAAGTAATACCCTTTGTATTCAAGGTTATCAATCATGTTATGAACAAATGCATTTAAACAGGCGACGCATTTTACATTGCCACCCTGACCTTTTTTGCCACTAAAATGCAGTGACGATAAAAAGTTCATGTTTGACTCGTAAAACGAATCATCTATATCAGAATTTTTAGTATCTGTTGCCGAATATTTAAATGAAAGTTTAGAACCTTGCAATGCTTCAAGTGACTCTTTTATTGCAGGATATGGCATTGACTGCCCTACCGCTTTGAGCTCTTGTGCTAATTCGTTCATAGAAAAAACAACCGCGTATTGAATACCGGATTTAAAATTAATTTTAACTATTTTGCCTTTAGAAGCTAAACGAATAAGTGCTCGCTCTACTTTTTCTTCTCTATCTGATGGCCAAACAAGGTATTCAACATCTTCGCCATCTTTGCGTGTACTTACAACAGCTGGCGTTATTTTTATTTCGCCATCGTACAAAATACCATCTACTTTTTCAGATATTTTACGCGTAATAATTGTTTTTTTAGGCGCTTCTTCAAGTGGCAATTTTTTATAGCCCGAGCGAACAAAGCGTCCCCACAAATCATAGTGATTAAACGTGTTTGAATATGCACGTAATCCATGTGCTGCATTTTCAATAGAAATTCGCACGTCTTTGTTGTCTGTAAATAGTGCTAAACTTTCGTTATCTATTGCACTTTCCACCCCGTGGATTTGGCCCCTAAGTGTATCGGGCAAGTTATCTACCGAGATGTTGACCTTTCGGCTCATTGTTCTTATTTCCATTTTTATTGCGACAGCTAATAACAACACATTAAGCAACAAAAGTTAAATGTTTAAGTTAGTATAAAAGTGATCTGACTTTAAATAAAACGTTTGGATCACTATTATACTAAGTGATGTACATTACTTACGATTTCAGATCATATTTATACTAACTGGACTATCACAAATCTAATTTTTACTAACTCAGCTGTTATTTTGTCCATTACAATGGCTTAATTTTAAAATTAAGCACGACAAATACACCAAAAAATATATTCCCCTGTGGATAAAGCCTTATCGAGTTAGAATAGATCTGATCTGTACCAAGTACAGATCAGATCTATACTAATTAAAAGCGTATTTTTATGTTGCGACTAGTGTATAACTTTATAATTTACTTAGTAAAAAACTGATCTGCAGGGCTCTTTTTGTTCATAACTTCATGCGTAACCTGTGCATAACTCTATATTTAAAATAGACCTTAGTAAAAAGCTGATCCGCAGGTAGATAAAGATCTGATCTTAACCAAGTATAAACCTGATCTGCTTTTTTAAACATTATTCATATAAATCATAATTTTATGTGCTAATTTTACACCCTTAACCTTTATTACCTTATATATTTAACCACCTTTAAACTTCTTTATTTATACTAAGCAATATTAAAGGTGTAAAAATATTTTTAGATGTCTTGTTTTTAAAATGCATGTCGTCTTAAATAGTTGTTTACAGCTATTTGAATGGACATTATACTAACTGCCTAACTTTGAGGAAGAAAGTATGTCTATCAACAATAACGCATTAAGTACCTATCGGCTTTTGAAAGCCACAGCTGAAGTTGCTGAAAAATCATTAGAAGGACGTATTCAGCACTACCGTGCCCATCTTAAATCAGAAGAAAAAGAATTAAGAACGTATACACAAAAAGCAGCTGCTGATTTATTAGGTTGTAATAATCGTACTTTAAAAAGACGTCATGATAATGGTGACTTCGATGATTTAAACATAAAACGCGGTGCTAACGGTCACTATGCTTACACATTAGTAAATATTTTTGCTATGGCCGATATTATGGACATTAAACCAGATCATCGTACTGGTGATGACAAACTGCAAGTTATTGTAATTAATTCTCTCAAAGGCGGCTGCGGTAAAACTACCAGTATGGTTAATATAGCGGCAGCGCTTGCAACTACAAATATTAAACGTTATCGCATTGGTATTATAGATTTAGACCCACAAGGCTCTTCTTCAAGCTTTTTTCCTTCAAGTGAGCACGACCCGATTACTGTTGGTGATTTAATGCGTGATTGCATAGATTTAGACGAGGGTGAAACATGGCCTGAATTTGTGTCTAACTCATTTTTACCAACGCATATCCCAAATATTCGTGTATTACCATCGGGTATGGATGACTTTTACTTTGAGCACGAAACGGCAACATTGCTCAAAGATACCTCAAATTATGAGCAAACTCGCCATTACCACAAGTTACTTGAGAAAGTAATTGATCCCGTTAAAGACGAGTTTGATATTATCTTAATTGATACAGCACCTACCCTTAACTTCATGTTTTATAATGCATTAATGGCCTCTACGGCGATGCTTATTCCTGTTCATCCGGAAGCTGTAGATTTTGATGCTAATAACAAATATTTAAAACGACTAGGTGAGATTTACCATACAGTTGCAGCACTTGGCCATGAGGGCTGGGACTTTATGCAATTTTTAGTGACCAACTATGTGAAAGGTAATCACTCACAGCGCGATATCGTCAAAGATGTTCGTAGTGCATTTGGTCGCCAAGTAATGAGCTACCCAATCAATCACAGCTCCGCGATTACCGCTAGTTCATCGTCTTTCAACACTATTTTTGATCAAAAAGCATCAGACAGCTTAGCAAGTCGTGAGTCATTAATGCGCGCTCAAGAAAATATTAAAGATGTGGTCGATGAGCTAGAAATGCTTATTCGTTCAAATTGGCAGTCAACTCAATCAACACTCAATACCCCTAAGTAAGGATGTTAAATAAAAATGGCTAAAAAACGTAAAAATGACACCCGCTTAGATCCATTTGCAACTGCTGTAGGCAGCAGTAGTCTTGATGCATTACTAGAACAAGCCAATGCTGGCGATGTAATTAGAATGCCTGCACCGAGTGACCCCGCTCGTCAAATTACGCTTGTTTGTAAAGTGATCGCACATGCTGATATTGAATCTACCACTGGTGTATATGGCAAAAATCGTCGTGTACAGGCACTTCTAAACGAAAAGTCAGTATCAGACATTCTTCCTGCAATTCGTGAGGATGGTCGAAATCAACATCCTGCCCTACTTTGGGATCAAGGTGACAAAAGTTTAGTTCTGGCAGGTTCACGTCGTCGTATGGCCTGTATTTTAGGTAACGCAGATTATTTAGTACTTAGTTCAAGCGATTTTACTGATCAAGATGCAAAAATTTTAGCGGTATCTTCAGATCAATACATTGCTCCTAGTTTATGGGAGCTTGGCCAAGCATACCAACAAACTAAAAATGAGCTTATTGAGCAAGGTAATAAAGGATCTTACAGAGAGATTGCCGCGGTAGAAGGTGTATCGCATACTGCAATTGCAGATGCAATTAAAGCTTATGAGCAAATTCCTGCTGATGTCATTGCGCTTTACCCTACTGCTAATCACGTAGGTCGCGAAGTCGCTAAAAAGCTTGTTAGCGCAAAGGAGCGAGACGAAGAGGCGTTTAATCAACTTGTTAGTGCCCTTGCTAGTGATGAAGAGTTAAATGCGATTACAAGCGACGACAAGCGTGCAATGGCGATCACTAGATGCCTAACTTCAGAGCCACAAGTAGCTGTTAAGCGCGAAGCTGTACTAGAAAATAACTTCATATCGGTACAACGCAATTTAAAAAGCGGTGATGTCTCTATCAAAATTGATAATAAAGTAATGACAGACAAGCGCTTAGAGCAATTAACTAAGTTATTAAGTGCCTTTAATTAGTTAGTTAAATAATGATCTGTCAGGCATATTTACTTAGTTAAATAGTGATCTGGCAGATTGTTTTGTTAGTAAAAATCTGATCTTTACTAGCCTATTTCCTCTTTAAATAATCATATTCCTTCTTCAAGATCACTTTTTTACTAACTAATCTCCTCTTTTTAGCTACATTCCTTCATTTATTATTATTGTTAGTAAAATCGTGATCTGTAATGCCTACTTTTATGTTTCTAACTATATGTAACTTCTACCATTGCAGTTGTTTTAAATATTATTTTGTAAAATTGGATGCTTATTTTTACTTACAAACCGATTTTTTACTAAGTTATCAGCTCCAACCAGTTTATATCTTGTTAATAGTGCTTTAGCTCAGAGCATATAAGGCATATACTGGCAGGATTATTTTTAAAATTTAATGCTTAGAGTGACATGTCTGCTAACTTATCAAAAAATGATTTAATGGCTATTTTTGAAGAAATTAAAAATGAGCAGGCTACCCAGTTTCCTCTGTCTGAACGCTTTATCAAAAAGCTTTTCCGTGAAAATGTTTTAGATAAAGGCAAAGAATATTACAAGAAAGGTCAAATCACTTGGCTAGAACACACCCCTAATTTTTCTGTAGTCGACTCTACTGTACAAGTGGATAATGGATCATCGTTTAACCAACGTATTGAGATCAGTAAAGTACCAACTGGCTATTCTGTTGATACGCATTGTACGTGTAATGCAAAAACTAAATGCCGACACTTAGCTGCTATTTTATTTAAGCTCAAAATAGAGCACTCTGGTGAATATGGCGAAGATTATTTTATTAATGATTGGTTTAGCGAATTAAGCGCACTTAAAAGTGGTGATCAAAACACGCCATCGCAAGTATTATTATTTGTATTAGATATTGAAAATAACAAAGTATTCTTAACACCTAAAATAGCGAATGTTGAGACTAAAAAGAATTACACGCTAGGTCGAAACCTGACTGAGCAGCAGTTAAATAGTTTTGTAACGCCGAGTGACTTACTCGAAAGTGATTTTAGATTATTTAGTTGGATACGCTCACAAAATGCAGTGGGAAGTATTGAGCTAAAAGGCCAGTGGGGTTTTAGTGCCTTACAACAGTTGATAGCTACAGAACGCCTGTTTTTCCAGCGTTCTCGAGTACCAATTAAAGCGCAATCTGGCCAAGCATTAAGTTTTAGTTGGGAGCAAGATAAAGATCTCTCACAATTAGTTATTAAGCTTGAGCAAACACAAAACTGGGCTTTATTAAAAACAACACCACCTACTTACCTCGATTTAGATCATTTAAAAGCGGGCCGTCTTCGCACCCCATTGAGTGCAGACGAAATAGCACATTTACAAACTATGCCTGCTTTGCATGACGCTAATTTTGATAGAATATACAAGCAGCTTGCCGATAACTTTGGTGCAGGTGTAATACCCCACCCTACTAATTTACAGCCAACATTGCCTAAAATCTCTAGTAATGCTGTTTTAAAAGTAACTATGGGCGATCAAGGTTTATCTCTTTCGTTGTTATTTAAGTATAAAAATAAAAACTATTTAGCAGGTGCAGCACCTGCAAGTACGATTAATAGTGCATTTGAAAATACTGTAACTAACGAACTAATTAACTTAGGATTTGAATTTTGTAAAGGGGGTTTACAAAGTGAACTGGTATTTACAAAGCAGTCTTCAATCCATTTGCATTGGCTAATATACGAAGTATTCCCTGGCTTTAAGCAACGTGGTTGGCAAGTAAGTGTAAGTAAAGTAACGAGTCCTAATCCGCAGTGTGAAGTTAGTTTACATGTACACCGCGCAGCAGGGCATCAAATGCACTGCAAAGTATTGCTATGTGATGCTAAAGCATCGCTGTTGTTTACTAATACTGACCCGCTATATCAGTCATTAAATCGCCAAAGTGAACTATTTTACTACTATCCGCTTGGTCGTGAATTTGGGGTTATCAATAAGTCAGCAATTAACTTATTAAATGAATTTAAAGAGCGTTTTGAATTTGTAAAAACACGAGACGAATTTAATATTCCGCTTTCGTATTTACCTGAATTAGTAAAGCACACTGCTATAAACGTAGAGCTTCACGACGATTCATTAGAGCTATACTTACAAGAGCTAAATAGTCCCGATAAAGCAATTACTAAGGTTTCATTACATGGCTTAAATGACTCAGTAACACTTCGTGAGTACCAACAGCAAGGTGTTGACTGGCTTAGCTTTTTAAAACGTCACCAATTAGGTGGTATTTTAGCTGATGACATGGGCCTGGGTAAAACCTTGCAAGTTATTGCATTTTTAGCCAGTACATTTAACCGCCCGCAAGCAGGCCCTACACTTATAGTGTGTCCAACTAGTTTGGTGAGTAACTGGGAAAACGAAATTATTAAGTTTGCTAAAAGCTTAAAAGTCACCACTATTTTTGGTTCAAATCGTAACGATCCTTTACAGCACTTAGCGCAAGCGCAGTGTATACTTACTACATATCCACTTTTAAAGCGTGATATTGCATATTATTCGCCATTATATTTTGAAAATATAATCCTCGACGAAGCACAATACATTAAAAACGATACCGCACAGGTTTCGCGATTAGTTAAACGCTTAAATGCCGACTTTAAACTTTGTTTAAGTGGTACTCCAATCGAGAATAATTTACTTGAGCTTAAATCGTTACTCGATTTTGCTATGCCATCGTTACTTGGGTCTCAAGCCCACTTTAAGCAGCACTTTCAAACGCCTATTGAGCGTGAAGCTGATATGGAGAGAGCTGAGCAGTTAAAAGCGTTAATTATGCCTTTTATAATGCGCCGCACTAAAGCACAAGTAGCGCAAGAGCTGCCTGAAAAAACAGAGCTAACTAAAGAGTTTGAGTTTGAGCCTAAGCAAAAAGAAATGTATCAAGGTATTACACGTTCATTAGAAGAGAAGCTAATAGACTTATTTGCCGAACAAGGCGCACAAAAAAGTAAACTTGCATTTTTAGAGGCACTTTTAAAGTTAAGGCAAATTTGTTGCCACCCTAAATTAATAGATCCAGACACTCAAGCAGGCTCTGCTAAGCTTGAATGGTTAACAACACACTTACCGCTTATGTTAAGTCTCGGTCGTAAAATTATTATATTTAGTCAGTTCACATCGGCACTTGATTTAATAGCCCAACGCCTCGAAGAAATAAACATTAACTTTAGTATGCTTACAGGCCAAACGCGCCACCGCGATAAAGTAATCGACGAGTTTACCAGTGGTAAAACATCAGTGTTTTTAATTAGCTTAAAAGCTGGCGGTACAGGCCTTAACCTTACACAAGCCGATACAGTTATTCACTTTGATCCATGGTGGAACCCTGCTGTAGAAAAACAAGCGACTGATAGAGCTTACCGTATTGGCCAAACTAACCCTGTATTTGTGTATAAGCTCATAATGAGTAATTCAATAGAGCAAAAAGTATTTAAAATGCAACAAGACAAACAGGCCCTTGTAGATGCGTTATTTACTGATAAATCAATGAGCTTTACAAAGTTTGATGAACAACAAATGTTATCGCTAATTAAAAACTAAATTGATTTAAAAAGTTTTGATCTTTTTATGAACTTAATTAAAAAGCGGACGTCTACTATTATGCTTGTTGGTTAATTGCAGTTAGCACAAGCATCATGTTGATTCCCCATTTAGTTACTAATTTTAGTAATGATTAAGCCAGCCCATTTTGAGTTGGCTTTTTTTATGCCTAAAATTTAGCGTTCGGCACTTATTTTAAAAGTTTTTACTTTTTTATGAACTTAATTAAAAAACGGACGTCTACTATTATGCTTGTTGATTAATTGCAGTTAATACAAGTTTTCATGTTGATTCCCCCCATTTAGTTACTAATTTTAGTAATGATTGAGCCAGCCCATTTTGAGTTGGCTTTTTTTATGCCTAAATTTAGCATTCAATTTTATTTTAAAAGTTTTGATCTTTTTATGAACTTAATTCAAAGAGCGGCGTCTACTATTATGCTTGTTGATTAATTGCAGTTAATACAGGTTTTATGTTGATTTCCCCCTATTTGATTACTAATTTTAGTAATGATTAAGCCAGTTCATTTTGAACTGGCTTTTTTTATGCGCATAATTTGATTTGTTTAAATCAACCCGAATAAAAATAAATGATCTTTCGTAAATTAATTTGAATTAATTATTTTGTTTTCCGGTCTACTCTAATGCCTGTTGTTATATAGCCTCACCCAGTAATATTAGTTATTTTGGTGATTATGTATTTAAGTTGCAGCTTACTCGGGCACATGTTGATTTTCCCTTTGATTACTTAATTTAGTAATATTTGACCAGCTTATTTTGAGCTGGTTTTTTTATGTCTGTAATTTCTTTGCTCCCCTACTTCTATTGCGTGTTATTGGTTATGATGGCATGTCTCTAAATTTTATAAGTTTATTTTATGCTCACTCAAGTACTCACTAATATTGATTGGCTAAGCGCCGGTGCTGGTGTTGCGTTAGGCGTTGTATTTTACGGCGTTGTATCAACACAGCTTCGCAAAAAGCTACATCTACAAATAAGCGAACAGCAGCAACAGCTTTCCCTATTACAAAATCAATTTGATAATAAAGAGCTGCAATATAGTGCCTTGCAAGAAGATCACGAACTGCTAGAACATACTCACCAAGAACAGCGCGATGAAGCCCAGCATTTTAAAACGCGTTTTAGCGAACAAGAAAAACAAAGCATTCAATACAATCACTTTTGGCGTAAAGCCGAAGGCGAGCTTGCAGCGCTTCGTGAGCAATATAATCAACGCGATGTTGAATATAATAATATGCGCACTACCCTCGAGCAAAAACAACAAAGCTTTACCGAGCAACTCGCGCAAATTGAGCAAAGTAAAAATATGCTCAAAAAAGAATTTGAAAACCTAGCCAATAAGATTCTAGAAGAAAAATCACAAAGCTTTAAAACCTTAAATCAAGAAAGCATTGAACAATTATTAAAACCGGTTCAAGGCGAGTTAAAAGGCTTTAGAGAAAAAATGGAATCAATACATGTTGAAGACATAAAACAACGAACCGCGCTTAAAACCGAGCTATTGCATTTGCAAGCTAAAAGCCAAGCTATAACAGATCAAGCCGACAAGCTCAGCAACGCGTTACAAGGGCAAAAGAAAACCCAAGGTAATTGGGGCGAACTCATGCTCGAAAACGTCTTAGATAGCGCTGGCTTACGTGCTGGCGTTGATTATAAGCGCGAAGTGTCGTTTAACACTGAAGATGGCCGCTTACGCCCTGATGTAGTTGTTTACTTACCACAAGGCCGCCACTTAGTCATTGATGCTAAAACATCATTAAATGCTTATACACGCTATGTGAACGCTGAAAATGAGCTAGATGCTAATCAAGCAATTAAAGAGCATGTAAACGCCGTTACAGCACGTATTAATGAGCTTGCGAGTAAATCGTACGACCGTTTACCAGGGCTTAATTCGCCTGAAGTTGTGGTTATGTTTGTACCAATAGAATCAGCTTTTGTAGAAGCACTTAAATATCAAAGTGATATTTACCAACAAGCAATCGAAAAAAATATACTGGTAGCTACACCTACTACCCTGCTTACTAGTTTAAATATTGTTAAACAGCTTTGGCGTTTTGAAGAGCAAACCAAATACTCAAAAGAGCTGGCAAATCGGGCTGAGCGTTTTTATAACAAGCTCAATGGTTTTTTATTAAGTATGGAAGGCGTTGGTAAGCAGCTTGATAAAGCGAAAGAAAGTTACGACAAAGCGTTCTCGCAATTATACCGCGGTAAAGGTAATTTAATTAAACAAGCATCAGAGTTTAAAGAGCTTGGTGTATCGGTACAAAAAGAGTTACCTAGTGAGAGCGTTGAACGTGCGCAGCTAGAGCTTGATTAGATTTATTAAGTGTTTTCAATTAAGTATGTTAAATAATGTACGTTAGAAACCAGAGGTGTTTATGAATAATAAGATTATAGGTATTGTTTTAATAGTTATAGGTATCGCTTTAATTATGTGGGGATATGACGTTTATGATGCGGCGGCTTCGCAGTTAAGCCGCGCATTTAGTGGTGATACACCAATAGAAGCATGGGCGGGTATTATTGGCGGCGCCATCTGTGTGTTAATTGGTATTAAAAAGTTAAAGTGATATTTTTATTCATCACTTTAACATTAAGGATAATTTTTAACGTTAATTCAAATTACAATGGACATGCTATAAAATCATATCTTCATCGTTAGTTTGTTTGAACTAATTTTCTGATGCTCTTCTGAAATAGGAGAGCTGTTACAACAATTGTATTGAACAATTATTTCATTACTTTCAATCTTGAAATGCTTATTTAAATCAAGCGATGTTAAATAAATTTGTCCTGGTTCAAGTTTTAGGTAATCGTCAGGAAATTTAGATGCGCGTAGCTTTAAATATTTTATTCTTGGTATTTTTGTTCCCGCCTGATCATAAATATCGAGGCAAGCGAGAGTGTATCTTTGATTTTTGAATACATGCATGTGATCTATAAAACATACTTTGTCATATTTATTCGTGAAACTTATCAACAAGTCATTTGTTGTAGCATCTTGTTCAAGTATTACTTCAATCACTTTTTTGCCTCAAGGCATCTATAAATCATCAGATGTAATCTGTTCTATAATTTTATGGTAGTCAATAATCTGACTGATCTAATAATTCACGTAAAGTACTATCAGGTAGACATTGCCCTTTTAGCCAATGACTATTTAGCAAATAGATTAAAGAACTTAAACGCTCTGATTTACGTTTAACTTGTGCAATGAGCTCATCAGCCTCTTTTTGTTTTTTCTCTAAACGCTCAATAATAACGGTATGGTTTAGCTCATCATTAGATTTTTTTAGCGTTGTAATTTCATCGATTGAAAACCCTAAACTTTGTGAAAACTTAATGCGTTTTAACTCATCTACACTGCCTAATGTGTATTGCCTGTAACCATTGTTATTGCGAATACTCGGTTTTAGTAACCCTTTGCTTTCGTAAAAGCGAATAGTACTGGCGGGTATATTGGTAAGTTTTGCAAGTTCGCCTATTTTCATAACTAATAATAACTCCACTTTACATAAACTTAGTAGGTTGACCTTCAAGCTAACTTTAAGGTTATAGTTGTTTTAATGTCAATTTAATTAGCCAATAATTATGCGCAACCCTGTGTTTACCTCCTTTACCTTGCCAAGTGGTTTAGTATTAAAAAATCGTATTGCCAAAGCCGCTATGGAAGAAAACCTAGCACAAGAGGACCAAACACCCTCCCAAGCACTTAAAAACGTTTATAGCGCATGGGCTAAAGGCGGTACAGGGCTAATTATTACTGGCAATGTAATGGTTGATCATTTAGCGATGACAGGCCCTGGTGGCCTTGTGCTTGAGCAAAGTACCGATATTACTGCCTTTGCCGAGCTTGCTCGTTTATCAAAGCAAAATAATTGCAAAGTGGTGATGCAAATTAATCACCCTGGTAGGCAAGTATTTAAAAAAATGGGTGGAAAGGCTCTATCAGCGTCAAGTATTGCACTTAATATGGGTAAGCACTCGCACTTATTTGGCGTACCAAAGGCAATGACGCAAACCGACATTGACGATGTTATTACCCGCTTTACACAAACTGCACTACAAGCCGAAAAAGCCGGTTTTAATGGCGTACAAATACATGCAGCGCATGGCTATTTACTTGCCCAGTTTTTATCGCCACTTACCAATAAGCGCGACGATAAATGGGGGGGAAGTTTACAAAATAGAGCCCGTTTACTTCTCGAAATAACCCGCAGTATTAAAGCGGTTTGTTCCCCGACCTTTTCGGTTTCAGTAAAGTTAAACTCTGCAGATTTTCAACGTGGTGGGTTCGAACCCAGTGACGCGCAAGTTGTAGTGGATTTATTGAATGAACTCAATGTTGATTTTGTAGAGCTTTCGGGTGGTAGCTACGAAGCCCCTGCCATGCAAGGTAAAACAGGTGACGAACGCACACTTGCCCGCGAAGCATACTTTTTAGAGTTTGCAAAAGCGATTAGCCACCGCTCATCAATCCCAATAATGACCACCGGCGGCATTAGTCGCTTATCTATTGCCAACAACGTGATTGAAAGTGGAGTGGCCCTCGTGGGTATTGCCACTGCGCTTGCATACCAACCAAATTTACCAAACAAATGGCAAAATGAGCCACTGCAACTAGCCGTATTACCCAGTGTTACTTGGCAAGATAAAACCCTTGCAGGGCTTGCCACTATGGCACTGGTAAAAAGGCAAATACGCCGTTTAGGCCAAGGCAAACCTGTAAAAACAAACGCTTCACCAATATTTACTTTAATTAGCGACCAGCTACGTTCGGTTAAATTAACTAAGCGTTACCGCAATCGCTTTGCTAGAGAGATTAACTAAGCTTTGGTATTTACTCTTTTTATGTATTCCGGTTTTGTTTACTAATTTTTACACTTGAATAAATGTAACCATTTTTATGTTGTGTAAATGAGTATTAAGGCGTGCACCAATTTGGAAGTTTGCTTTTTTATCAAGCTATTAAAGTGCACTATTTTGTGCATATTAAAGTACTGTACGAGTAAAGAAAATAATCATTCTAAAATGTTAATTCAAGTGCGCGTTCAGCGTTTGTTAATTTAACCATCTTATTGAATCCATTGGTATTTATTGCTTTCCTCTCGCTTGAGTTTGGTTGGTATTTATACTAGTTTATAGCGTAGATATTTAACCTTACTCAAGGAGAATAGTTACATGGTATCTCGCAGAAATTTTATTAAAGCAGGCGCTGCTTTAAGTTTAGGCTCTATTTTTAGTGCTTCAGCTTTGGCTGAACAATTAAAAGTAAAAATGTCTAACGGCAGTGTTATGCAAACTAAAGGATCAATAGATAAAAGCGCTGCTCTGCCCACAAACGATGTTACTAACGCTAAGCATTACCGGCCTGAATCAAGAATGGGCTTAGGCGGTCTTGCCGCTGGGAATGGCTTTAATACTATATCAAGCGATGCAGAAATTTTAACAATGCTAAATGCAGCATGGGATTCTGGTATTCGTCATTTTGATACGTCACCTTTTTACGGCTTGAGTTTAAGTGAAAGGCGCTTCGGTGATTTACTTCGAAACAAAAAGCGTGAAGATTATGTTTTATCCTCAAAAGTAGGTCGCCTTCTTACCCCTTCAGCAGAGCCTCTAGAAAATAGTTGGCATTGGGCTGATCACTCACCTTTTCATTATAAATATGATTACTCTGCATCAGGTACGCGTCGTTCAATAGAAGACACGTTACATCGTATTGGTGTCGCCTCACTTGATATTGTTTATATTCACGATTTATCACCGCAAAATAGTGATATGGGAGATGATTGGCTTAAGTATTTTGATCAGGCTGCAAAAGGGGCTATTCCTGAGTTAACTAAAATGCGTGATGAAGGAATAATTAAAGGCTGGGGTTTTGGAGTAAATACACCTCATGCTATTTATAAAGCGCTTGATATGTCAGACCCTGATATTTGCTTACTAGCGCTGCAATATTCAATTTTAGATCATAAGCAGGCACTTGATAAAACCTTTCCTATGCTTGATAAACGAGGTGTTTCAGCAGTCATTGGTGCTCCGCTTAATGGTGGTTTTTTAGCCGGTCGTAACCGCTTTAATTATTCACCTAAAATTCCTGGGCCTATGCAGCAAAAGTTTAATGCAATAAGCGACATTGCATCTAAACATGGGATTGATATTAAAACAGCTGCACTGCAATTCGCAGAGGCACCTTCAACGGTATCCTCAATTATTCCTGGCGCACGCACGGCAGAGCAAATTAAAGCTAATGTAGCCTCAATGAAAGTTACCATACCAAGCGAATTTTGGAGTGAATTGAAATCTAAACAGCTTATTGCAGAAAACGCCCCCATACCCACATAACAAAATAGGTGTGCCATTTGCTTGGCACACCTAGTTATAGTCAGTGTGGTTTATTTTTAAGCAACGCTTAGTAGTAAGTACATTGATTGTTGGGCATTTGTATAAGCGCAGCTTGCTGGCGTTTAAAAACGAAGTTTTTAAACTTAGTTATTAGGTAGTCAAAAGCATTATTACGTGCCTATTACATATTACGCGTATCGGTATCATGCTGCGCTTCATCCTAGTGGTGAGAGCGTGTGGAACATATTGAAAGGGCTAAATATATAAAGCAAAAAGTTACTGTAAACCCCCATTACAGTTAGCCGGTAAATAGTACAAATAGTAAATTAGCACTACTTAGTCAATTGAGCAGTGCTAATTGGTTTAATTAAAAGCCACATTTACCGTTATTTATTGCCATTGCGCTTTTGCCAAAACGATCTCAATACTCCACAGCGTTGCTTTTATAAACTTAAAAATATCAAGCACATTGCGATTTATTAACCCATCTTTTGTAAGGTTGGTACTTATCGTACAACACATTAAAAATATACGTGTATATGAGTATAAAAACTAAAAAGCCAGCTTCTAATGCTGTAGCGGCTAGCCATGTAATATTTAAATACCAAGCAAGTATTGGCAGCGTTATTACTAACATACCCAGCTCAAAGCCACATGCATGCGTAATGCGGGTTACTAAACCTCGCTCGATTCGGTTATGCCCAACTATTTTATCAAACACTATGTTGTAAATGTAATTCCAAAGCATGGCGAAGATTGATAAACCAATACCTACTATTGCCATTTCTCCTGTTGCAAACCCACCAAAATAAGATGATGCAGGTACAACAAAAGATAATGCTATCATCTCAAATATTAGTGCCTGAAAAATACGTTCTGCTGTGTTCATATATAAATAACTTCTTAAGTTGATGACGATGGCTGTATTTTCATTCATTATAAAGATATGTGTTAGTTACTTAGTATCGGTAAAAGCGATATGTTTAGTATTGAACAGCTTCAAGCATTTGTGGCTACCGTTGAAGCTGGATCGTTTTCAGCTGCTGCGCGCGGTTTAAGTAAAGCGCAGTCGGTAATAAGCCAGCATATTATTAATTTAGAAATAGACTGTAATGCGACATTATTTGAGCGCACAGGGCGCTATCCAAAATCAACCGAAGCCGGTAAACAGTTACTACCCCAGGCTAAGGCCGTGCTTAATCAACACCAGCGATTAACAAACTCTGCATTAGCACTAAACGAAAAAACACCAACCGAAATCACTATCGCACTTGACGAAGGGATCCCGTTTAAAACTATCGCGAGTATTATTAGCAAGCTGCAAAGTAAGTATCCTTACGTATCGCTTGAGTTTTTAAGTGCATCCAGCCATGACATAATTGACATGCTAAACAGCGAAAAGCCTATAACGGGTATTATTTTTAGTGAATTAAATATACCGAGTTACTTAGACTATGAATGTATTGGATCAGTAAAATTTGATTTATATGTTGCTAAATTGCACCCTTTAGCGGGGATCAGATGTGAAAATATGGATGGCCTTCGGCTGCATCGACAACTTCTTCTTCGTTCTCGCAATACGCAAACAAGTAGCTTTCAGCTAAAAATTAGCCCAGAGATTTGGTATGCCGATAATTACTTTGTATTACTCGAGCTAGCAATACAAGGTAACGGGTGGTGCTTATTACCAAACCATGTAGCTGTAGATGCAGTACAAAGTGGTGAGCTGGTTAAACTTCCTCTTGAGTTTGAAGAAATGGGTTGGATGGCTAATGTTGATGTATTACAGCATCAGCAACACAGTAATCAAGAGGTGTTTAAAGTACTAAGAAGTTTACTACGGAATTTTTTAAAAATTTAGCTTTTATATAATGCCTGTTAGGCGGTTTACTTTTTATTACGCTAAATCCCAGTAAGGTGTATCGCCATAATAGCCACTTGCAAAATCAACAAACGCACGTACTTTACTGGGTAAAAACTGTCTGTTTGCATACACCATGTAAAGCCCCATCGGCTCGGGTTCATAGTCTTTTAAAATGCGCACTACTTTACCTTGAGCCAGTGCTTCCCCTGCTATAAATGTTGGCTGCATAGCAATACCACCACCCGCAATGGCTGTATTTAGTAGCAAATCACCATTGTTAGCCACAAAGTTACTTTCAAGCTTTAGCTCGCTTTTTAGCTCATTAACCCCAAATAATCGCTTTGTGGGCTCGCTGTGGGAATAGCGTAAATAATTATGTGACTGTAAATCTAAAAGCGTTTGTGGCGTGCCATGGCGTTCTAAATAGTCGGGTGATGCAAACACCGCTAGGTGTATAGGTGCAATTTTTTTAGCTATCAACGTTGAGTTTTTTAATACACCAATGCGCAGAGCAATATCAATACCCTGCTCTACTATATCTACATATTGGTCGGTGAGCCGTAAATCTAACTTTAAATTTGGATACTGCTTTTGAAAATCAACCAACAAAACTGCTAAATGCTTAGTACCAAACGACATAGGCGCACTAATACTAAGCACACCCGAGACATTTTCGCTTAAGTTGTTTAGTGAGTTTTCCATGTCTTCAATATCAATAATCACCTGCTGACAACGCTGATAATATTGATTTCCAGCCTCTGTAACACTTACTTTTCGCGTTGTACGGTGTAATAAACGCGTGCGTAGATTATCTTCCAGCGCAGAAATATATTTGCTGACTAACTGCGGCGAAATATCGAGTTTATCGGCCGCTTTTGAAAACGATCCTTCTTGCACAACGGCTAAAAAGGTCTTCATGGTGGTGAGCTTATCCATTTTTTAACAATACT
Organism: Pseudoalteromonas sp. SWXJZ10B; assembly: GCF_015864475.1. Taxonomy (NCBI): domain Bacteria; kingdom Pseudomonadati; phylum Pseudomonadota; class Gammaproteobacteria; order Alteromonadales; family Pseudoalteromonadaceae; genus Pseudoalteromonas; species Pseudoalteromonas sp. SWXJZ10B. Next base: position 391,572 of record NZ_JADYXD010000001.1, read on the forward strand.
TTGTTGATAATGTATAAATAAGTATCATATTTATCGTCAAATTAGAAACTTATATAGTGTTTATAACACGTCTATTTGTTTAAGGTTTTAGTATGACTCAGCCTGCTTTATTTATATCTCACGGCTCGCCAATGATGGCTGTTCAGCAATCGGCTACGTCAGATTTTCTTACATCATTAGCTCAAACGCTTAGTAAACCACGTGCTATTGTGGTTTTTTCTGCCCACTTTGATGAAGCGCACGATATAGTTATTACATCAGGAGATGCGCCGCATACTATTCACGACTTTTATAACTTCCCCAAGCCCCTATATGAAATTCAATACCCAGCACCAGGAGACCCTAAGCTTGCTAATACTATTAGTGAGCACTTTTACAAAGCGGGTATTAAAACGGTGCAAAGTGCAGATCAAGGGTGGGATCATGGTGTGTGGATCCCGCTGCGCTTAATGTACCCAGCAGCTAATATTCCCATTGTTCAGGTGTCTATTAACACGCGTTTAGGCGCTCAGGCGATGTATAAATACGGACAGTTACTTGCACCACTGCGCAGCGATAACGTATTAATTATTGGCTCCGGCGGTATTAGTCACAATCTACGTGAAATATTTAAAAGCCCTGCTACACCTAATCGTGTTCAAATGGTTAATGAGTTTACTCATTGGGTTGAGCAAAAGTTAATAGCGCAAAACACCCAAGCGTTACTTAACTATTTAAATGAAGCACCCTATGCTTTATTTAATCACCCTACCCAGGAGCACTTTTTACCTCTTTTTGCAGCGCTTGGAAGTAGTGACGGTAAAGCAAAAAAAATACATGAAGGTATAGAAATGGATATTTTGGCACTCGATGCTTATAAGTTTTATTAATTTGAGCGTTCGTTCAAATTAAGTTAAGCTGTAAGCAAGTACTCTAAAACCAACTTAATTTATTTTATTGCGGAGCAAACATGGCAACTACACTTGCATTTGACGTATACGGTACGCTAATAAACACTCACGGCGTACTGTCCTTACTCGACGACATGATTGGCGATAACGCCCAAGCATTTTCAAATACATGGCGCGAAAAGCAATTAGAGTATTCATTTAGACGTGGATTAATGCAAAATTATATTCTTTTCTCGCTATGTACAAAACACGCACTCGATTACGCCTGCTTAGCGCACAAAACCGAGCTAAGTGAAGATCAAAAGGGGCAACTGCTAGAGCTTTATAAAACGCTTCCTGCATTCGACGATGTAAAAGCAGGCCTTGAGCAATTAAAAGCAAAAGATTACCGTTTGTTTGCATTTTCAAACGGAGCTGCCGACGCAGTTCATACCTTATTAGAAACCGCTGGCATTAGTGAGCTTTTTGAAGGGGTAGTAAGTGCCGACGACGTTAAAACCTTTAAACCAAACCCAGGGGTTTATAGCCACTTTTTACGCGAAACCAATTCAACAGGCGCAAACACGTGGCTTGTATCAAGTAACCCGTTTGATGTAACCGGTGCCATATCGCACGGCATGCGCGCGGCGTGGATTCAACGATCTAAAGAATCTATTTTCGATCCGTGGGAAATACAGCCAAATACTATCGCAACCGACTTACTCGATTTAAAAGCAAAATTAGAAAGCGTTAACTAATTTTCTATTCCCCCTTTTGCTTATGGTATTAAGTGCCGTGGGTGTAAAGGGGGTTTACGTTTTAACTATTTACTCCCGCCTTTATTAGCTCAATCACTGTATTCATACGTTTTGCCAACGGCCTATTTCGGTGATGGCACACATAAATAGATTCACTAACCGGACATTCTAAATGATGTGTTTTTATAAGTTGTGGTTTATTGAATGCGCCAACAGCATGAGCAGGTAATACCGTAAAACCCAGCCCTAAGCTTACAGGTTCTAGTATCAAACTAATTTGGTTAGAAAATCCCGTACGTCTTATTTGGTCAATATGCTCAAACTCACTGTAGTTTTCGCTTAGTAGTAGCTGCGCATGATGGCTTGCATCGGGATGAGCAATAAACCCTAGCTCACACAGGGTTTGCCAATTAGGCATGTTTATACCTGCAGGCGTTACAAGTAGTAGTGGCTCTTGGCTTATTTTATGGCTGGTTAGTTCGCTAAATGTTGGAGCTTGAGTTAAAAACCCAATGTCGGCACTGTGGTTTGCTACAGCTTGTTCAACACTTACATTGGGCGCAAAGCGGTAATCAATAATTAGTTCTTTATGCTCAGATTGCAGTGCTAATAATTGATTATAAAACTTTAAACCACAACTGCCCGGAGATTGAATCTTTACCGCTCCGCTGTACGGCGAATCATCTTTTAATTGTTGTTCTAAAAATTGCCAATCTTTAAGAAGTAGGCTGCCCTGCTGATATAAGTTTTGGCCCTGAGGAGTAAGAGAAAACTGCTTACCATGGCGCTCAAGTAAAGCGCAGTTAACTTGCTGCTCTAGCTTTTTAATATGCTGACTTACGCCAGACTGGGTCATATAAAGGCGCTCAGCTGTTTGGGTAAAGTGATTTACTTCAACCAAAGTGCAAAAGGTGTTTAGCCATGTTGGATTTATCATTACAAAATGTACTCAAAATGATGATTAATGATAATTTTACTTAATATGTAGCGGTTCGTAAACTAACTCCATCAACTAGTCGTAAGACAAAATAAGTCACACGTTAAAGAGGAAGCATTATGAGTCATACATATCCACGTAGTTTTTCGCACATTGGTATTTCAGTACCCGACGTTGAAAAAGCCGTTGAGTTTTATACAAAGGTTATGGGTTGGTACACTATTATGGAACCTACTTTGATAACCGAAGATAAAAGCCCAATTGGTGAAATGTGTACAGAAGTGTTTGGTGAAAAATGGGAAAAATTCAAAATAGCACACCTATCTACAGGCGATCGTATTGGTGTCGAAATTTTTGAATTTAAAAACCAAGAAAACCCTAAAGACAACTTTGAATACTGGAAAACTGGTATTTTCCATTTTTGCGTTCAAGACCCTGATGTAGAAGGTTTAGCCGAGCGTATTGTGGAAGCTGGCGGTAAAAAACGTATGGAAGCCCCACGTTATTACTACCCAGGTGAAAAACCATACCGCATGATCTACATGGAAGACCCGTTTGGTAACATACTTGAGATTTACAGCCACAGCTACGAGCTAATTTACAGCGCAGGCGCTTACTAAATAGCACTTAGCTAAAAACAAAGACCGCAGTATTTATTACTGCGGTCTTTTTGTTTCAGTTATAGAGTTTTTAAATACACTTCACCGTCTTCTTATTCTCTATAACTTGTTTTTGCTTAGCTTGTGCAGCATGTTTTGCCCTGAGTTGAAAATATTATCAACCTCCAGAAAAACACTACCAATCGAACTGTGTCCTAGTGAATTTATGAACGACATAATGTATTTGTCAGGAACTTTTGCTCTTATCCACAAACAGGCTACATGTCAGTACCGCTGAGATTAAAAAACAAAACATTACGCTTAATGTAAATAATATAAAGTTTTCATTTTTTGATATAGCTGCTCCTTTAAGGAGTATTTCACCGCTATTAAGTGCATCTACTCCTACATAGATCATCAACGGAATTACAAAAAATGCATTGCTGAGCTTAATAAGTAAGTCCTTTGATGAAAGACTTACTAATTGAGAAGCATTATGCTCTTCCTCGTCTCTATTTAATAGTTCGGCTTTTAATAGCTCAAAGCGTTCAGGGTACAAAGCCCTATCAATAGACGTGATAGCTTCTTGCAATTCGGTTACAGAATATTCTGAATAATTTGGTTCCATCTATTAAACCTTCTCCAGTGCCTAACGCTTACATAAGCGGAAAAATATAGTTGACCAAAATGGTTTTAGGAACAAAAAAAAGCCAACTATAATTTTCATTTGATATTTACGTTAGGTTTTTTCAGTTAACTGTATATAAAACAAGTATATATAGATAATGGGCCAAAGTAAGAATATGGAAGCTACTAGTTTAAAGTGTCCATTTTCATATGAATGTGCTTGTGCTGAAAACCAACTTAATAAAGCTCCAATTACACATTAAATCTTAAGAATGTTACCAAACCAGTGTTCATTAAGGAAACTCATAAAACTGGTGTTTTGACTTGCAAATATAAATAACAAAAGAGCTGAGGTACCAAATAAGAGACAGCTTCTTGATTCTGAACATTTTAGTAAGAATAGGCTAAAACCATCTTCCATGTTTTCACTAAAAAGTGGATGCTTCATAGAACTCCATTTAACATCTAACAATTTTATAGGCCGCGAATCGAGCATACTTCTGCCGATGTCACGCTCATGTTTCTACTTTATACAGTTTTAACAAATTACCTAAGGCATTGCTATCAAAAGCTATTTAATATTTACAAGCAAAGTTAAGGCATATAAATGCGCGTTTCGCTCATTTCCTTGATTATGTAAGTAAGCAGCAGTTTGGCTGGCTTAATAGGTATTACAAGTATATGATATTGATAATTATTTGCATTAAAGGGTTTTAAAGGTGTGTATGAATAAGTCTATGTTAACTCTGGCGTTAGTTACGGGTTTGAGTGGTTGTAGCACAACAGCCACGGTGCCTGATAAAAGCTCATCGCTTTATTACTCAGCACTTTATAATGCACAAGCAAAGCCTGTTAGCTCTGTATCATTAGAGCCTATGCTATTAAATGCCGATGTGGTTTTAGTGGGTGAATTGCATACACATCCGGGCGTGCATTTATTTCAGGCTGAGTTATTTGAGCAATTAAGCAAAAGTAATAAACGCTCAGCCCTGTCGCTTGAGCAATTTAGCCGCGCGGATCAGCATACTTTAAACCAGTACGTTAAGAGTGAAATTGGTGAGCAATACTTAATTGATAACACCCAAGCGTGGCCTAACTACAAAAGTGATTACCGTGCGCTGGTAGAGCTGGCAAAAACGAACAATAGCGATGTAATAGCTGCAAATGCGCCTAAAAATATTGTTACGTGTATTGGCAGGCAAGGCATAAGTTACCTAAATAAACTTGATGAAACACAGCAGAGCTATATTGCAGCCACTATTGATACGTCTCCCAGTGATTACAAGCAACGTTTTATGACCTCAATGCACCACGGCTCGCCGAGTCAAAACGAGAATTATTATGCTGCGCAAGTTACATGGGATGAAACCATGGGGGAGTCTATCGTTAACTATTTAAATAATCATAAAGATACGCAGGTAATGCATATAGCGGGCGATTTTCATGTGAAAAATGGCGAAGGAATAGCGCGTATTATTAAGCGTTTAGCGCCGCAGCTTAAGGTTGTGTGGATATCGCCGGTAACGAGTGTGCAAGTTAATAAAAGTGGATATCAGTTGCAGGTTAACCCTTTGCCACCCCGTTATGTGCAAAAAGAACATCAACAAGCGGCTTTTAAAGCGTTAGCCAAACGAGGCGAGCAAACAGCTTGCTTATAAAATAACGACATAGTTAGTGAATCTCTTAACCAGGGCTCAGGTTAACTATGTCGTCATGTATTTAGTTTAGTTATTTCGGGCTTGGTTGGTTAGCTCAACCAGCGCTTTACGTACCTCTAACGGGCTGTTGCACTGGGTTTTAAAATTAATAAAGTAATTACGCTTTTGGCTTTGTATATAAAAACCAGTGGGTAATAAGCCGCTCATTATTGGGGTGTTATCAGCTACGCTGTAGTGCTGCATTAATATGAGCGACATCGCATCTTGATGGTCGTCGTTCATGTGATTAATCATGCTTTGCTGCTGGCTTTCGTCCCAACTCTTTGCCTCGTCTTGCCATTCGTTTTGTTCAAGCCAAAATATTTTTCCAAAGCCGCCAATGTAGCGCACACGTATTACGTCTAATTGCCATAATTGAAAGTCGTGCGCATTGCGATAGCTGGCGGCTTCGGGGTATAAGGCAATATAGTTATTAAGTAAAGTGTTTGCTTGCTCACTTGGCACAACAGATCCATCACCTACAAGCGTTACTCGCCCGTGCTCGTTTTGGTCGCCGTAGTCGGCGGCGTCAAATATAGTAAGGCTCATACGAGAGTCGTGCTTTAGATTTTTAGTGTGCTGGGCTATATCGCTAATAAAAAAGTAAACACGGCCTTGTTCGTCGCACATATAGGGGGTTACCGAGCCAAACGGGTAGCCGCGTAAATTGTTTGAAATAGTCGACATAACACCGGCATTGGTTTTGTAAACCAAGGTGCGTGCATCGTTTAATGCTTGCTCTCTCATAAAAACTCCTGACGTTGGGAAAAAACCATGGGTGCATCGTTATAAGGATGAGGATTTACGTGCAGTTTCATGGCGTACATTTGTTGTAAGTTTTGTTCAGTTAATACGGTGTTTATAGGCCCACTTTGCAGCACTTTTTTGTTGTGCAGTAAAATAGCGTCGGTTGCATAAAGGCTGGCTAAATTTAGGTCGTGTATTGCAATAATGGCACTGTTGCCCTGCTCTACAAAGGTTTTAACGCAGCTGAGCAGTGCATGTTGGTGGCGCATATCAAGTGCTGATGTAGGCTCGTCGAGCAGCATTAGTTTAGGCTCTGCCGATTGTGTAAAGGCATTAAGCTGCGCTAAAGTACGCGCCATATGAACACGTTGTTGCTCTCCGCCCGAAAGCGCACTTACGCGGCGAGTTAAGTAATGGCTTAAATCCATAATAGCGGCGTATTTATGTACTTTTTCGCTTTGCATTTTTAATGACTCTACATACGGGTAGCGGCCCATTGCAATAAGCTCAAATACAGTAAAATCAAACCCTACGTGGTTAGCTTGCATCATGACTGCGCGCTGTGTTGCAAGGCGTTTTTTAGCGTGTGAGGCTAAAGGCTTTGTATTAAAAAGTACACTGCCTGTAAAGGAATATATTCCTGCTAAGGTATGCAGTAAGGTTGATTTACCCGCGCCATTTTCACCAAGTAGTGCGACAAGCTGCCCTGCTTTAGCACTGCCGCTAATGGTGTTTAAAACGTTATGATTATCAAAGCCAACGCTTAAGTTATTAAACGTGATCATGACCAACCTCGCTTATTTTTAACGATTAAATAAATAAACAATGGCGCGCCCAATAGCGCGGTAATAATGCCAATGGGTAGCTCTGCTGGCATTATAACAATGCGTGCTAACCAGTCAGAAAGTAGCAATACCACTACGCCAATTAACATGCAAAGCGGCAGCATATTACGTAAATGCGGCCCTACCATTAAGCGAGCAATATGCGGGACTACCAAGCCAACAAACCCTATTAAACCGGTAAGCGCTACAACCGCACCTACTCCTAATGCAACGAGTATAATTACATATAATTTAAGTTTATTAGTGTCTACTCCTAGGTACTGAGCTTGTGACTCGCCAATCAGGAGTAAGTTCATTGGTTCTTTTAATCGCCAAAGGCCAATAAGGCTAATAAGCAGTAACGGCGCCGCTTGAATAATCGTGCTCCAGCTTGCCCCGCCTAATGATCCCATGGTCCAATAATTTATTAATCGCAATGCACTGTCGTCGGCAAAAAAGCTCAATAACCCAATAATCGCAAATGCTAACGCGTTAATAGCAACCCCGACTAATATAAGTGTGGTGATATTAATTTGCCCTTGCTGCTTGGCAATAAAATATACCAGCGAGGTAACACCAAGCGCTCCTAAAAACGAGGCATAAGGTAAGTACAGCTGCGCGTTAAAATTAAACTGCGCGCTAAGTGCTATAAACGCCACAGCAACCATAGCCGCACCTGCACTAATGCCAATAATAGATGGATCGGCTAATGGATTACGACACAGTGCTTGAGTTGCCGCCCCTGTTTGGGCAAGTATCAGCCCTACTAATACAGCAAGTACAAAACGTGGTAAGCGTATTTGCATTACTACATTAATTTGCAGTGCATCAAACTGATTAAAATACTCGGGCGCAAGCCAAGCAATGGCCAAACGCCAATCCCATCCTGCAGGGCCGTACCCTATGCTTAGTAGCGCCAAAGCAAAAATATACACAGAGGCTAATAGCATCCATTTATGGGTTGGGCTAAGCGTTATGCGCGTAAAGCGGCTCAATGTTAGGGTGTTCATAATTGGGTTTTATATTCGTTAAGCTCATTAATTGCTGTGGCAATACGCGGCGACATGCCAAGCGAAAGTAAGCTATCCATTACAAGTAAGTTACAGCTTTGCGCGGCTTTTAATAAGCGTAGCGGAGCTTGCTTACAAAAGGCTTGTTTACCACCAATGCTTTGCACAACATGCTTTGGCGCAACTAAAAAGTCGGGTTGATTTACAGCAAGTACTTCACTATTAATTGCTTTAAAGCCAGTATGCGTAGCGGCTATATTAGTAATGCCCGCATAGCTAAATAATAAATTAGGGACGGTTTCTTTCCCTGCGGCAACAAGCCCGCGCTCATTAGCTGAGAGTAAAAATAGCGCGCTGTGTGTTTGCGTTTTTGCTTTTACAGGTAATGAGTTTGTAATGTGCGTAATAAGTGACTGTGCTTTTTGCTTGGCGTTTAAGTCGGTACCAAGGCGTTTAATTAGATCAAGTAGCTCATTAACTGAGGTGGGCTTTTTATAATGAATTAGCTTAACCCCTGTTGCCTCAATTTGTTTAAGTGCTTGGCTTCGCCCTGCGCCTTCAAGCGCTAATAAGGTGGTTGGGCGCATTGAAAGTACGCCTTCTGCCGCTAAATCGCGGTAATAACCCACTTGTGGTAATTGCGTAGCTTGCTGCGGGTACATACTAGATTGATCAACTGCTACAAGGGTACTTTGTTTGCCCAGTGCATAAATTATTTCTGTAAGGGTGCCGCCAGCACTAATAACGCGCTCCTGTGCAAGTGCAGGTTGAGCGACTAAAGCAAACAATATAAATAGGTATTTCATTACAAACTCCGGCTTTTATTTTTCGGCTATTATAACCAGTTAAATCTAAATGAAAATGATTATCATAATTAATTGATCTTAATTTGACTTAGTTGTAACATCCTCGCCATAAATAATAACTATTATCATTTGGAGTTAAAGTGAACCCCTCTACATTTAAATTTACTGCTATAGCAACCTTATTACTCGGATCGGGCACTGCATTTGCCGAAAACATAATTGACGATCATATTGTTGTGAGTGGCTCGCGCTTTGAACAAAAGCTTAAAGATGTAACTGGCTCAGTTACTGTTATTACCGAGCAAGACATAGAGCGCCAGCTAGCTGTAGATTTACAAACTATGTTTAAATACGATTCAAGCATTGCAACCACAGGCAGTGGCGCAGGCGCGCAAACACTTACTGTACGTGGTGTTGGTGGTAACCGTGTTGTATTTATAAAAGATGGCCGACGTACCAACGATGGCTATGCAGGCGGAGGGGGTTATTTAGTTGGCCGTAATTACTTTGATGTAGCAGGCGTAAAACAAGTAGAAGTAGCCAAAGGTGCTGCATCGTCTTTATATGGCTCTGATGCACTCGGTGGCATTGTGGTTATAACCACTAAAGATCCAAGCGATTACTTAAAAGATAACAGCAGCTTTGTAAAAATGGCGCTAGGGTATCAAGGCCAAAGCAACCAAATTGCCGCTGATATTACCGCTGCAAAAGACTTAGGTGACTTTGCAGTAAGCGCCGTTTATAGCCACCGCGACAGCGAAGAAGTACAAAACTATGACGAAAACCTACCCGGCTACGATGCAAAGTCGGATGCTTTATTAGTTAAATTTGAGCAACAGCTTGATGAAAAACGCACACTTAAATACACCCTTGATTACTTTAATCAAACAATTGAGCAAGTAATAACTCCCGCCATTCAAGAAACCGAAGAAGACGACACTAATTGGTCACTGGCGCTAGATTATCATTCAGAGGTAGCTACAGCTGCGTTCGATAAGTGGTATGGGCAAGTGTCTTATAGTAGCTACGAGCAACAAAGTGATCAAATTAGTGGCGCAAGCACCTACACCGATTATAACGACTATCGTTTTGAGCAAAATATTTTAGGTTTAAAAGCGGTATTTAATAAAGGATTTAACGCAGAGAGTGCCGATCACGAAGTGGTATACGGGATTGATATCGATTTATACGACACCACTCGGCCACGTTTAAAAACGCGTGTTTTAGCTGATGGCACCGTTGATTTTACAGACCAAAAACAAAAAGCGTTTCCGGGGGCTGACACCTCTTTAATTGGCGCCTATGTACAAGACAGTATTTCGTTTAAAAACAGTGCCTGGTCGGTTATTGCAGGCGTGCGATATGATTACTACACCCTAGAAGCTAAAAGTGATGAGCTATACGCCGATGCGCAGCTTGATGATATTACCGAATCTGCTTTTTCGCCTAAGCTAGGTGTAATATATCAAGTGGATGATAACTTGTCGTGGTATGGGCAATACGTACGAGGTTTTAAAATACCACCACACGACCAAGCCTATCAAAGCCACGGCGTTGAGCCGTTTTATCAAATATTACCAAACGCCGATTTAGACCCTGAAAGCAGTGATTCGTTTGAGCTTGGGCTAAGATACGCCAGCAGCGATATTAGCGTAAACTTAAGTGCTTTTTATGCAGCATTCGATGATTTTATTGAAACCGCCGTAGTGGGTGTTGAGCCAACGTACATTCCTGGCGTAAACAAAACTTTGTATCAATATCAAAATATTAGCGAAACACAAATAAGCGGTGTAGAAGCCGGAATTGCCATGTATGTCGCTGAAAATATATTACTTGAGGCAAACTTGGCCTACGTTGATGGTGAAAACAAAGAAACCGATCAGCCACTTACCAGCATTAGCCCGTTAAATGGCTCAATATTGTTAAGTACAGAGCTGGGTAATATTAACTGGAACGCTGCGTTGCGTTTAGCTAAATCGCAATCGGATGTAGTACTTGATGCAAACGATGATAAAACTACGCAAGGGCATAGCTACGGCGTTGTTGATTTATACGCAAACTACGAATGGCAAGCGTGGCAGCTAAATGTAGGTGTACTTAACTTGCTCGATAAAGAATATGTACCTTTTGAGTTGATTGCAGGTCAATCGCAAAGTGCTGATTTTAGCCAATACACCCAACCTGGGCGTAACTTTTCAGCAAGGGTAAGCTATCAGTTTTAATTAGGGCTAAACAAATGGCAATAAACGCTGCATGGGTATGCAGCGTTTATTGCACATATTTACTCAAGTCAAATTACTTAATGGTGAGTATACTCAGGTAAAGGGTTTTTAAATAGCTGGGGGCGTTTTTAAAACATGCCGTTAGTTTACTTGCAAGCGTTGTATTTATTGCGCTGTCGCACTCTAATTCCCCGTTATACTTCCCCCTAGTAAGCGGCACTAAGCTTAACGATTACTTTGTATTTTATGAATTACCAAGCCTTGTTGCTGCGTTAGTTTTACTAATGAAAATGCATTTTTTGTGTTTTATTTGTCGTTAGCTTTTCAACATATAACGGATTTTAAAAGGTTAGTTTGGTAGTAAAACTGCTTTGGCATTAGCGTATTTACCAAATTTTGTGATTGACGATTTAGGGCTTACAAAAATAACTGTAAAGGGGGTTAACAGTCACTATAGCAAAGGCATAGTAATGATTTACAAGCCATCAAAAGCAGATGGCTGGCTTAATAAACTCTCTGTAAAGTATTTATCAATTTAAAGTAATACAGTGTATTACTTAACTAAGCTGCGCTTAGCTAATATCGGCCACTACGCATCGGTTACGACCATGCTCTTTAGCATGGTATAGCGCCTTATCGGCACATTTATATACTTGGGTAATATCAGTACTATGCTCAGGCCAGGTCGCAATACCTATAGAAATAGTGATTTTTCCTATGGTGTTTATTTCTGTCGATTCTACTGTTTTACGTAAACGCTCTGCTATTTTATAGGCACTTTGGCTGTTTTCATTTGGTAGCACAAGAACAAATTCTTCACCGCCGATTCTTGATACTATGTCGTCTCTTCTTGATAGTTTTTTAATTATATTTGTTAGCGAAACTAAAGTTTCGTCGCCTTTATCATGTCCAAAAGTATCGTTAACACGTTTAAAAAAGTCGATATCAATTTCTAATATAGCGAATGGGGTTTGCTTTAGCATAAGCTGGTTAAGTAGGCCGTTTAAGCTTCTTCTGTTATGCGTATCTGTTAAGGGATCTGTTTGTGAGTCATGGCGTAGCACACCTATTTGTGCTTGTAATAAAGTAACCTCTCTTAACATCGCTAACTTCAGTTTTTGACTTTCAAAATACCACGACTTCACGCTTTTAAGTTTCTCTAAGCTTTTTGGATCATCGAGTGTATTTGCGTTATCGGCTAATCGCTTTAGCGGCCTTGCTATAAAGTGTGCGAATAAACCAATAAAAATAAATGTGACTAATGCCATAGGTATTGTTTGTTTAATGACTTCAATAGTTAATGTATCTAGCGAAGAGAGCGTTGATTCTAATGGTCTTTGCGCCACTATTCCCCATTTAGATAAAGTAATGGGTGCGTAGCCTGCGAGCATCGGCTTATTTAAGCTATTAATAACCGTTGAAGTGCCTATTTCGCCATCTATAACAGCGTCAATCACAGCATTGTTAGCAATAACGTTGCCGATTCTGGCAGGTTCTGGGTGATATAAAATGCGCTTATTTGAGCTAACAACATAAAGGTACGAACCACCTTTGTAGTAATGTTGTTCTAAAAGCTCATTTAAAATATTTTTCTCTTTTAAATAAAGAGAGCCCCCAATATAACCTAAATACTTATCTTCAGAATCAAATAGCGGGTGCGAAATAAAAACAATTAAATTATCAGCTGCCGATAAATAAGGCTCACTAATTAATGGGCGTTTTTCTTTTAGTGCTTCTATTGCTCCTGGAGACTGTATTTGTTGGCCTATTAAACTTTCAAAGTGAGGCGACGTCGCTGCAACTACACCATGTAAATTAATCACAACAGAGTTAAAGCTATCCGTTTGATGATTTAAACGAATGGCTTCATCGTTTAATAATTTGGAGTTATTTGGTGATTGCTCAATAATTTTAGCTGAGTATTCAAGCTGCTGAAGCGCAGACTTTAAAAAGTTATCAGTTGCGGAGGCTAATTTTTGTGCATAGGCTAAATTACTTTTTAGCGTATATGATGTTAACTGCTCTTTTTGAACCTGATAGGTAGAATAAAAACTCCCTACCAATGTGCTCAGTGCTGCAGAGAATGCGAGTAGCAATATAAGAAATCTTAAATTTAAAGCGGGTAGTAATTTATATAGCAAAGCTGCATCCCAAAGCACTCAAATTCAGCGCGTATTATACGAAGTTAAGTATTATACCCGTTTAAGTGTTTTTAATTAAGTTGGTTTGTCTAATTTAGCGACTATGCGTTAGGGTATGGCGTGATAAATAATATATTCCAGCATTGCCATTTTTTATCCTTTAATCAGTAAAACTCTAGCCAACTAAGTGAACGCACCGAGGTTGTTTATTAAGCTTTAAGATATAAGTTGTTGATGTCGTATAAAAAGGCAATATGACTAATAGATAAGTCAAAGTGTATGGCCATGAGAAAGTTAATATGAGGTCAGGACTAAAAACATCACACTAAGTTTATAAAAAAGGCCAGAAGCAAAAGCTACTGGCCTTTCATTAAAGCCGTCATGTGTTTAGAGACGACGGGATGTTATTTAAACTTATTTACTAACGCTTTTACGACGTCTATTAAACCATACTAATGGAGTAAGTAATAAAGCTATAAAGCCAAAACTACCACCACCGCTAGATTTTGCTTCTGTTACAGGCACTGTTGCTACCGCTTCATTTTTTACCATTACAGTACTTTGTTGAGTCACAGTTGTTACACCATCACTTACGGCAACTTCAAAAACAAGCTCTTCATCTGCAGTAATAGCTGCAGGTGTGAAGCTCAAAGTTGCTGTATCAGTACCAGTGAGCGTAGCATCACTACCGCTAACCTGAGTCCAAGCATAAGTTAGTGTTTGACCATTGCGATCTGACGCTGTTGCTGTAATTGTTCCTGTAGCAGATTCAGTAATTTCCGCTGATGCGCTTTCGACTAAAACAAGTGGAGCTGCGTTATCACATGCTAGTGAATCACCCGCTACAAGTTCTGAAAATACAGGAGATAAAACGTTAGACATAGTTAGGTTATCAATCCACCAACCTAAATCACTTACTGCGCCATCTGATGAAATTCTAAAGCGTACTTTTACTAAGTTGCCGTTTAGAGCATCACCAAAGTTGATAGTTTCATAATTACCATACGCGCCACTATCTTGTACGTTATTACCTGTGTATGTTTCACGTTCTTGAAGCTCTTGAGAATCGTTTTCGATTAGAACAGCGTCATAGCCAACATCAAATGTGCCGCCAATTTCAGTAGCATCAACCCAGTCACCACCATTAACACTAACTTCTACAACACCACCATCCCAGTTTTCCTCGATACTATAGAAATGCCAGAATGAAATTTCAAAGTCGCCAGAGTAACCGACTTCGAATGACTTACTCTCTACTGCTACATCCGATTGGAAGCCATTATTTACAAGGCGCATTGCTTGTGTGCCTAGCCCAAAGCCACCTTGTTCAAAGAATGCAATATTACTACTATTATCCATTACTTGAGTGCCAGCAGCTAAATCACCACCAAACATTACGTTTTCTTTCAAATCTAATAGTGATGAACTTGCTACTTCCATATCATCTGAAACTACAGCTCCAACAGGCGTTTCTGATTTAAAGCCCATATTTACTTCAAACGTAAGTGTTTGATCAAGCGCTTCAACGATATCATCATCCGTTTCAATTTCAGGGAATGTGACTTCAATTTCTAGTGTTTCAGCTGTACCTGCTTCGTTCAAAGTAACTTTAATATCGTTACTTGTTATTGCTTCGTACGGTTGAACTTCACCAAAAGTAAGTAGGCCATCATTTTCAAATGTTACATCATGATCGCTTATAACTGTCAGTTGTGCTGTTGTACCACTAAGTACTTCACTACCACGGTTAGTAATTGTTACGCTAACCGTACTCGTTTCGCCTTTATCTAAAATATTGTCGTTAGTACAAAAACCAAGCTCTGTACCATTGTACATGTTGTTTAAGTCAGCACTTGCAAAAGCATAGCTAGAAAGCTGTGTTTTATCTGATTCAACTACACCAGTAAGGTCTTCACTGAAACGATCTGGCGATACTGCGCCAAGACCCATACCACGTTTAGCAAATGCGCCTACCATTAACTTGTAATCAGCAGGGTCTACTGCATAGGCAGCAGCTAAAATAGCATCACGTGCTTCAGTGTAGGTTGGTGCTATAGGTGTTAATTTGTAACCTGCAACTAAGTAATCTGCCATTCGAGTTTGTGCTTCATTAAAGCCATGCTCGTTAATAAGCGTTACGTAGTTTTCCCATAATACAGTTGCCCAAATTTCGCCGGCAGCATGAGGAGAAGCCACGCTTGTTGGTGAAATACCAATATCAGCACCAGCATTTTCAGTAATATGTCGGAACGATAATGCATTTACATCTGTATCAGTTGAATAAGGAAGACGACGAATACCGAAGTAGAAGTCTTCTACAAATGTGCCGCTACCATATGCTTTTTGGAACTTATCGTTACCTGTGATATTTATATCGCTTTCTTTAGCGATAAACATTAATGAGTGGAAATCGCCCCAGCCTTCGCCCATTGCGCGGCCTTGGAAGTTAATAAGGCCTGATGAATTACCGACTAAGCGGTTACTAATGTAGTGACCCCATTCATGAGCAATAATACCATTATCAAACGTACCATCTTTTAATGTTGCTTTGGTAAACATGTTTACAGTAACAACTTCACTAGCATCAATTAGGTCATACATTGCATGACCATCAGCGTAATTTAAACCCATATTTGGAATAGTTACAGTATCGTCTTCACCGCCCATTGGTGCCGGTTCTGCTGTATCTGGGTCATTATTAACAACGATAGTTGCTATTGCACCCGCATCTTGTGCATTTTTTACTTTAATTGTAAATGAGCATGAGCCACGGTCTACAATTGCAATTTTACCCGCTAGTACAGCTGCATTTATAGCAGGCTCACAACCATCATTCACACTTGTTGAATCTACTGTATTTCCATCATCTAAACGAACAACTTCTGCAGCCACATCACTGAATTGGTATTTACCAAAGCCAGATTCTTTTGTTGAAGCTAAAAGGCCTAAAGAGTCATGTGAAGTTACTGTAATACCAAAATCTACACCAACAACGGCATCTTTACTGTTGTACAAGTACATTTGCATACGTGGGCTAGCACCATCAGCTGGCGTAGACATATTTGCGTTATTACGACCTGAGTTATCTTGAGCCTGTGCTTCAATCGGGTCACCTTCTACGCCGCCACGACCAAAGTTAGATACTTGAGCTACATTTGACGTTTCATCAAAACCATGATCATAGAAAAAATCATGTAAAAAGTTATTCATATAAAACAAGTTAACAATAGCCGCTTTACGGTTTGCGTAGCTATTTGCAACTTCATCTACTTTATAAGGGTAGTCAAATGTGAAGTCTGCTGTTGTTTCAGCAGTAAAGTCACCTTCACTAAAGTCTTGAGGTGCAACCACATCTGCGTAAGCAAATACGTTATTACCTGATGTTGTCGTTGCATCATCAGCTAACCATGGGTCCATTGTGCTTAGTTTACTGTAGTAAGATAGAGATACCATTGGCGCGTCTAAAATCTCAGTCTCGTCTACTTGCCCTGGGCCATCTGCAGGAATTACGTCACCGTGCGGGCTTTCCATTGGGTAGCCATCTTGGTTAGCGTAAACACGGTAATTAAAGTCAGCTGCATGAGATTTCAAATCTTTCGCAAAATATACTTTGCTGTTATTCGAATCTACTACATAACTAAAGTAGTCACTTTCTAAAGAGCCAACTTCTGCTACTTCTACTTCAATGTAGTAAGCAGATTTAAGCTCGCCTGCAACTTCAAAAAACACTTCTTTTGCACGTGGTGTACCTAAAACAATCTTAGAGTCATCTAATGATTTAGCCTCATACTTTGCATATCCACCCTCGTTACCAATTTTACGAAGTGAGACATCAATATTTGCTAATTCACTAAATGCTTTTTTTATACTTTGCTCAGAGCTTACAAAACCCGTTAATGCAGCAAGTTTATTTTTAGATGACGACGTATCCGCAAAATAACCCGAGCTTGCTACTAGGTTGTACTCTTTATCCATTAACAAGTTGTATTCGCGGTTAAAAACTTCAACACCGTTTACTTGTTGCTTGTATTTTGCACTAATAGAACCGCGTTTTTGCTCTGATAAATCAACCATAACAGCAGAAGATGCTGTTGTTTTACGATTACTAATACCTGTTAAAGTTTCAATATAAAAGTCAGCAGCATATTGATTACGGTTATCAGCTGCGATTAAAGCCATGTCAGGCTTACGCTGACCTATTGCTTGCCATAAAAATGTTGCTTTACCCATTTGTGCATCGTAAATAGATTTTTGACCCGATACAGTGGCGCGTTCGGCTAAGGTTCTCTGCTGAACAGCAGCTAAAGAAGTACCCTGAGTAACTGCATTTGTAGCACTTACATCATAAAATCGGGTTTGTTCAGCGGCCGTTAGCTCACCTGCTGCTAATGTTGATGCTACAACTATGGCAATAGTTGTTAATTTAAATTGAGACATGTATCCACCTGTTTGTATTTATTATATTAAAGTACTTAATATTTTTTAATTGATTATTTTATGTAAACGCATAGTTAAGTTGTTAATATACATACTTGAATGAAGCTGAATAGCTTTAAATTTAGAGAAAAGTAAACAAAGGTAAACGAATGCAAAAAATAATTTTTATAAGTTCAGTGCCAATAATTGCAGCTTTATTACTATCTGCATGTAATAACAGTGAAAAAACAGAGGTTAACAACTCTCAGGCGCTACCTAAAACAGCAGAAATCATTATAAAAGAACCATCTAAGAACCAGAAAACTGACACTATTTTTCCTAAAAAAGAAAGTAGTCAAGGTATTATGAAAAAAGCATCTAAAAGCATAAATTCATCGGGTGATAAGCTTATTTTTAACTCTGAGCAGTTATTTAAAGGCGACGTTATTTATAATCAGAACTTAAAGCAAAAAGGTGTAGTAACAGGTACTCTTACCATTACATTAAATACCGATTCTTTGCCTGATGAGTTAAAAAATAATTATGAGTTAGTTAAATCGACAGCTCACAATTACACATTACTTGTTGAAAAGGATGTTGATATTGCAGGATTATCTAAAGATCTAAACAATTATAGCTCAGTGAGCAATGTAGAAGTTGCAATTGATTACTCTCCTATCGAAACACACTTTTAATCAGCAACAATGCACTTACCACTACCATACTTATTAACATGGTAAAGTACTTTGTCAGCACATTTGTAAACTTGGTCTATTTCGTTACTACGCTCAGACCAAGTTGCAATGCCAATAGGAATTATTATAAATCCAATAGTTTACGTATTTATAGACTCAACGGTTTGACGTGATCGCTCCGCTATTTTGCGCACTTTACTGTTCTTATTAGGTAAAAAAATACAAATTCTTCTCTACCTAAATGCGCCACAATATTGTCTTTTCAAGATGATTTTTAGTTGAATAGGCAGGTTATTGCATTGCTGATTCTAAAGAGTATAAGTTGTTGATGCTAGTTTATTAGCGCAGGCATAGTTATTTTTAGTGTAAGTTTTTAACTGCTCCTTTTGTGCTTGGTAGGTAGAATAAAAGCGACTTACTAAAGTACTAATAAAGGCTGTAATCGTTAAATGAAAAATAAGAAATCGAAGATTAAGGCTATTAATAATTCTTTCGAAAATGAATGCCATCCTAAGTATTAGGCATTCAATACTTGCACCTATAATTGAGCATAAAGCCTGCAATTACACCCTATTAAAAATTTATTACCTAATATCAATAAAGCCAGAAAAAATATAACTTTTCACTAAGTTCAAAACTATAATTTTTCTTCAATTTTTACAATACGTTAATGGTTTTTGTAAAGAAAACCTTCTTTTGCAGTTACTTTAAAAAGTAGTTAAGCTGCATACATTTATCTACTTTTTAGCCTTGGAGTGTGTTTTGCTAAATAAGTGTATTGTACCGTCTATCGTTTTTTTATCTGGGTGTTTAATGCCATTACAATCCTCGTTTGCTAAACCCGTGCTTTCTCTTGAACAACAACTTGGGCAAAAGTTAATACTCGACTTTCGCTACTTTTGCCAGCAAGGAGCAAGTAATAAATGCCGAACTCCAATGACCGAGTTACCTAATGAGCTTGCTACCGCTATTGCTAAATACGATATTGGTGGAGTTATTTTATTTTCTGAAAATACCCAATCAATAGAACAAACCATTACGCTTAATAGCCAATTGCAAACAGCTGCAAGTAAATCCAGTAGTAAGCTGCCGCTATTTATATCAATAGATCAAGAAGGCGGACGTGTAGCACGGTTACCACGCGATGTTGCTACATCATTTACCGGTAATATGTCGATTGGCGCAACCTACAAAAAACACGGTACAAGCTTTGCCACAAAAACAGCAACGGTAATAGCGAAAGAGCTAAACTCGCTGGGTATCAATGTAAATTATGCGCCTACCGTTGATGTAAATATGAATCCCGATAACCCTGTTATTAACGTACGCTCATTTGGTGAAAACCCAGCACTCGTTAGTAAATTAGGCGCAGCTCAAGTTGCAGGATTTGAAAACAACGGTGTTATTACCTCGTTAAAGCACTTTCCTGGTCACGGCGATACAAACGTAGATAGCCATACAGGTTTGCCTAAAGTAAACCATGCAAAAGAAGTTATTTACGAGCAAGACCTAGCGCCGTTTAAACACATTATCGCCAAGCAAAACCCTGGCATGATAATGACGGCGCACATCCAGTATCCAGCGCTCGATAGCACAACGTTTGTAAGTGTTGATGGCAAAACCATGATAAAACCGGCAACAATGTCACGTGCAATCATTACTGATATTTTACGCGGTGAGCTTAATTACCAAGGTGTTGTAGTAACCGATGCGCTTGATATGGCTGGTATTAGTAACTTTTTTACACCAACTCAAGCGGTAATTAATACGTTTGCGGCTGGGGCTGACATTGCCCTAATGCCCGTTGAAATTAGAACACCCAATGACTTTAATAAGCTCGATGACCTTATTAAAGAGCTTGTTGCAGCGGTTAAATCAAAACAACTTGATGAGCAAGAAATAGCGCAATCTGCGATGCGTATTACCTCTCTTAAAAATAAATTTAGATTAAGCACTAATTTTGACCCTATTACCGCGCTTACAGAAGCTAAGCAGGTTATTGGCAGTGCTGCACATCGTGAAATAGAAGCGCAACTTGCTGTAGAGGCAATAACGCAGGTTAAAAATAATAACAGTACTTTGCCGCTTAATTTAAAAGCAGGAAGTAATGTTCATATTATTATGCCCGACACGCGTAAATGTATGGCAATGCAGCAAGCAATTGAAGCTACCAGCCAGCAAAAATTCACCTATAGCTGTAGTAGCTTACAAGGGGTCGACCCTGCACTCGCAAAAGCACAAATACACGCTGCTGATGTAGTGATAGCCGGCAATGCAACGCCTAATCAAAGTGCGGTAGAAATTGGCGGTATGGATGATTTAAAAGACGACCCTAATTTTGCACTTAATAATGCAGAGCAACCAAAAGCACTTGAGTCATTATTAGATATGGCAAAAGATGAAAATAAAAAAACTGTTTTTATAAGCTTAAGAGCCCCTTACGACATTGCTAAATTTGGCGATTATGCAAATGCTGTACTTGCATCTTACGCATATAATATTGATGTAGATAAAAACGATATTGTATCTGGGCCTGCTTTTACCGCCCTTGCAAAAGTGTTATTTGGTGAAGCACCTGCTAACGGCGTACTGCCTGTCACAATAAAATCGCGAAAGGCGCACTAATATGAAACTTAATTGCGATTTAGGTGAAAGCTTTGGCGCGTGGAAAATGGGGCTAGACGATGATGTAATGCCTCATATTGATATGGCTAATATTGCCTGTGGATTCCATGCTGGTGATGCTGATGTAATGGCAAATACGCTGCTACTTGCCAAACAGCATAATGTTCAAATTGGTGCTCACCCAAGTTACCCCGATAGGCAAGGCTTTGGTAGACGCTCAATGAATCTTAGCGAAAAAGAGCTTACACATTGCCTGCATTATCAAATTGCAGCGGTTGAAGGTATGGCAAAAGTGCAGGGATTAACACTTAGCTACGTAAAGCCACATGGTGCGCTTTATAACGACATGATGGCTGATGAAACAATATTAAACACTGTCATGCATGCCATTGCCATCTACCCAACCCCATTAAAGCTCATGCTACTTGCAACAGCTAAAGCACAAAGCCATCAGCAACTTGCCAAAACATACCAATTAACATTAATTTTAGAAGCCTTCGCGGACCGTCAATATACCGATGCAGGACTGTTAGTATCGCGGAATATTCCTGGTAGCGTGCATAATAAATCGGCACTGATTGCGCAAGTAAAACAATTGTTAACTACAGGCTGTGTAACAACTCAATCGGGAAAGGTATTACCTTTACATGCTGATAGTTTATGTGTGCATAGCGATAACGAAGCAAGCATTGCCCTTATTCAGGAGATCAAAGCTCTGTGCCAAACTCGTTAAACACTCAAAAACTAAGTAACCTGACTCTGGTTAAGAGATTTACTGCGTATTGAACCATGGTGATATTTAACTTTATTTTCTCTAGCCAGAGATTCTCAGTGAAAAAAAGACGAATTTACGCATCAATAGCGGGCCTATTGCAAGTAAATTCAACGCAGTTAGCGCTGAAAATAGCTGCTCGATATAGATTTATTATCCAGAGTTCAGGTTAATTAATCATGCATATTGTACATTACGCAATGAGCTTAAGCTCAGCACAGGTCATAAACTTTACTTTATTTATTATATTTTTAACGTACCATTAAAGCGCTACTCTTAATTTTAGGAAAAATGCAAATAGCATATGGAACTTTCCCCTTATACTCAGTTTACACCCTACCTTAGCCACAGCACTTTTTGTTGTAAATTTGATAGTAACCACTTTATTGATAGTGACTTTTCGAGTTATCAGATTTTTTCACCGCTGCAACTTCAAAAAGCAGTCACAAAACGAAAGGCCGAGTATTTGGCTGGCCGATTTTGTGCGAAAAAAGTACTAAACGCACTCGGTATTTCCTCTTTTGATATTCTTTCTGGCAATGATCGCGCGCCGATATGGCCTGATAAAGTTATCGCTAGTATTACCCATACTCAAGGGATTGCAATGGCAATGGCCTCTCAGCGCACAGATATCGCTGGCATTGGTATTGATATCGAACAGCTAATGAGCGCAAAACAAGAGCGAGAGCTACAAGAACAAATTTTGCACCCTAATGACTATCCTCAGTTTAGATTGTTCGCAGAGCAGGTATCACACCCGTTAACCATTATCTTCTCAGCAAAAGAAAGTATTTTTAAAGCTTTGTACGCAAATGTGAAACAATTTTTTGGCTTTGAAGCGGCTACGCTCATTGCCTTTAATGAACAACAACTGCAATTTAAAATAACCCAAGCACTTTCACCGCAAGTGCCTAAAGACACTTACTTAACCGTATTTTACCAATGTGACAAAAATATAGTGCTCACAGAGTGCGAATTCAAAAATTCCTAGTTATACCAACCTGCATAAACCTTTGAGCAATTTAACGAATTAAATTGCACTATACGTCGTTAAAATTTTTATTTGAAACAAATAGATAAAAAATTTGTCTAGGACCTGTTTATCTTTCGAGGTTAAATTTTCAGCCGTATGCTTGGTATTTAGGCAAGGCTGAGCTTATGTAGTGTGGTTATTCCCCATAAATAGGCGATAACGTTGAATAAATGCCAAATATGCGCTGCCAGTAGGGTAACGCAGGAGCCGTTACCAAGCCCACTAGGTTACAAACCTCACGCCGCGATTAAATCGCCCTAGATTGAAATAACAGCCAAACCACCTCTCTACTGATTAACAATTAAGTTAAAAATACAACATTAATTAACTTTAGTGTTGTATTTTAATACAATTGAATATAGCATTGAAAACAATTGTCATTTACATTTACAGAAGGGAATACCTGTGAAATTTAAGGATGTTTTAATCCCCCTCGCAGCACTTACATCTACTACAGCTTTAGCTAATACTGATAACAATGACGCAGTGGATCAAATGACCGTTATTGAAGTTACTGGAGAGTTATTATCAAGAAGTCTACTACAAAGTGGTAATAGCGTTGTTGTTTTCGATAGTAAAGAACTTGAAAGCCGCCCCGAATTAAGAACCGTAAGAGACGTACTAAGCGAAATTCCAAACATCACAATGGTCACTGGTACTGGTAAAGCTCCAACAGTAAGGGGTATTGATGGTACTGGAGCTGCAGAAAACGCGAATGCATTTTTTGCAGGCAGCAGAGCACGCTTAAACTGGCAAATTGATGGTCGTTCAGCTACTTATAACGAAATAGTTTTTGGCGATTTAGGTATTTGGGACCTTGAACAAATTGAAGTTCTCAGAGGGCCACAAAGTACTTTAGCTGGGCGTAATGCAATAGCAGGTACAATACGCGTAGAAACACAAGATCCGACGTTTGAACAAGAGTTCACAATTCGTGCTGAAGGCGGGAATTTAGACCAAAAACGACTTTCAGCTATTTATAATCAACCTCTTTCTGAGCAGTTTTCCTTACGAATTGCAGCAGATCAATTTGAACGTAGTTCATCTGTTGATTATGAATCTTACCCTGGTGTTAAAGACCCAGCTGACATGGAAGGCCGTGCAATTAGAGGGAAATTACTTTATGAGGGCGATGACAAATACGGTACACGCGTTGTTGTCACACTAACCGATAACAAATACAGTGGTCCAAATAGTGAAATCATTGATTATCCATTTGATCAGCGTCGTTCTAACTTTCCGCAACAACCCGTTCATGTTACGCATACTAAAAGCTTAGGCATTGAATACAGCGCATCATTAACTCAACAACTACAGTTAGAGGTAACGGCTTCAGCAACAGACTTTAATTTTGAACGTAAATCTACGCCAGATGGTTCTAAAGCGAATATTGATAACAAAGAGTTTGTGATAGAACCTCGTTTACGCTATCAAGGTGATAACGGCGAACAATGGGTTATTGGTAGTCGCTACTACACTTCAAAACAAGATGATTGGATCCAATTCATTGTAAAACAAAGCTTTACTGATGATTCAGATAATTTTGCAATTTACTCTGAGGGTGCCCTCCCATTTAGTGACAAATTTGAGCTAACGGCAGGTTTACGCTACGAAAAAGAAAATCGCAAACGTGAAGGCGGTGATCCTGATAGAGCGATTGCAAAAATAGAATCTGATAACGACTACAGTGCCTTATTACCTAAGCTTGGGCTCAGCTACCAAGTAAGTGATACGCATATTGTCGGTTTACAATTATCTCGCGGGTATAATGCAGGCGGCGGCGGCATTTCCTTTGGCGCACCAATTGTTAACTATGAATATGATGAAGAGTACGTAAACTCTTTAGAAATCTATGGTCGTCAGCAATGGGCTAATAACAGTATAAGCACATCTCAAAACCTGTTTTATTCGCAATATACAGACATGCAACTACCTTTTGATTTAACACCTGAAAACTCACGTGATGAAGCTTATGTAGTTAGAAATGCAGACGAAGTAACTACTATTGGTTTTGAATTTAATGCCGATTGGCAGATTAATGATCAGTTCAATCTTTATGGTGGTTTTGCACTGTTAGATTCTGAGATCACTGATTATCCAAACTCAGGCCTAGAAGGGAACTCATTACTTACGGTTCCTTCTGCTTCTATGAAATTAGGGACCACATGGCAATCAAATAATTGGGTTGTTAACGTTAGTGGCCAGTACACTGATGGCTGGTATACCAGTATTTCAAACGATGAAGGCGGTAAAACAGACGCTTTTGCGACCTTTGATACAAGTTTGAACTACGTTATCTCTGAGCAAGCTAAAGTGTATCTTTCAGTACGTAATATTTTTGATGAAGATGCTCCTGTTGCATTGTATCCAGGTACAGCACCTGCTGATAGCAATGAACCTGATACTAACTTTGATACAGCAGTATTGACCCAACCAAGAACTATTAGTGCGGGCATACAGTATACATTCTAATCAATCAGATTTTTCCACAGCAAAGCTAAATCATTTGCCGTGAAAAAATCTATAAAATCAATAACAAAGGTTATTAAGTATGACAACAATTAAATACGATAGCAGCCTCTGGCCATTAGCTGTAACAGTAGCAAAGGGGGAGTGCACGCTAGCAATGCACTTAGACTCTTTAATATCATGGGATCGTTGGTTTGATAGAGCTGAAGCATTTATTGTAGTGCGTGTTTATACAGATGAAGCATCCTTACAACACCCTAAAGGGGCGGGTCCTGCAACACAAGAATGGCTTAAAAATGGTGCGGCAGAGAAAATGCTACAACTTGTTCAAGCGATGCTTATCGTTGTTCCTGAGGAGCAATATCAAAAATTGCAGAATATGAGCGTTCAAAAAGCCTTTGGTATACCTGGAGCCGTATTTAAATCACTTGATGATGCTGCAACATGGCTGCAGGCATCAACCAAAGAGATAGCGATACCTGAAAATATTGAATTACAAGATGTAGCTACACTTGTCCACTCTCATTGCGGTAATACCAATTAGCTTAATTAAGTGATCTATTTTGAGGTAAGCAAATCGTGTTAATAACAAGGCAATAAAGAGTTAATCGTCCCTCAAAGGGAAGCGCATGTTTGGTCTTTATGCTGCGTTATCGCCTATTTATGGGCAGTGACCACACTACATAGGCTCTGCCTTACCTAAAAACCAAACAGGCCGCTGTAAATTCAACCACCAAAATTCAACATGCCCTAGTTATACCAATACCAATAAATAGCTGATCTATTTTACTTGCTAAAACAACCCATTTCTTTGTTGTAAATTTCGTAAAGGGAACAACCATTTACATCAATTTACGCCTAGAACTGAATTATTTTTTTTGCGTAAAATTTAGATCACATACTTAATGGAATTGGTATTACCCCTTTATAAAAACACTCAATAATATGTAATCGATACAACTTAAAATCATATATTTGTGAGTGTTTTTTCCGCCACCATAATGTGGGGAAGTACATCTTCAATATCTGTTTGCAGCTTTGCATTAATATTATAAACATTACTTAAATGGCGCTGTGTTAGTACTTCTTCAGGCGAGCCATGAGCAACAACTTTTCCTTTATCAAGCATGTAAATTCGATCTGCAAAGCTCGCAGCAAGTGATAAATCATGAAGAACAGCAACAACTCCCGCGCCTTGTTTTGCGGTTGTAACGGCTTGGTTCATGACTTCATATTGATGATATAAATCTAAGCTAGCAGTTGGCTCATCAATTAATAAATAAGCATTTTTTTGCTGAGTTAAACTTGGCTGTAATTGGCACAATACACGAGCTAATTGAGTACGTTGCTTTTCACCACCAGAAAGCTGAGTAAAGCATTGCTGTGCTAGGTGAGTAATCCCTACGGCTTTCATTGCATCATTAGAGAACTGTTTCAAGGTAGCCTGCGTGCACTGTTCTTGATGACTAAAATGCGCCATATCAACAACTTCATTAACGGTGAAAGGAAAATCTAACTCGTAGCTCTGGGTTAATACCGCCCTTAATTTAGCAAGCTCTAGCAAACTATACTCATTTAACTCTCGTTGATTAATATTTACAGTTCCGCCACTTAACGGTAAATCTCCTGATAATGCTTTCATTAATGATGATTTACCTGCGCCATTGGGACCAATGATAACTACAATTTCATTTGGTTTTACATAAAAATCAATATTATCCAGCAACGTTTTATGTTTAATTTTTACGCTAAGTTGGTTGCCAATTAACATAGTTCACTTTGCTCCTTGGTAAGTTTTTAACAGCATAATCAAAAAGAATGGACCGCCAATAGCACTGGTTATTAGACCAATGGGGACTTCTGCTGGTAGCATTATGGTACGGGCAAATAAATCAGCAAGGCTAAGCATTAATGCTCCCCCTAACATACAAGCTGGTAATAAATAACGGTGATCTGGGCCTAATATTAAGCGCATAATATGCGGTACTATTAAGCCGACAAAACTAATAACGCCCGTAATTGCGACGGCTGCTGCTGTACAAAGTGCCGTATATATAAAAACCTGCTTTTTCAATTTAGTCACATTAATGCCGACATGCTTCGCTTGAGCCTCTCCTAATAAATACACGTTAAGAGGTTTAGATAAACGTAATAAACCAATACAACAACCAATAATAATACCGAGTGTTGGCATTATCATCGCAAGGTGATTTCCCGCCAAAGAGCCCATACTCCAAAATGTTAAATCACGCAATTGTTGCTCATTACTTACCAGTGTTAAGATACCGATAATAGCGTTTACAATCGCATTTACGGCAATCCCTGCCAGTAGTAGGCTAACAATAGTAAAACGCCCATTTTGCGCGCCCAACCGATAGATAAACATGCATACCGCAATACAACTCAAAAATGCCCCTACAGGCACCGCATAGTAGCCTAAGTTGTCGCTAAAATTAGCAAACAAGCTTGTTCCTAATACAATAGTTGCTACTGCACCTAACGCTGCACCACTGGCAATGCCAATCAAGCCAGGATCTGCTAATGGATTTCTAAATAAAGCTTGCATTGCAGCACCGCAGGTTGCTAAACCAGCTCCAACAACCATCGAAAGTAGAATACGAGGAAGGCGGATCTGCCAAATTATAGCGTGCTTAAGCTGATCATCTACCGGCTGGGTTAGCATAAGCATCGTCTCGCGCAGCGTTATCACAACCCCTCCCTGACTTAGGGCAATAAAAAATACCAATATACAAATAATAAACAAAACAGGAATAGATAAAACCCGTATCCGTTGTTGCGCTAATAACCTATTTCCTAACGCCAGCATAGCTATCGCTCGTCCTGTTGTTTTGTGCTGTTTTCAGCTAATTTTAAAAATCTATATTGATAGCCATCCGGCAAGCGTGTTTTAGGATAAAATGCATGCGCTAGTTCTACCGCGGCTTGAGGCGTTCTAGGGCCCATACTTAACAAATAGAGCGCATCAAAATTGTAAATACGTCCATTTTTTATCGCATTTGAATATTTAAAAACAGATAATATTTCAGCGCTTGGTTGCTGATCATTGGCGCCAATTCCCATACTAATAATCACATCAGGATTTAGTGCTAATGCGGCCTCGCTTGAAATCGTCTGCCAGTTAACCATTGTTTGAGCCATCATATTCACTCCACCTGCAATAGTTACCAACTCATCAGCAGTTGTCTCTGCCCCTGCAACCATAAGTTGACTACTGCGGATAACCAAAACCTTAGGTTTAGTACTTGTTTGCTCTAAAATATATGACAAGGCCTTGCGGTCCGCTTGCAAAGAGTCTGCGAGCATATTGCCCTTACTCACAACATTTAATTGTTTGGCTATTTGCTCTATTTTATTTTCAATACGCCAAAAGTTGTCGTTTTCATGCAAGATAACCAAGTTAGCGCCAGTGAGCTTTAATTGCTCAACCATTTTTTTAGGACCAATATCTGATTCAGCGAGGATAATATCTGGATTTAATGACAACACACCTTCAACGCTTATTTTGCGAACATAGCCAATTTGTGGCTTCTGAGTTGCAGCGGCTGGATAAACACTGGTGCTATCAACGCCAACAATGCGTTGTTGTTCACCAAGGGCGTAAATAACTTCTGTTATTGAGCCCCCTGCAACCACTATTCGCTGTGGGTTAAGAGGCTGCGGACTTGCATGTACATAGCTATTAGCAAGTAAAATAACAAACGGAATAAATAAAATAGATGAGAGTTTCATGATGTTAAACTTAAATTACAAATAAAAACAATAACAATAACAGTTTTTATTTGCAACTAGTAGCTTTTATTATGATTGTTTTAATGCCCTATAAAATTTAGTTTAACCTCTTAGGTAATAAGGTATGTGAGCTTTCGGAGTTAAATGATTTCAATTTAAAGGCTATTTAATCACGGCGTGAAATGTGTAACCAAGTCACCTCATACGGCCCGCATTACTCTAATGGCTGTATCCTTGTAAGAATAAGTAAAATACTGGGTAACAAAAGGGTTTCATCACCAAGTCAAACCTAAATAGCAGCGAGTGTCATTTATGCTTGCCATCACCTACTTATGGTAAATAACCACACTATGTAGGCTCTGCCTCGCCTGAATACCAAACAGGCTGCTGCAAATTTAACCTTGAAAGATTAACAGACCCTAAACTCTATGTAATAAATTTATAGTTTAAATAAAAGCCACTTCAAATAAGTGGCTTTTATATTTACCGCTATAGTATTCAAACTGTAAACCCCCTTTACACTTCTGTGACAATTAAATATCGGACTTAGCTAAAACTTCAGTTAGTAAAATTTCGGTTTATAGCCTTTTTTGTAACTTGAGTTGGTAAAATATCGGTTTGAGTCACTGTTTATACCCTCTCAGTTAGTAAAATTTTGTTTTATAGCAACGAGAAGTTAGTAAAAAATCGGTTTATAAATTCCCTCTGTTTGTCTATTAAAGCAAAAATCAGTCACTTATCCGCTTTTTTTAGTTGCTGTAAACGCTATTTACAGCAAAATCACCTAAAAAAGGTCGTTTTATGAAAGGTTAGTTAAACTCTGATCTGTAAATTTACTCAGGTAGTTAAATCGTGATCCAACATGATTAGGTTAGTTAAAGTCTGATCTGTAATTATGCTTCAATGTTCTAACTTTATTTAAAACAATAAAAAAGGGCCTATTGGCCCTTGAGTAACACTATCTAGTTAGGAATTAAAATTGGTTCATGGTGTTATCTTCACCACCGGCTTTTAGCGCATTATCACCAGAGAAGTATTCTTTGTGTGTATCGCCCATGTTAGAACCCGCTAAATCTTGGTGCTTAACAGAAGCCTGCTCACGGCGAATCTCTTGGCGCTGTACATCACGTACGTACGCCAGCATACCCATGTCGCCAAAGTAACCTTCTGATAAAATATCAGTGCTTAGCGCAGCTGTATGGTACGTAGGCAGAGTAATTAAGTGATGGAAAATACCAGCTTCACGTGCGCCATCGCGTTGGAAGTTTTGCACTAGTAAATCGGCTGCTTGAGCAAGCTCTGTTGCATCCATTTCTGGAGCCATTAAGCCTTTGTTGTCGCCAAGGCTTGGGTAAGCACTTAAGTCACGGCCAGCTTCTTGCCATTCTTGATATACTTGCTCACGGAACTTAAGCGTCCAGTTAAACGAAGGCGAGTTGTTGTATACCAGTTTTGCATTTGGCACGTGTTCTTTTACACGATTTACCAGCTCTGCGATTTGTTTAACATGTGGTTTTTCTGTTTCAATCCACAGTAAATCAGCGCCCGACTGCAAGCTCGTAATACAATCTAGAACTACGCGGTCTTTTTCAGTGCCTTCGCGGAATTGAAATAAACCGTTATCTAGGCGAGTTGGTTTACATAACTGGCCATTAATTTTCATTGCCGTGTCGCCTTCATTTAAGTCATCAACACCGTTAATTGGCGTGGTTTCTAAAAATGCATTGTACTGGCTTGCTAAATCACCAGGTGTTTGCGACACAGGTACTTTTTGAGTAAGGCTGGCACCTAATGAATCTGTGCGTGCCACAATAATACCGTTATCAATACCGAGTTCTAAAAAAGCGTAACGTACTGCATTGATTTTTGCTAAAAAGTCTTCGTGCGGTACTGTAACTTTACCCGCTTGGTGACCACATTGCTTAGCGTCAGACACTTGGTTTTCTATTTGAATGGCACACGCACCGGCTTCAATCATTTTTTTAGCGAGTAAATAAGTTGCTTCTTCGTTACCAAAACCAGCGTCAATATCAGCAATAATTGGCACAACATGGGTTTCAAAGTTGTCTATTTTATCAATAACCGCTTGAACGTCACCGCCATTCGCTTTTGCTGCATCTAGGTCATTAAATAAGTGGTCAAGTTCGCGTGCATCAGCTTGCTTTAAAAACGTATAAATTTCTTCAATTAATGCAGGAACCGACGTTTTTTCGTGCATGCTTTGATCTGGCAGCGGGCCAAATGCAGAGCGAAGCGCTGCAACCATCCAGCCACTTAAGTACACATAGCTGCGTTTAGTTGTTTTTTGGTGGCGCTTAATAGCCATCATCATTTGTTGGGCAGTAAAACCATGCCAACACCCCAAAGACTGTGTGTACTGGCTTGTGTCTGCGTCATATGCAGCCATATCTTCACGCATTACGTCTGCTGTGTATTGCGCAATTTCAATCCCAGTACGAAAGCGGTTTTGTAAACGCATACGGCTTGCGTATTCAGGGTTAATAGCTTTCCATGGGCTGCCTTGAGATTGGCAAAGAGTAGAAAGAGTGTCTGTTTCGCGTTGATATGTTGTCATAATAAAATCCTTCGAACGAGTGTGTAAATTATTTTAATGTTGTGAGAGTGGCTAGGAGTGTGTGCTCCGTTTCGCTTGATTCAACATTAGGCTCATTTTTTAGATTTAGTAAATTTATAGTTATTATTGCGGCTATACATTTTGTGAATGGCTAAAAAGCACTCAACATTGCTTTTTTGAGTTATTGTTGCCTTAACGCACAAGCACACAACAACATCGCGACCGTTTAAGGAAGGCAATTATGTCCCACACTCTCACACATTCAGGACTCAGCGTAGACACACAACTTGCTGATTTCGTTAAAAACCAATTACTCCCTGGCACGCATTTGAGTGAGCAGCAGTTTTGGCAAAACTTTGCACATATAGTGCAAACACTTACCCCTACAAACACAGCATTGCTTGAAAAGCGAGAGCTGCTTCAAAAGCAAATAGACGACTACCATCTTGCTAATAAAGCGTGGGATAGCGTTAAGTACCAAGCCTTTTTGCAAGATATTGGTTATTTAGTAAAAGAGCCTGCCAACTTTGAGATTGAAACTCAAAATGTAGAACCCGAGGTAGCGCTTACAGCAGGGCCTCAGTTGGTTGTGCCTGTAAGTAACGCACGCTTTGCACTTAATGCTGCTAACGCACGTTGGGGTTCGTTATACGACGCTTTATACGGCACTGATGTGTTAAGCGAAGAAGACGGCGCCGAAAAAGGCACTACTTACAACCCAGTACGTGGTTTTAAAGTCATGGCCTACGCTCGTCAGTTTTTAGATAAAGCATTGCCGCTGACTAATGGCTCGCACATAGAAAGCACTAATTATTCAGTAGTAGATGGCGCACTTTTAATTACGTTACGTGATAGCTCTCAAACCACATTAGCCGACCCATCTCAGCTTATTGGCTATCAAGGTGAAGCGCAAAATCCTACTGTAGTATTATTAAAAAACAATGATTTACACATAGAGCTACATATCGATCACCACCACATTATTGGCCAAGCAGATAAAGCAGGCTTAAAAGATGTAGTGTTAGAGGCCGCACTCACCACCATTATGGACTGTGAAGATTCAGTAGCTGCAGTAGATGCAGAAGATAAAGTACAGGTTTATAAAAATTGGCTTGGTTTGATGCAAGGTAACTTAGTTGAATTGTTTAAAAAAGGCGATAAAACCGTAGAGCGTACCCTACAAAGTGATAAAATATACACCGCACTTGACGGCGGCACCGTTACTTTAAAAGGCCGCAGCATGATGTTTGTTAGAAACGTTGGCCATTTAATGACGAACCCTGCTATTACCGATGTGTACAATCAACCGGTATTTGAAGGCATTATGGATGCGATGTTTACAGCCACCGCTGCCCTGCACGACCTAAACAAAAAAACAGGTATAAAAAATACCAGCGCGCAAAGTATTAATATAGTAAAACCAAAAATGCACGGCCCTGAAGAAGTGGCGTTTACTAACACTTTATTTAGCCTAGTAGAGGAAGCGCTAAGCTTACCTAAAAACACCCTTAAAATGGGTATTATGGATGAAGAACGCCGTACATCTGTAAACCTAAAAGCCTGTATTCATGCAGCTAAAGAGCGTGTGGTATTTATCAACACCGGATTTTTAGATAGAACCGGCGATGAAATTCATACCTCTATGCAAGCGGGTGTTGTACTTCCAAAAGCACAGATTAAACAGCAATCATGGATAAGCGCATATGAGGATCGCAATGTCGATATTGGCCTTGCTTGTGGCTTAAGTCATAAAGCACAAATTGGTAAAGGCATGTGGCCAATGCCAGATAAAATGGCATTAATGATGGAGCAAAAACTAGCACATCCTAAATCAGGCGCTAATACAGCATGGGTGCCCTCCCCTACAGCCGCTACTCTGCACGCAATGCATTATCACGATGTAAACGTATTTACCGAGCAGCAAAGTATTGCTAAACGTACTATTGCTAGCCTTAATGACCTGCTTACACCGCCGCTAATGGCAGACCCTAAAACGCTTTCAAAAGAAGATATTCAAAGTGAGCTAGAAAACAACGCACAAGGCATTTTAGGTTACGTTGTACGTTGGATTGATCAAGGTGTTGGCTGCTCAAAAGTACCCGACATTAACCATATCGGGCTAATGGAAGACAGAGCAACACTGCGTATTTCAAGCCAGCATATGGCTAATTGGTTGCTAAATGGCGTGTGTTCACAGGCGCAAATAAAATCAACAATGGCTAAAATGGCCAAAGTAGTTGATGGTCAAAACGAGCACGACACTGCGTATACACCCATGGCAATAAACGAAGAAACCCTTAATAACAGCATTGCGTTTCAAGCTGCACTTGCACTGGTTTTAGAAGGCGCAACACAACCGAGTGGTTACACTGAACCACTACTACATAGCTACCGTATAAAATATAAAGCACAAAAAACGAATACGCTTTAAGCGCTTAAGCAAAGTTCAGATTAAGTACTAAACCAGCTTTTAAGCTGGTTTTTTATCGCCTAAAATTAGAATAACAGCACTTTTAAGGCATTTTAAAAATATATATTCAAATAAGCATAATACACATGAATATCTAACATTTATTCAAACGTAAAAAAGCGTGTTTTGCATACACAAAACACGCTTTTTAAATCTTTTAGCTAATTAAATCTAATTTTTTACAATAGCATTGTGATAAATGTTTTGTACATCGTCACAATCTTCAAGCATATTTATAAACTTATCAAAGTTAGCAATAACTTCTTCGTCTTCAATTACAATATTAACTTGAGGAATAAACGTAATTTCGTCAACTTCAAAGTTAATGCCTTCAAATGCGTCTTCAAGGGCAGTTTTAGCTTTAAAGTATTCTGTTGGCGGTGCAAATACCGATATTTTACCGTCCTCGGCTTCAACATCGCTAACATCAACATCAGCCATCATTAATGCTTCTAATACTATTTCGTCGTCATCACCCGCAAAGCCAAGTACCGCATAATGATCAAACATATGTGCTACGCAGCCAGGAGTACCAATTTTTGAGTCTGTTTTAGTAAACGGTAAGCGTAC
Organism: Pseudoalteromonas sp. SWXJZ10B; assembly: GCF_015864475.1. Taxonomy (NCBI): domain Bacteria; kingdom Pseudomonadati; phylum Pseudomonadota; class Gammaproteobacteria; order Alteromonadales; family Pseudoalteromonadaceae; genus Pseudoalteromonas; species Pseudoalteromonas sp. SWXJZ10B. The sequence goes on from NZ_JADYXD010000001.1 coordinate 426,184, forward strand.
ATCTTTAATTGTACGGTTCGGATTGTCAGTTAAACAGTCAACTATAACCATGCAATTACCAGGACCATAGCCTTCGTAACGGGCAACAGAGTAATCTTCCCCTGCGCCACCGGCTGCTTTTTCAATTGCTTTATCGATAACGTGCGCGGGTACTTGGTCTTTTTTAGCTTTTTCGATTAGACGGCGTAGTGTTTGATTTACTTCGGGATCGGGATCGCCACTTTTTGCTGCAACGTAAATCTCTTTACCATACTTTGAGTTTACTTTTGTTTTTGCATTAGCTGTTTTGATCATAGAACTTTGACGAACTACAAATGCTCTGCCCATTTTTTGCCCCTAATGAATACGTTACGTTTTGCGGTATTTTACCAATTCAAAACGTATTGGGCTAGGAACAAACGTTATTTTGTAATTTAAATAACGTAGCACTTATTCTTAAATAAATTTAATAGTGCGCTATTTAACATAACTCTATTTTTTCAGAATAACTCTCAACTAATGTCACTAATTCAACAAAGTCATGTAAAACGTAATCTGCCTGATCGGCATAAGCAGGCGTTGACTCTGGAGCGTATAAACACGCGCGCATATTTGCATTGTGCGCAGCTTGAATGTCGTAAAGGTAATCGCCTACATAAAGTAAATTTCTGGCGTTAATGTTCCAAAGTGTAGCAATGGCATTTAAAGCGCTGGGATCTGGCTTTGCTGGGGCATCGCTTCGTGTTAAAACTGTACTGATAGGGAGTGGATTATTTTGTAATTTAATTGCCGCTGCTTTATCAAAATTGCGAGTAACAATCGCCATCGGAATATTTTTAGACTTTAAAGCATGAATAGCTTCACTCACACCAGGTAATATTCTGGCATGTTGTGCATCTATTAATTCGTGTTGGTGAACTATATTCATTGCCTCTTCACGCATATACGGTGAGGGCAACTGAGCAATGTAATCAAGTAAGTCTTGCTCGCAAGGGCAACCTATTTGGGCCTTTATTAATGCAAAATCTAATTCTGATGAAACCAATGTTCCATCTAAATCAAAAATCACTCCAAAAATAGCCTCAACCTGAGTAGTCATATCATTCCCTGAATTTAGTTATTACTAAATGAAATTTAAACATAAAATTCTCTACTGCTTATGCCCTAGGCCGGTAAATACAAAGGGATAAATGAAACTAACTATATTTAAATATTAATACGCACCATTATCAATCTATTGATAACAAAGTAATTTAAGTGCTTGATATATCATGCGCAAAAAAAGGTAAATATACAAATTGAACTCACAAATTTTACGTAAATTTACAAATAACAGATCAAACATGAACGCAGTTTAAACGTATGAAGAAAACGCGCACATAAACAACTGCTGTGCGCGTCGGTTGGGGAAGTTTTAAATATTAATTTTGCTCAAAGCGGGCTTCGAGCCAAGTATCATCTTGAGCAAAGTTTAAAGTTTTAATCTTACCTTTGCCCTCAACGTTTACCATATTTACCTGAGATGGCCATAAATCACGAAGTGCGCCATTACTCATTTTAATTCCTTCAATATTTTCAGGAATTGGTGCTTCTTGGTAAACCCAAAAAAACTTACCATCAACTTGTGCTCCCACAAAGTTAAGTGGTAAAGGTTCACCACTTAACGTTTGTAGAGCAACATGCGATTCAACATACTTAGCAAAACGTTGTTGGTCGGCTTTATTACTAATAATATCAATTTTGCCTTTAAACAATGTTCCTACGGCGTGTTCGGTATCATGTAAATAAAAGCGATGCATTAATTCAACATTATGCGTTCGTTTATTAAAAAGCACGGTTGTAACTGACGACTTTAGTTGATGCGCCATACTTGGCGCAGCAACTAAAAGGCAAACAATAATAAGCAAAAAGCGCATTATTGCTGCTCCTCACCGTCATCCTTTTCGTCTTTCTTCTCATCAGTTTTAAGCTCAGTTTTAATATCTTGCATGATATCGCGACTTACTTTAGCTTTACTCTTTTCCTTTTTAAACACTTCAATACGTGAAGGAATAATACGACGAGGGTAGTTATTGTTTTCAACATCTACGTCAGCTGTTTCCCAGCCTGGGTCAACAGTAACTGATACAAGCGGTTTGTTTTTATCGGTAACAATCAGCTTTTGAACGTTTTTATAATTACGACGCCAAATTTCAGCAGGAATATAGCGCTCTTCTTTAGTGCCATCTTCATATGTTAGCTCTAATAAAATAGGCATTACCAAACCACCAAGGTTTGAAAATTCCATAACGTAATAGTTTTTATCTTCTTCTAAAGCACGCTCAAGCGTTTTACGCTCCCACGGCTCTAAGCCTTTTAAAAACTTATTGTACGAGTTACGTTCTTTATTGGTTACAGTAAAACGGTCGTTTTCGTCATAAAAATCGGTAACATCAGAGTTTTTCTCAACCCATGTTTTTTTACCTTGTGCGCGGTTACGCTCAACAAATAATGAAGTAGGTTTGTCTGCTTCAATATCACGTAAACGGCTGTAATCAATATCAGGGTTTTTAGTGTCTAAACGTAGTTGATATACTTTATCTAAAGAGATATCTACATGGTCTGTGGTGTAAAACCAGCCACGCCAAAACCAATCTAAATCAACACCAGAGGCTTCTTCCATTGTACGGAAAAAATCAGCTGGAGTAGGGCGCTTGTATTTCCAGCGCTGAGCATACTCTTTAAATGCAAAGTCGAATAAGTCACGGCCTAAAATTACTTCACGTAAAATATTAAGGGCTGCTGCAGGTTTAGTATAAGCATTAGGACCTAAGCGTAATACACTGTCTGACTGAGTCATAACAGGTACTTGGTTTTCAGACTTCATGTAGCTCACTATATCGCGAGGCTCAACACCCCAAGGAATAGTAGGATCCCATTCACGACCAGCAACGCCATCTAAAAAGCTATTTAAGCCTTCATCCATCCACGTCCATTGGCGCTCATCTGAGTTAACAATCATTGGAAAGTAAATATGACCCACTTCATGAATAACTACGCCAAGTAAAAAGCGCTTTTCAGCTTGAGAATAAGTACGTGTACCATCATCTTGTAACTTAGTACGCGGGCCGTTAAAGGTAATCATTGGGTATTCCATACCGCCAACAGGGCCATTTACCGATTGCGCAGTTGGGTATGGGTAGTCAAAAGAATACTTAGAGTACACTTCCATTGTGTGTACTACCGCTTCAGTTGAGTACTTCTCCCATAAGTCACCACCTTCTTTAGGGAAGAACGACATTGCCATAACTAAAGGTTGAACGTCACCACCTTGCTGATAACCCTTTGCATCCCACATAAACTTACGAGACGACGCCCAAGCAAAGTCACGTACGTTTTGCGCTTTAAAGTGCCACGTTTTAGTTTTGTCGGTGCCTTCTTTTTCGTTTTCTAGCGCTTCTTCTGCGTTAACAATAAACACAGGACGCTTAGATGTTTCGGCTTGCTTTAAACGTTTACGCTGAGTACTCGTAAGTACTTTGCTCGCGTTATCAAGTTTACCTGTTGCCGATACAATGTGATCTGCCGGAACAGTAATCTCAACATCGTAATCACCAAACTCAAGCGTAAACTCACCTGAGCCTAAAAACGGCTTGTTTGTCCATGCTTCGTAATCGGTATAAGCCGCTAAACGAGGAAACCACTGAGCAATTAAGAATATGTCGTTGCCGTCTTCTTCAAAGTGCTCGTAACCAGAACGTGCACCCACTGCATCTTCTTCAACAATGTTGAAGGCAAAGTTCATGCTAAATTCGACTTCTTTACCTGGTTTTAATGGCTCGTTTAAATCGATGCGCATTAGGGTATCAACTACCGTTACACGTAGTTCTTTACCGTCGTCATCTTTAACGCCACTAATTGTATAACCAAGTTCGTTGTCGCTCATAAACTGTTGACGACGTAGCTCGCCTAAACTTAATTTAGCGGGCTTTTGGGCTGGTAAGCTTTCTAAAGTGCTTTTAAACGTTTTAGTTGTTTCGGCAATTGAGTCACTTTTAAAAATATTTTGATCTAACTGCAACCATAAATATTTAAGCGTATGTGGAGAGTTATTTTTGTATTCGATGTTTTGGCTACCCGTAATACGGTGCTTTTTTTCATCTAGTTTTACATCAATATCGTAATTAACTTGTTGCTGCCAGTATTTTTCACCTGGTTCGCCAGCGGCACTACGATAAACGTTTGGAGTTGGCAGTGCTTCGTCTAATTGACGAAATTTATCAACAAAAGAACCTTTTGTTTGCTCAACCGAAGACGCCATAGCTGCACTCGATATTGCCAATGGCAACATTAAAGCACTTAGCGTAAGACCTATTTTTTTCATTGTTAGTCCTAATATAATTTTGTGAGCGTACTTTGACAAAAATATCGGCAAGCTTCAATAAATTAGCGACCAAATACCGTATTTTTAGGGTGATGTTCACTTCGTTTTTTAGGTTAAAAAGTACAATTAATTTGTAACAAAATACGAATGGATAAAAACTGTAAAGGGGGTTTACAAACAGCAATTCGATTTAAAGTGTCAAAACAGGAACAAGCCCTTGAATTTAGGGTTTTCAGGCCTAATTCATAGTAATAGCTTAAATTAAAAGTAAGTCGCAATTTGTAGGGGCACGATATGAAATTTTACATTGTAAAAAAAGATCATCAGCTCGAAGCAATTCCTGCTAAAAAAGCATTACTTGAGCGCTATCAAGCAAACCATTACTCCTATGTAAATGTGGTATCGGGTTGTAATAAGCAAGATGCGCTTAAACGCCTATCTACTGAACAAAAACACAGTAAAAAGTGGCTATTAATTGGCGCAAATATTGCTGTGTTTTCAGTAATATTAACTATTTGTACGATAAATTAAAAATAGTGCATTTTTAGGTTGATCTTTAGTGCCGTTTATATTTAAAATCGCCAACCTTTTTATTTGAGGCAAATAAATTCGTCATATTTATCCTCAAATTAATATCGATTACTAGCAAGAAATGCGGTGGGCTTATGGATTTTTATATCCTAAAAAAACAACAAGAACTAATTGCGATTCCAGCAAGTGAGAATAACTGTAAGCAGTATCTCGATTCGGGTTATTTTTATATCGATAAAGTAGCAGCGTGCAACGAAACTAATGCACTAAAGGCGCTACACGCAAAACAAACTAAAACGTTAAAAATCCCATTATTAATGGCACTTTTAGCATTGCCGGTTGTTTTTTCAGCGTGGTACAGTTTAACCTAAAGTAATGCGGGTCTTAGGCTTGCATCTTTAACTGCCTTGGGTATATTGGCGCTCTTACGGTTTTATTAAGAGCGCGACATGAAAGTCCTCCACACCTCAGATTGGCACCTTGGCCAACAATTTTACGAACACGATCGCCGTGTTGAACATCAAGCTTTTTTTACCTGGCTATTAGCCACTCTTGTTGATCAACAAATAGACTTACTTTTAGTTGCTGGCGACATTTATCATACAGCGACTCCAAGTGCTAGCGCCGAAAATCAGCTTTATCAATTTATTAAAGATGCCAAAAAAGCATGCCCACTATTACATGTAGTGATTATTGCGGGTAACCACGACTCTGCAAATCGTATTTTGGCAGCTCAGCCATTACTAGCCCAGTTTGATACTCACGTAATAGGGCGCTTTGATGCCGTAATACCCGATGAAACTGTTATTACCATAAATACTAATGGTAAACGCGCTGTAATCGTCGCTATGCCATTTTTACGCGCAAGCGATGTAAGTTCACTTAGCCAAACTGAAAACGGCTCTAGCTATGCACAAGGCGTTGCAAAAGCTTACGAACTTGCACTAGAGCAAGCTGTTAATATAAATGAGCAAAACTCACCATTAATAGTTATGGGGCACTTACACGCTAAAGGCGGAGATATATCAAGTGATTCTGAGCGTAACTTAGTAATAGGCGGTGAAGATTCTATTTCAGCTAATGTATTTGGTAAACAAGCCAACTATGTTGCTCTTGGGCATTTACACAAAGCGCAACAAGTTGCTAAAAGCGATGTTATTCGCTACAGCGGCACACCCATTCCAATGTCGTTTTCAGAGCGTAACTACACGCACCAAGTAAATGTTGTTGAGTTTATTACTGATGAAAAACAACATATTAGTACAACTGTAAACCCCCTTTACATTCCGCGCTCTGCCGATGTAATTGTTTTACCAAAAGGGGAGTGCGTTCCATTAAGTGAACTGTGCGAGCAAATAAAAGCACTCGACACATCACAAAATACAATAGCGCCTTATTTACGTGTAAAGCTTAAATCGAGCGATACCGACACCACCTTCAGAGAGCAAATAGAACAAGCACTTGAAGGTAAACATATTAAATTTTGTGGTATTGAACGCGTACGCGAGCAATTAGCTAACAATGACGACAGCACCGTATTTGAAGATTTAAGCGAGGTTGAAATGCTCAACCCACTAAACCTATTAGAACAAGCATTCGCAAACGATAAAGACATGGCAGGGCAAAGCGTACCCGATGAGCTAAAAGCACTTTTAAGTGACGTGATAAACGAGCTAACGGAGCAAGAACAACTATGAAAATAACCGCAGTTCGTATTCATAACTTGGCCTCAATTGTTGACGCTGAAATAGACTTTACTAAAGCCCCATTAAAAGACGCGGGTTTATTTGCCATTACAGGCGATACCGGCGCAGGTAAAAGTACCTTTTTAGATGCGATATGTTTAGCGCTTTATACAAAAACAGCACGGCTACGTGGCGATAAAGGTAATTTAATAGAGTTTAACGGCGACAGCATTAAGCTAAATGATGCGCGAAACTTACTGCGTAGAGGTACCTGGGAAGGCTACGCTGAGGTCGACTTTTTAGGGCAAGATAAACAGCTTTATCGTGCACGCTATACAATTTCACGCACCCATAAAAAAGTAACAGGCAAACTTAAAGTAGCAGAGCACACATTAGTAACCCTGCCAGACGAAACCCTAATAGCTGACAAAAGCCACACAATAAAAGAAGTAGAAAGCAAAATAGGGCTTAACTTTGAGCAATTCTCCCGTGCGGTTTTATTAGCGCAACACGAGTTTGCTGCCTTTTTAAAAGCTACGGGCGATGAGCGAGCGCAACTTTTGGAGTGCTTAACAGGCACCGACAAGTTTAGCCGTATTGGCGTGCGTATTTTTGAACGCCATAAAGAGCAAGTAGCAAAGCTTGAAGCGCTTAAAGCAGGCCTTGAAAGCTATACCTTATTAACAAGCGAAGAGCTTGAGTTACAACAAACCAAGTTAGCCGATTTAAAAACGCAAACCGAACACACTAAAAAAGAGCTGACCAAAACAGAAAAAGCACTTAGCTGGTATCAGCAAGCTACAGTGCTTGAGCAAAACTTACTGCAAGCACAGCAAACGCAGCAACAAGCAAGTTCAGCGCTTGAAAGTATCGTTGAGCAAAGCGAGCAGGCAAAACAAGCTAAACAAGCGCTTGAAATAAAAGATAACCGCAGCCGTTTTAGTTTGTTAACAGATCAAAACACGGTGCAAAATGAGCAAATTACAACGCTTAAAAGTGTTGATCATTTAGCGGTAATTAATGAGTGTAGTACTGCGCTGACCAAACATACCGAGCAGCTTAATAACGCCAATGAGCAAAAACAAAATGCAGCGCCCGTTATCGCTAAAGCGCGCGAGCTCGACAGCAACATTGCTTTGCAAAGCCAAAGTATAAAAGGTACTGAGTCACAAATAGCTAAAGAGAAAACGCAACTTGATGAACTCAATCAGCAGTTAAAGCAAAGCAGTAACGAGTTAGAACTCGCTAATACCGACTCTACAAAAAGCCAGCAATGGCTTAATGAGCATGAGCAGCTGCATGTTTTAGCAAAAGATTGGAGCTATTATAAGCAAAGCTTTACTACTTACTTAAGTGCACAGCAGCAATTAGCCGCAAACGTTACGCAAAGCCAAACTCTTAATAGCGAGCTTGCAGGTCAGAACGATCTTTTAAATGCGCAAAATAATAAAGTGCAGCAATGCGAGGTGGCACTTAGTGGCGAGCAATCAACTTTACAGGCATTAAATACTCAGCTTAATGAATTTAATGCAGAGCACTGCGACGCGCAGCTAAAAAGTATTGATTACTTAAAAGAGCAGCGAGAGCGCTACGGGCAATTTAACGCAGAACTAAAACAAAGCACTCACCGCCAACAAGTACTTAATCAGCAGTTAAATGAAAGCCAGCAAGCCCATGCTTTACTTAATCAGCATTTAATAACCAGCGAGCAAGCGCTTAAAGGTAGCGAGTACGCACTTAACCAAGCGCGCTTAAGAGCCAGCGAAAACGTAGAACATTTACGCACAGAGCTTCGCTCTAATGAGCCTTGCATGGTATGCGGCGCTACTGAGCACCCGTATGCGGTAAATCAAAATCAGCAATTAAATAACTTAATTACTGATTTTGAAAATGCTTTTAATATAGCTAAAAAGCAATTTGACCATGCACAAAGCGAGCTGCATAAGCACCAAACTCAATATGCCGTATTAACTGCTGAACACGGACAACTTGAGCAAATAATACAAACAGCAAAAGCCAAACAGCTCGACATTAAAAATACCATGCAAGGCGCACGTACCGAGCTTAACGACTTAACGCCTGATCAGCTTGAGGTCACTTATAAGCAGTTAACGGAGCAAAAAGCGCAATACTTTGAGCAGCAAAAACGCCAACGTACACTGCAAACTAAAGTAAATGAGCTACAAGCAGCACTTAAAGCAGAGCAGCAAGCACAGCAGCAGCTTAGTAATAAACACCTTGAGCTTACACATAAGCAAAACCAGTTAACGAGTAAGCATAGCGAGCTAAGTGCGCAAATTAACGAGCTTGGTACAACGCTTAATAATCAATTTGAAAACAGTGATTTTTGGCAGCAACTACAAGCCAATACGCTTGAGCTTACCCAATTGCATGAGCAAGTTACGCAGTATCAGCAAACTCAAACGCAGCTTGATCAAAGCCAAAAACGTCAAGGCACTGCTAATGAGCAAATAAAGCAGCTCACACCGCTTATAAGTAACAACGAGCAATCGTTAAAAGTACTTAATGAAGAGTTTGTAAAAGCTAAAGAGCTATTAGACGCTGTACAAAGTGAGCGCTCAGCTTTATTTAATAATGAGCAAATAAGTGCAGACGACTACCAAGCAAAACTTACAAGTGCGCAAGAGCAACTGCAATTGCTGGTTCAAGCCAGTCAAAAAGCATATGACGACGCTATAAAACAACGAGATGAGCACGCCATAACGCTTAAAAATGTTGAGCAACGCTTGCTTGAAAACAGCCAAGAGCTAGCAACGCTTGAGGCACGTTATAACCAGTGGTTTACTGACTTTAAAGCGCAATATAGCAATGCGACGCACGAACAGGTCAAAATTTTACTAACACTTAGTAGCGATGTTATTAAAGCGCATTTAAATCAGCACGAGCAGTTAACTCAAGCGCTAACCGATGCAAATGCCGCATTAAAACAGCAGCAACTTACGCTTGAAAAACACAACAGTAGCGATAAACCAACGCAAAGCGCGGAGGCTTTAAGTACGCAACTAAGCAGCTTAAACGAGCAACAAGCACAGCTGCAAAGTTCATTACTGGCAACCAATACTGCCATTGAGCAACATAACCAAAACGCAAAGGCGCTTGAAGGCAAACAAGCTGAACTTACAACGCTTAAAACGCAGGTTGAGCAGTGGCACTTACTTAATAAGGTAATTGGAGATAAAGAAGGTAAAAAAATGCGTAACTTAGCGCAAACACAAACGCTAAGAATATTACTGCACTACGCTAACAGCCATTTAAAAACACTCAACAAGCGCTACGAATTAACGGCAATAGCACAAACGCTCGACATTGCGATTATTGACCGCGACATGGCCGACGAGCAACGCTCTGTTAATACGCTCTCGGGCGGTGAGTCATTTTTAGTATCACTAGCGCTTGCACTTGGCTTAGCATCGCTTTCGTCAAACAAAGTGCAAATCAATTCTTTGTTTATTGACGAAGGGTTTGGTACGTTAGATAGCGAAACCCTCAGCATTGCAATGGACGCTCTTGATTCATTACAAGCACAAGGTAGAAAAGTAGGCGTTATATCGCACGTAACACAAATGAGCGAGCGCGTAGCCACTCAAGTGCATGTAGCCAAAAAGCCAGGTGGATATTCCACAGTTGAAGTTATATAGCTATTAGGGAGTTTAAAAATGCCAACATTTACAGGCGAACAAGCAACACAATACGATAGCCGCATTACTCGTTTAGTCCCAGGTTATGAGTTATTACACCAACTAACTAGCGCACAGCTACAAGCAACGCTAAGCGACAATGCACATGTTTTAGTAGTAGGGGCAGGCACAGGTAAAGAAGTGCTCGCACTGGCTGCATTAAACCCAACATGGCAATTTACCGCGCAAGATACATCAGCCGATATGCTAGCAATTGCAAAGCAGCAATTTGACGAGCAGGGCATAACTAGTCGCGTAACGATTCACAATGGTCCTGTTGATAAATTATCAGTTAAAGCTGATGCCATTTTATGTTTATTAGTCATGCATTTTGTACAAGACAATGGCGATAAAAAGCAGCTATTAAAAACAATGAAGGGCAATCTTAAAAAAGATGCACTCCTTTATATTGCTGATTTAATGCGCCCCGAAACGACGTTTGAGCGCGAAGCTCAACTTACCACGTGTGCGCAATTAGGTTTAACCGAAACCGGTAAAACACAAATGGGACACGATTTAGAAAATGAGTTTTACCCACTCGATAGAATGCGCTTTAGCGAGCTGCTAAATGAGTGCAAATTTGGTATTCCAAAGCTGTATTTTAAAGCGCTAGGTTTTAGTGGGTATGTAGTTTAATTTATCGATCTATTTAGAAGAATGTGGCTTACACCACTGAACTGTGTGCTTATGGCGCGGTATTGTTTTACATTCTTTATTAGAGTCGGCACCTGGCTCGCTAGCATATTGCGAGCTTGGCGCTACATTGGCACAACCTGCAGCCAATAATATAGCAAATACGGGTATTAATTTTTTCATCTCATCACCTATTAAAATATGTTTTAAAGCGCTTTGCAGTTACTGTAAATACAAAGCGCTTATTAGTTTGCTAGCATCTCTCACCAATATGGCGGGTAGTTATGCATCTACAAAAATAACTTCGCCAGTAATAAAGCCATCAACCGAACGCTCAAACGCTTTACCTACAAGCTTGCCTGGCACTGGTTGAAAACCTGGCATCATCTCGCCGTATACGTCCCATGCTTCTTCAAGTACGGTAGGGTTAACCACATTAATACGTGTGCCACGTGGCATTTCAAGTGATACGCATTTTGCAAACGTATCTATTGCGCCGCTAGTTGTTGCATCAGCAATCGCAAACGGAATAGGTTTAACGTTTAAAATACCGCTAATTAGCGTAAATGAACCGCTATCGGCAATGTACTTTTGACCAATGCGTACAAGGTTAATTTGCCCCATCATTTTGCTCATAATAGTGCTCATCCACTGGGCTTCGCTCATATCTGCAAACGTTTCGTACTCACATAAACCTACGGTATTAACTACGGCATCAAAATGGCCTACTTTTTCATACAGCTCAGTAATTGATTGCTCGCTGGTAATATCAACAATATGATCCACATCGCCCGAACGACCCGCTGTAATTACTTTATGCTTAGATAAACCGGTTAATGCCGCTTGACCCATTTTTCCTAGTGCGCCTATTAATATTACTGTTTTCATTGTTTGCTCCAATCATTTGTTCACTTTAGTGTGTAGGAGCATAGTAAGGGAGTATTTTAACAATTAGAAACAACCCTTTTATGTAAGAGATACAAGATAATTTGGTTATGTGATAAGTTAAATATTATTACTAAATAACACTGGCAGCAGCATGAGCAAGTTAGACCGATTAGATATAAAACAATTGCGTATTTTCCAAGCGCTCATTCGCGAGAAGAACGCCTCAAAAGCAGCGAGTAAATTGGGCTTAACCCAACAAGCAGTGAGTGAGCAACTAAAAAAGTTACGCGATGTGTTTGACGACCAGCTGTTTTTGAGAAAAACCACTGGCTTTGTGCCTACACCTTATGCAGAGGAGTTGTCGGTAGACATAGACAAACTCCTAAACGACTTTCAGGCATTATTAGCACCTAAAATATTTGACCCAAAAACAGTTAATGATGAGTTTGTAATAGCCGCTACCGACTACGCACAGCAAGTCGTTTTGCCAGCATTGGTTAAAGTACTCCGGGCACAAGCGCCAAATTTAAAGCTTATAATAAGAGACTTCGAGATAGACAGCCTGCACGATTTAATGGAAAACGGCAAAGTAAACCTTGCTATTGCATTTCCTGACTATATCCCATTATTAAATTGTTTGAAGAGCAACATATTTGTGTTACCTCGCCGAATTCATCAATAGCAGGAACTAAGCCAAGCCTTGCTGAAATCGCCAGTTATCCAAGTATTATTGCCTCGCCTTCGCGTCCAAATTTTAAAGGGTCTATTGACGATTGGTTTAAAAGCTTTGATTTAACGCGTAACGTAGTGGTGTCGGCACCGTGTTTTTCTATTGTGCCGATGTACCTAGAAACAACCGACTCTATCGCATTTTTACCCTCACGCGCAGTAAGCTCAGAGCTAGTAAAAATAGAGCTGCTACAGTTACCCGCGCCGTTTGACGTAATAGCCGCATGGCATCCGCGCTACAATAAAAACCCGCTTCATAAATGGGTAGTATCAAAGTTGGTGGTTGAGTGATTTGAGAGTTATTATTTGTAATAAAAAATAAAGCGGTTTTAATAAAGCTTTTAATACAAGAGCATTATGAAACGTAGGTCGGTTAAGTGAAGCGCCACCCGACGCTCCAATATTCATATCAATCAGATTGTTGCTTCACCAGCAACCTAACCAATCTCTCCAAGTGCTTTCATTGCAGCTTGTGCTTTATCTGTTTGTACAAAAATATGGTCGTGATAAAACGCAGCTACCACATTAGCGCTAATGCCATGCTCAGTGAGCTTTGCAGATACCGCAGCGGTTAACCCTACGGCCTCTAAGCTTGAATGTACGTTAAGAGTAATTAAATTATATTTACTCTCAAAGGTAATACCTGCTTTATCGGCGGTTTCAGCTTTTAAAATAAGGGTTAGCCCTTCCTCTTCAACGTAAGTGGCAAGTGGGTCTAAATGAACATAATCAGCAAGCTTTCCTGCCAAACAACAAAAAATATACTCGCCTTGCTTAAGCTCTGGCTGCATTGATTTTAATAATTGGTTTAACTCTAAAATTCCGGCCATGGTCGCTCTTATTAACCTAATTCAATTCAAATAAGTAAGTCTATTTTCAAACTGTTTTTTAATTAAATTACTATCTCGTTTAACTATTATTTTTTCGACAATATCCCAAACACCGATCAAATTTTAAGGCTCTATTGGCGATTGGTTTAAGCTTATACCATTCCAATAAATAGCAGATCTATTTTACTTGCTAAAACAACCCATTTCTTTGTTGTCAATTTCGCAAAGGGAACAACCATTTACATCAATTTACGCCTAGAACTGAATTGTTTTTTCGGCGTAAAATTTAGATCACATACTTAATGGAATTGGTATTAAATACTATAAAAGGAGTAAGTTTAAAGAGTCGCTTAGTTTTTAAGTTGAGCAAATTAACTTTCAATCATTTTTATTATTTTTGCAGGATTCCCACCTATAACAACGTTATCGCCAAACGATTTTGTAACAACAGCACCCGATGCAACAACTACATTATTACCTAAAGTAACGCCTGGATTTATGACTGCATGACCACCAATCCAACAATCATTTCCTATTGTTATTGTTTTTGCATATTCGAGCCCACTTCTTCTATCAATTGGGTTTATAGGGTGTGTAGCGGTATAAATTCCAACCTGTGGTGCAATAAAGCAATTGTTACCAATATTAACTTCCGCAGCGTCTAAAATAACGCAGCCAAAATTAGCATAAAAATTTTCACCTACATGAATATTTGACCCATAATCACAATTAAATGATGACTCTACATGAACTTGTTTTCCTGTTGAGCCAAATAACGCATGTATAATTTGAGCTCTTTCACCCAAATTAATAACGCTTGTTTGATTTAGCGCCTCCGTTTTTAAGCTAGCTTTTAATCGTAATTCAATAAGCTCAGGGTCACTTGGGTCATAATACTGACCAGATAGCATTTTTTCTTTTTCTGTCATAATTTAAAATCCAAATAATATATTTTATATAAGTGGCAGATTCAGCTTTTAAGCTAAGCACCACTACCTTTGTTTAATACGTGTGCATTTAGGTACTTTTAACTATTTTTTAGTTTTGCAACTAGCTCGCTAAGCCTAGCTATTTTTATATTACTTAGCTGCCTGTAATCAAAATACGGGCATACTATAATGTTGTTGGCTGTATCTATTGCAAATTCGTCGTCGAGCCACTCAAATTGAGCATTAAGCTTACCTTGTTGGAGTAAGCTTTTAGCGTGCGTACGACCTGCGATTATATGTAGTTGGTTTTTATTATTCGAAGCTTTATCTGTACAAGTAACAGTAATATTAGGCGCGCTAAATAACAGGGCCGTTTTACTATTCTTTTGCAGTAAAAACTCATCGCGATATTGCTGCCAAGTAGACGCTTGTTTAGCAAATGAGTAATGCTCACTTGGTAGAGCAAACAATACTTTGGCGTACACGTTAAACACTTTGCGCCAACCATTACCACAGTGCTGGTTTATGGTATTTATTTGCTCATTTATAACCGGTTCAAGGCATTGAAGTGTTTCAAAAAACGGCATTGGTGGCGCTTTTGCTACGTACACTGCCACGCTAAATTGCGTATCGCCTAAGCCAACTAATTGTGTGTTCAAGTTAGTTAGCCTTGTTTTGCGCTAAAATACGATCGAGATTATTAGCAAAATTTTGACGGTCGGTTTGACTAAGTGGAGGCGGCCCACCACTCATTTCTACACCACTTGAGCGCATGGTATCCATAAAGTCGCGTACGTTAAGTATTGAGCGAATATTCTCCGTGGTGTAAAGCTCGCCACGCGGGTTGAGCGCCTGCCCACCGTTATCAATTACTTCACTCGCCAGCGGTATATCGCCAGTAATCACTAAATCGCCTTTTTCAATACGTTTCACTATTTCATCATCGGCTACATCAAAGCCTGACGATACTTGAACGCGACTTATGTATTTTGACGGCGGAATACGCATTGCGTGATTAGCCACTAAAATAGTCTCGATTTTCATACGCTCTGCCGCTCTAAAAAGTATTTCTTTTATAACGACAGGACACGCGTCTGCATCTACCCAAATTTTCATGCTATGGTCATTCTTATTGCTTTAGAATTAAGACGATCCTATAGCAAATTTTATTCTTGTGAAATAGTATAAATTACATAATCGAAAAGGAGCTTACATGAAGGCCATAAAATACGGTTTACTTATTACAGGGCTATTTTTTCTTAGTGCCTGTACCAGCCCTCCTGAGGGAATAATACCCGTTAAAAACTTCGACATACAAAAATATAAAGGAAAGTGGTTTGAAATAGCGCGGCTCAATCACTCATTTGAAGAAGGTATGGAGCAAGTTACCGCTACGTATTCTATTAACGACGACGGCACAGTAAAGGTCCTTAACAAAGGTTATTTAACGGATGATAAAAAGTGGGATGAAGCTGAGGGCTTAGCTAAGTTTGTTGAAAACACCGACACAGGGCATTTTAAAGTCTCGTTTTTTGGTCCATTTTACGGCGCTTACGTTATTTTTGAGCTTGACCAACCCGATTACCAATATGCTTTTATAACCAGTTACAACAAAGATTACTTGTGGTTTTTGTCGCGTACACCAACAGTTAGCAAAGAGCTTAAAGAGCACTTTTTAACTAAAGCGAAAGAGTTAGGCTTTGCTACCGATCAAATTATTTGGGTAAATCAAGAGAGCATGTAAAGGGGGTTTACAGTTAGCTGTATGCGCTTTTAAAGTGGTAATAAAAACGTCATCTAACTGTAAAGTAACTTAAATATATAAACGCTATATTGCTAGCACTTACAGTGAGACAGTAAGTATTAGGAACACTGAATATCCCCTATTGTTGGCAAGCTATATAGCTTGCCATTTTTTTTGCCTAGGGCGTATTGATCTTTGTGGATTGAAATCTGTTCAATCTAGGGGCGATTAAATCGCGGCGCGAGGTTTGTAACCTAGTGGGCTAAGTAAAAACCGAGCAAAGCTTCCGCGTCCTGCTCACGCCCCTTACCTACATCCATGTAGGCAACAAAGAGTTAATCGTCCCTAGAAAGAACCCAAAGGGCAGCGCATGTTTGGTATTTATGCTGCGTTATCGCCTATTTATGGGGAATAACCACACTACATAGGCTCTGCCTTGCCTAAATACCAAACAGTCTGCTGCAAATTCACCCACCAAAGATCAACACGCCCTAATCTATGGGAAAGTAACGGATCACGTTTTTACTAACTAAAGCTAGTTTAACGCTAAAAATAACCCACTTAGTACAACTAACACGCTATTTAAAACACTAAACCACTTTACGTAGCCTACTAAAAAGTTATAAAAAACCATTATAATTAAGACACTTAGGCTCATAAACCCACAAAATAGTAACGCGCCATAACCACTTTGAGTTGTTACGCAAAGTACTAAGCTTAGTAAAATACTGATCCAAGCAATAAATAGCAGGCTTTTACTTTGTAATTCTGTAGGGCGTTTTTTAAATACATCTTTAAAATGATTAAACTTAGCCAGTGCAAAACCATTAAAACCAAACAAACACAGACTAAAACCAAGTAAATCAATCATGATTTTTGCCTTTTAAGATTATTAGATTGGTTAGGGCTAATTATTTTTGAGGTGTTTTTAGCAGTACGTAATTTTTCGGTTTGTATAAAAAACAATATACTAAACAATAAAAACAGTGCATCAAAAGTAAATAAAGCCCACTGTTTGTGCATCAAATAGCTAACTATATTACCGTTGGTTGTAAGGGCATTAATAACCGGTACACTTAAACATGCAACAGCATTTATAGCTGCCATAACTCGCCATTGCAGTGTGTCGCGCTTTATAAGTGCTAAAAGAGCAACCGCTAGCCATGTTAAAAAGAACGCGAGTATTTCTTTATCGGCGCGCTCTGCGGTAGTTGGGCTAAGTAGTCTGTTAGCGATAAAAAATGCACACGTTGCCAGTGGAAGTCCCATAATAGTGGCTAGGTTTAACCCTTCAACTAGTTTTAAACTAAACGAAGGTTTAACGTTATTTTTAGTTCGCTCGCGAATTCGCTTAGCCCACATAATACAGCCAGAGCCAATCATTACACAGCCTGCAATACCGCCTAATACGTATAACCAGCGCAACAACCACGTAGCTAAACGCCCCGTATGCATTGAATTAAGTGATTCGTAAAGCGCTTTGCTACTAGTTAGCTCGTCATCAGTTTTAGCAACCATTTGCCCTATAGCACCACTAAATATTAAGCGTGGTGCTTGGTCACGTAGTGTTTTACCTGCGCTTACTAATACGATAATTGTTGAAGCTGCCATATTTGGTTGGTTAACTTGTACGCGAGTAATATCTGCATGAGGCCACTTAGTATAAACCTGATCCAAAATGCTTTGAATCGGCACCATTGACGATTCGCCTTGGGCTTTATCGGTCATGGTGTTGCGAGGGGTTACATCGTTAAAAAAGCCACGCATGCCGTTATCGTAAGACGTTTGAGCAGGATAGGGAAACAACATAAATATGAGGGTAATCATGCCCGTGTAAGTAATCATTAAATGAAAAGGCAGGGCAAGCACAGAGCTTAAATTGTGTGCATCTAACCACGTACGGCTACCTTTATTACGCCTAAAACTAAACATATCTTTAAAAATACGCTTGTGAATAACCACACCCGATATAATGGCAATTAGCATAAAAAAGCTAGCAAAGCACACAATCCAGCGTGCGGTTATTGCATCCATGTAATGTAAATCATAATGTAGCCGATAAAAAAAGTTACCACCTTTAGTATCTACAAAGGGCTCAAGCTCTTTCATGGTATTAGGGTTTAACTGTGTGTTTTTAAACTGGCTGCGGCGCTGGCCTGGCTCTTTTGGCTTTGCATAACCATAAATTAAATAAGGAATACGCGGCTCAGGCAATGTAATACGCCAGCTTGATGAGTTAGCTCCATGGTTAGCTAAGTAATCAAACCCTGTAATTATTTGTTGTTTTTGCGCTTCTATACGCTGTGTTTGGGCTTGTACATTATGTATGGCAGGTTGATTCCACAGCGTTATTTCGTCTCTAAAAAAGCTAAGTGTTCCTGCAAAAAATATTAAATATAATAACCAACAAACGAGTAACCCTACCCAAGTGTGTAACCAAGTCATCGATCTAAAAAAGCTGTCTTTCATACCCAACCCTTTAGTAATACAAGCAATCCGATAAACGCACCTGTACTTAGTAAAATACTGATCCAAACTTTTCTTAATGATTTAACGCTAAAGGCATAAATAAATACGACGGCATAAATTAAAATGCTGATTGAAACACTAAACAGTACAGCGTCTTGCTTAGCTATTGGTAATACAAAGCTTAATAACGCAGTACTTGCAGAGGTAAAGGCATAGCCACCAATTATGGCAATAAAAAAACGTAAAAATACCAAAACTCGATAACTGCTTACGCTTTTTACTATAAGCGCAATTACGTTCACCTTATCGAATGGCGCACTGTGCAAAGGTGCCTGCATAGTTAATTAATCCCTTTATTTAAAGCTGAGGATAAAACAAAGGCGCTATTATATATGTTACAAATACAAAAGATAGCTATTCTCATTTACGGCGACTAACTTTTAGTAAATTATCCTTCTTACTTAACCTGAACCTTGGTTAACAGGTTTTATACGTATTGAATTATGGTGATATTTAAATTTATTTTCTCTAGCGCTGAAAATAGCTGCTCGAGATAGATTTATTATCCAGAGTTCAGATTACTTAGTAAAATACTGATCTGTTATTGTTTAATGATATTGCACAGGCTGCATGTAAAGCTTAAGGTTAATAAACTGAGTAAAAATAAAGAGTGAAATAACGATGAGCGATCACGAAAAACTAAATTACGTAGAGTTTCCTGCATGCGACTTACCCGCAACTAAGGCCTTTTTTAGTCATGTATTTAATTGGCAGTTTACTGACTACGGCCCAGAATACACGGCGTTTAGTGGGCAGGGGTTAGATGGTGGGATTTTTCAGGCTCCATTAAAATCACTAACTCAGCATGGGGCAGCATTACTTATTTTTTATAGCGACGACATACACGCAACCTTTAAAAAAGTAGAGACATTTGGCGGAGTAATATTAAAACCTATTTTTGAGTTTCCTGGCGGTTGTCGGTTTCACTTTACAGAACCAAGTGGTAACGAATTTGCGGTATGGGCGAAAGAACACTAGGTACTATAAGGGCTGTAGGGCATTTAGGCTTAAAGATCAGGATTTTACTAACTAATCGCCATTTTAGATAAAATAAACCGATTTTTTACCAACTCATTTATCCTAAATGGCCATTTAGGATAAAAATTAAGCATTTAAGGCCAAATAAACATGAATAGTCACCAATTAATAGACCAAGTTAGTAAATGCGTGATCTGTGATCCTCATTTACCTTTAGGGGCTCGACCTGTAATACAATTTAACCCAAACGCACGTATTTTAATCGCAGGCCAAGCACCGGGTATAAAAGTTCACGAAACAGGCGTGCCGTTTAACGATGCAAGCGGAAACCGCCTACGAGAATGGCTTGGGCTAACACGTGATGAATTTTACGACGCTAATAATATAGCAATTTTACCTATGGGCTTTTGCTACCCGGGTAGGGGGAAGTCGGGTGATTTACCACCGAGAAAAGAATGTGCCCCAGCATGGCGCGAGCAATTATTGGCTGCACTACCAAATATTGAGCTGACAATAATATTAGGTAAATACGCGCAGGCGTATCATTTACCGGAGACTAAAAAAATGCCACTTACGGAGTTAGTAAAATCGTGGCGTGAGTATTGGCCAAATTATTTAGTGCTTCCACACCCCAGTCCGCGCAATAATATATGGCTTAAAAAGAATCCATGGTTTGAGCAAGATGTACTTCCAGAACTGGGTAAACGCATTGCGACTATTTTAAATAAGTAATACTTCTAGCATTAGGATTTATTGTAAAGGGGCGTTATACCAATCCGCAATAATACTTAATCATTTTTCGGGGCTAAATGTGTCGCTACCTGTGTTAAAAAATTCTCATTTAGAACAACTAAATAGCGAATTTTTTGCCTAGCTATCAACACGTTTTTCTATCCTCAAAATAGATCACTTAATTAAGCGAATTGGTATACAGTTAACTTAAAAATTAACACTCCAATTAAAAACAATAACAAACGAGGCTGTCTAATTTGAATGCATCTATATTAACTGAAGTAATACTTCCGCTCGCCCTTGCACTTATTATGTTTGGTATGGGTCTTGGGCTCACAACAAACGATTTTACTCGTCTATTTAAAAGCCCGCTCGCCATTGTTATGGGTTTAATAGGCCAACTTGTAGCAATGCCTTTATTAGCATTAGGGCTGTGTTATTTACTTAACCTACCAACGCCTATAGCTATTGGTTTAATGATATTAGCTGCCTGCCCAGGCGGTACTATGTCAAATGTAGTAAGCCAGCTTGCTAAAGCTAATTTAGCGCTTTCGGTAAGTTTAACCGCTGCCTCTACCGCAATTAGTATAATAACCACACCGTTTATTATTGGCTTTGCTATGAGCCAGTTTGCCCCAGCAGACGATGCTACTTTCTCTATTTTAATTACTTCATTAGGGCTATTTTTTATTACCTTAGTGCCAGTTGCTATAGGCATTTGGTTACGTCACTTTAAAAGTGATTTTGCCATTAAAGCAGAGCCGTTTTTTAGACGCTTCTCGTTGTTTTTTATGCTTATGATGATTGCAGCACTAGTAATAAAAGAGCGCGATTTATTAGTTAGCTCATTTAACGATGTATTTTGGGCGTGCATAGCACTTAATATTGGTTCAATGGTTGTTGGTTGGTTAATTGCTAAGTGTTCAAAATTAAATTTAACTGATTCGCTGACGCTGACGCTGACGCTGACGCTTTCAATTGAGGTTGGAATTCAAAATGCATCGTTAGCTATTTTAATTGCTATTAGCTTTTTGAATAAACCAGAATACGCGGTTACCGGTGGCGTGTATGGACTTGCTATGTTTATAGGGCCACTGCTATTAATTGGCGGGTTAAAGCTTAAAAATAAACGTACCGCTAGGGCTGTTAACTAGGACTTTTAATTAGGGCATGTTGACCAAGTTACTTTAATTTATGGCTGCGGATAACGTAGCCGTAAACTCCAGTCTAAAAATACCACCTGTTAAATGTATGCTCAGCACCCATCGCGTCAACAAATTGTAGGCTCACAAAAGACTCTCAAGCTTGAATATTGCACTAGGCGCTGAGCTTGCTCGCGCACGAAGCGAAGCTTCTAATTACTAAGGCGCATTTTAGGATGGGATAAGAGTGTAAGTAATACGGTGAAAAGCAGTTAATTATTTGGTTACGAAAATAGCGCCTCACAATATGAAGCGTTATTTTAAAACTTACTACTTGGTTTGCATGTTTTTAGCGCGTTCTTCTGCATCTATTAAAGCTTGCGATTTTGGCGCGCGTTTTTTCTCTTCTATTGTGGGCTTTTCAGCCGAGTCAGGATCCCAGCTTGAGTCTAACGATAAGTTAGCAAATGGATTGTTACTGTCCGCTTTTTTAGGCTCAATTACTGGCTCATCAACTAGCAGTGTTGTTTGTGCTTGCTCAGGTATCGCGTCTTCTTTTTTAGGCGTCGGCTTTTCACCAGGTAATGGTGCATCTGGGTTAAATGTACGCACCTCTGGTTCTTTAAAGTCTTGCTCGGTTGTATACGTAGTCGATTGGGCGTCAGATATTTGCTCTGGAGCGTGTAAATCTATAACCGGCTCACTCGCTGTTACTGGCTCGGGAGTACTAATAACCGGCTCTACAGTGTTATGTTCAGCTTCTATTGGCGCAGATTCCGTTACTTGCGCTGTATGGTGCTTACGTTGTTTTTTTACTGGCTTTGCATCTGGGTCAAAGTCGCGTACCTCTGGCTCATTAAAGCTGCTGGCATTTTTAATGCGCTCTAAGGTTGTTTTGGCGGCGGCTTCAAACTCGGCGGTATTAGGTTCAGGTTTTTGTTTTACTTCGTTAAACGTAGCGGTACTTGTTTGCTCTAAAGTATCTGCTGGCTCCATTTGTGCAGACTCAATTTCACTTGTTTGCGATGGAGTAACTACGTTGTTTTGCTCATCTGAGATCTGCGTTGTTGTATGTTCAATATCAGTATTTTGCGCTGTGTTAGTAGGTTCCACTGACTCTTCATTTGTCGCTACGCTGCTCTCAACTGCTTTATTATTTTGAGTTGCTTCGTTAATGACGACAGGCTCAATCTTTGGCTCTTTTGTTGTTTGTGCAGGCTTTGTTGCTTTAATTTCAGGTTTAGCTGACGTAGCAATTTTTTCTGATTTAACTTTAGGTGGAGCCGCTATAGTCGGTTCTGCCATCGCTTTGCTTTGTTTTGCACGGCGCAGGCGCACGACTATCATAGCGCCAATAAGTACCACTATAACAAGTATTAAAGTGGGTAAAAGTAACGAGCTTGGGCTCTGCGCTACAGGTTGCGGCGTAATTACTGGCGCTGGTTTAGTTAACACTGCTGCTGGTTTTACAGGTACAGGCTTTTCAGGCGTAGGTTGAACGTTTTGCTCTGGCGTTGCCGGTTTTACTTGCTCTATCACAGCTTCGTTTTTTTGCTCTGTAACTACTTGCTCGGGTGCTGCTTTTGTTGGCTCTGCATCAATTACTATTTCGTTACTGTTGGTATTTAGCTGATCGTTTATTTGTTGTTTTTGATCATTAGTTAAATTAAGGGTTTGCTCGTTGATGCTTTCTTTAACAGCTTCTTCAGTGGGTTTAATTACAGGGGCAGGTTCAACAATTTTAGGTTGTGGCTGAGTAATAATAGTCGGTTCAGGCTCTATTATTTGGGGCTTAGGTTGTGCTTGAATTTCTTTTGGCTTATTACAGTTATTTTTGTAATCACGCGCAGCTTTACGATATTTTTGACTCGCTTTATTATTACTATTTTGCTGTATTTCTTGTTTAATTAAAATGCACATAGCTTCGTTGTATGCAGCACTTTGCGCACTATAAAATAAGGCAAAGCAAAGGGTAAATCCAATTAGTTTTGATATCATGAAGTTATGCGCGCTTAAATATTAATAGTTTGATTTTAAGCGCAAAATTAAAAATTATCCAGAGTAATACAACTAATCAATAACCATAAGGCTGCGATATTCATCGTAAGCAAATTGGTCGGTCATACCGCTTATATAATCTTGGATTAATCTACAACGATAATAAAACTCGTATGCCGCAAAGTGATCGGGCTCTTCTTGCATCGCATCTATTGCGTGTTGGTAACTATTTAAGTGCTTTTTAGAGAGCTTTTTAACAAGTCGCGACTCTATTAATAAACGTGAATCGCCATTTAGTGCACGCTTAAAGTCATCCTTGTTTAGTAGCAGTAATGGTTTATAGCAATCGAGCAAACCATTAATTATGCGATACCCTTGTAGCTCTAATTTTTCGACTTCTTTGTTTGAAAATACATGCTCAAGCGCTACCTGCTTTAGTGTTTTAGTTACTGCATGTAGATGGCTTCTATCTTCTAAAAGCGCTTGGTTAAAATCGCCATGATAAATAGGTTCTATATTTTCGATAAAGCGTTTTGCGGCGTGATTTACTAGCGGATGTAGCAATGCAACCCGCAAGTATATAAAAAATTCACTATTAAAATTATAGGGTTGTGCTTGTGCACGTTCTAGTGCGTAGTCTACTGCTTTGTCTACAAAATTTTGATGTTGAGCGTCGTCGATTAACAGGTTTATTAATACTTTTTTGTAACTACTTTTAAGTTTTTCGCACAGCAACTCAGTGCTTATTATGTCTTTTTCTACGGCGTCTTCTATGTCGGCTAGGCAATACGAAATGTCGTCGGCGGCTTCCATTATGTAACTTGCAGGATGGCGGCAGTAAGGCTCAATAGTGAGCTCTTTTTGTAGCGCTTCAACAAAGTTTTTTTCGCTGTAGTAGTAACCCACTTTTTTCATTAAGTAGTTTTTATTTTGGGGTATGTCTTTTACATCAAGCCCAGCAGGGCGAGTGTATTTTAAAATACCAGCACTTTGGCTGTAGGTTAAATTAAGCGTTTGCAAAGAATGAATTATACGTATGCCTTGAGCGTTGCCCTCAAAGTTACAAATATCAAGCGCAAGGTGTTTAAAAACAACACCTATACCGGTGTTTGGTTCTTTACAGCGCTCGGGTGTTACGCTTGCTAGGTTGTTATTAAACCAGTGGTTAATAGCCGCTTCGCCAAAATGCCCAAACGGTGGGTTGCCTATGTCGTGCATTAGGCAGGCCATTTCTACTAAGCTTTCTAGCGGGCGTTCTAGGTCGGTTAAGCCGTAATCTTTTTGCTGTTGGTAGCTTAAATTAGCAAAAATACGTTGCACTATAAAACGACCAACCTGTTGTACCTCAAGCGAGTGAGTTAAGCGCGAACGAACAGCTGCGTTACGCTCAAGCGGAAACACTTGTGTTTTTTGCTGCAGCCTGCGAATAGCGGCACTGTTAATAATACGGCCACGGTCGCTTTCTAGCGCCATCTGTAAGTTAGAGGTTGTGCGGTACATTCGTGCTGGCGTTATTTTTTTACTAAAATCTATGGTCATCTTTATACTTGTCCTTTTTTACAATTGATGACTGGCATAGTTTTTAGCACATAGTCATTTGTCTTTAATATACAGGGTTTAATCTATCAGTTTGTATCATAAAGTAACAACTTGCTTTAAAATAATTTTTTGAGTAATTGTTGTGCATTTATAGGTGTTTATAATGAAACAGTGGATTTTAAAGGCAGTATCAATTTGCCTAATGTTAGGAATGAACAGCGCATTTGCTGCAAAAGAGCAAACTGTGGTGCTTGTATCAATTGATGGCCTGCGTTGGGATTATATTGAAAAACACGGCGCGCCAAATTTAAAAGCAATGGCCGAGCGCGGTGTTCGCGCACAAAAGCTAATACCTGTTTATCCAACTAAAACGTTTCCTAACCATATTTCTATTATTACGGGCTTACTGCCAGTAAACCATGGCATTGTTGATAATAGCTTTTGTGATAAAGCGCGTAAAAACGACTGTTACAGCATGGGCAAAGCATTGGGCGATAGCACATGGGTAAAGGGTATTCCGCTTTGGAATTTAGCCAAAATGCAGGGACTTAAATCGGCTACTTATTTTTGGCCTGAGTCAGATGCATTATTTAACGGCATGACACCAGATTACTTTTATCACTATTCTAAATACAGCGATTACCAAAGCCGTGTTGATCAAATTATTCAGTGGTTAAGCTTACCAAAAGCACAGCGCCCACGTTTTATTGCGAGTTACTTTTCGCTAGTTGATAGCATGGGCCATGAATTTGGGCCAGACGCACCACAAACGCGTGATGCAGTTAAACAGCTTGATGAATTAATGGGGCAATTACAAACTCGCTTAAGTAAATTAGAGCAAGAGGTAAACTTAGTTATTGTCTCGGATCATGGTATGGCGAGTATAGATCCAGATAAAAGCATTGATGTAACCACACTGCCTCAAGATGAAAACTTTTTAGTTAAAAATACTGGCCCACGTTTACTTATTTATACCCAACCGGATGCTAAAAACGCTGATATTGAAGGTTACAAAGCACGTTTACGAGATGCGTCAAACGGTCGTTATACAGTATTAACTGACGAGCAATTAGCAGCGTATCATTACAATAAAGGCACTCGCGTAGGCGATATTGTGGTGCAAACTACAGCGCCAGCGGTATTTACCAATGGTAAAAAACCAACCTATTTAGGGACTCACGGTTATGCATATACCGAGGATATGGCAGCATCATTTATTGCTGTAGGCCCTGCATTTAAACAAGGTGTAAGCCTTAAAGAAGTAAATAACCTTGATATTTACCCAGTACTTGCAAAAGTGATGGGACTTAAATTGTTAAACAAAGTAGACGGCAATGGTAAAACATTAATGCCAGCAATTAAGCAAAAAATCGTTGTGCATTAGCTTAATCTAAAAGAGCGCGTAAGCGCTCTGCAGGGAAGAACATGTTAAAACTATAAAGTGGGCTATTTAGCCTAATGCCGATCAGTTAAGAAAATGACCGGTTGACCGATCCAAACGATCATGCAAAATCCGTAGTTAGGAAACTAACT